>NZ_JBEZZR010000102.1:0-1017 GCF_040639325.1 Actinoplanes sp. NPDC023936 | reverse complement strand
AGGACCCGTCGATTAATAACTCGCTGCTTTGATCAAGCTGGTGGGGTTGATTCCGGCGTTGCTTGCGTGTGCTGCGAGGTCGGTGCGGGTGGTCAGTCTGACGGTGCTGGTCTCGATCGGGTGCCGGATTTGGGTTAGTAGGGTGCGGATGTTGCGGATCGCGACGTTGATGGTGGTGCCGGCGACGCCGAAGAGGTCGGCGATGACGTTGCGGGGCATCTGGTAGTGGTCGTGCAGCAGGGTGGCTAGTAGTTGGTGGGCGAGGGTGACGCGGATCTTGCGGCCGCCGCCTCGGGGCCGGGCGTGGCCGCGCAGGTTGTGCAGGAACGCTTCGTGGTGGGCTTGGTGAGGAATGGTGAGCCGGTTGACCAGGTCGTTCCATGCGGTCTCGGACATGCCGGTGATGGCGGGATGCAGAAGCGGGTTCAGGTGATGCAGCGGTGGTGGGGCTGACACGGGTTCGGGTCGGGGTGTGGCCGGTTCGGGGCGCAGGGTGTAGTTCCAGTCGCCGTGCCAGTCGTGGCGGTCGATGGGCAGGGCGGTCATCTGCTCGTCGGTGACGGTCGTGCCGGTCGGGTAGTGGCCGGTGTCGAGTTCGGCGTGGACGTGCAGGCCGGTGCTGGTGGTGGTCGCGGCGATGGTGTTGACGATGGTTTCGTGGCTGATCAGCGGCCGGCCGCGCCAGTTCATCGAGATGTGAGCGAACAGGCGATGCTCGATGCGGTTCCATTTGCTGGTGCCGGGCGGGAAGTGGCAGACGGTGATCGGCAGGCCGATCTCGCGGGCGAGAACGGCAAGGTCAGCCTTCCAGGCGCGGGTGCGGTAGCCGTTGGATCCGCCGGCGTCCGCGGTGATCAGCAGCCGCTGGGCGTTCGGGTAGCGGTCCCGGCCGTAGCCGTCCCACCAGCGCCGGAGCGTGGCGACCGCGAACGCGGCGGTGTTGTGATCGGTGCCGACGCCGACCCAGCCGGTGTCCGCGGCCAGGTCGTAGACGCCGTAAGGGATCACCTGACCCAA
>NZ_JBEZZR010000101.1:0-1176 GCF_040639325.1 Actinoplanes sp. NPDC023936 | reverse complement strand
GGTGGTTAAGCCCTCGGCCTATTAGTACCGGTCAACTCAACACGTTACCGTGCTTACATTTCCGGCCTATCAACCCAGTAGTCTCCTGGGAGCCTTACCCACTCAAGGTGGTGGGATACCTCATCTCGAAGCAGGCTTCCCGCTTAGATGCTTTCAGCGGTTATCCCTTCCGAACGTAGCCAACCAGCCGTGCCCTTGGCAGAACAACTGGCACACCAGAGGTTCGTCCGTCCCGGTCCTCTCGTACTAGGGACAGCCCTTCTCAAGTATCCAACGCGCACGGCGGATAGGGACCGAACTGTCTCACGACGTTCTAAACCCAGCTCGCGTACCGCTTTAATGGGCGAACAGCCCAACCCTTGGGACCTGCTACAGCCCCAGGATGCGACGAGCCGACATCGAGGTGCCAAACCATCCCGTCGATATGGACTCTTGGGGAAGATCAGCCTGTTATCCCCGGGGTACCTTTTATCCGTTGAGCGACACCGCTTCCACACGCAAGTGCCGGATCACTAGTCCCGACTTTCGTCCCTGCTCGACCCGTCAGTCTCACAGTCAAGCTCCCTTATGCACTTACACTCAACACCTGATTGCCAACCAGGCTGAGGGAACCTTTGGGCGCCTCCGTTACCCTTTAGGAGGCAACCGCCCCAGTTAAACTACCCACCAGACACTGTCCCTCGACCCGATCAGGGCCGCAAGTTAGATACCCAAACCCAACAGAGTGGTATTTCAACAATGCCTCCACCCGAACTGGCGTCCGAGCTTCACCGGCTCCCACCTATCCTACACAATTAAATTCGGATACCAATGTCAAGCTATAGTAAAGGTCCCGGGGTCTTTCCGTCCTGCCGCGCGTAACGAGCATCTTTACTCGTACTGCAATTTCGCCGGGCCTGTGGTTGAGACAGTGGGGAAGTCGTTACGCCATTCGTGCAGGTCGGAACTTACCCGACAAGGAATTTCGCTACCTTAGGATGGTTATAGTTACCACCGCCGTTTACTGGCGCTTAAGTTCTCCGCTTCGCCCCGAAGAGCTAACAGGTCCCCTTAACGTTCCAGCACCGGGCAGGCGTCAGTCCATATACATCGTCTTACGACTTCGCATGGACCTGTGTTTTTAGTAAACAGTCGCTTCCCCCTGCTCTCTGCGGCCATACCACGCTCCACCCGCAA
>NZ_JBEZZR010000100.1:0-1194 GCF_040639325.1 Actinoplanes sp. NPDC023936 | reverse complement strand
GAAGCGGTCGGTCAACTCGACACGACCGCGTTCCACGCCCGGGCGAAGCTGGGCGGGGTCGGCCGGCGTGGCTATCACCCGGACATGCTGCTCACCCTGCTGGTCTACGCGATGGCCCACGGAGTGCGCTCGTCACGGCAGATCGAACGGCTCTGCCACACCGACGTCGCGTTCCGGATCATCTGTGCCGGTGACATCCCCGACCACACCGTGCTGGCCCGGTTCCGTCAGGACCACGAAACCGCCCTGGCCGGCCTGCTCACCGAAACACTGCTGCTCGCGGCCCGGATGGGCATGGTCCGGCTCGGGGTGGTCGCGTTCGACGGCACGAAAATCGCCGCGAACGCCGCCCGCACCGCCAACCGCGGTGAGGACAGCCTGCGCCGGCTCGCCGAGAAACACCTCGCCGAGACCGCGGCGACCGACGCCGCCGAAGACGCCGAACACGGCTCCGACCGCGGTGACGAACTACCCCCCGACCTGCGGGACCGTTCCGGGCGGCGGCGCCGCATCCAGCACGCCCTCGACGAAATCGCCGCCCAGAAAGCCGCCGCGCAGGCCCGGGACGACGCCGCCCGCCGGCAGGCCGAGGACTACCTGCGCCGCCTCGCCGACCCGGACACCCCGATCACCGGCCCCCGACCCAAAGCCGTCAGCGCGGTCGACGCCGCCCGGGCCCGCTGGCAAGCCGAACGGGCCCGCCTGCAACGCCGCCACGACGCCTGGCACGAACGCGCCGAACAAGCCCGCGCCGCCGGCCGCCGCCCGAAAGGCCGCGCCCCGATCCCGGTCGACGAACACTGCCGCGTCCGCGCCGCCCGCACCACCTACGACAACGCCCTCACCGCCGCCGCAGCCGCCGCCGAGGCCAGCAACACCAAGACCAGCAGCGGAAACAGCCGTAAACAACCGCAAGCCAACCTCAGCGACCCGGACTCGCGGCTGCTGAAAACCCGCAACGGCTACCTCCAGGGCTACAACTGCCAGACCGCGGTCAGCGAAGACCACTTCATCCTGCACGCCGACGCCACTCAAGACCCCAACGACGTCCGCCAACTCGACGCCACCACCACCGCCCTGACCAGCACCGCCACCCGCCTGGCCGACCACACCGGCCGCACCGACCTCACCATCGGCGTCATGCTCGGCGACGCCGGCTACGACAGCGACCACAACCTCACCCTGCCCGGCCCC
>NZ_JBEZZR010000099.1:0-1317 GCF_040639325.1 Actinoplanes sp. NPDC023936 | reverse complement strand
TGTCAAGCCCCGGGTTTGATGGAGAGTTGGTTAGCTGGTTTTCAGGGGTGCGGTGGCCTGCTGGGTCATCGCGTGTAGTGCCTCATATTCGGCGGGCGGGACGTGTTCGAGCTCGCCGTGCAGGCGCCGGTTGTTGTACCAGTCGATGTACTCGACGGTGGCCATCTCCAAATCGTCGAGGCCGCGCCATGGTCCCTTGTTCCGGACGAGTTCGGCCTTGAACAGGGAGTTGAACGCCTCGGCCATCGCGTTGTCGAACGAGTCGCCCTTTGACCCGACCGAGGCCACCGCGCCGGCCTCGGCGAGGCGCTGGCTGTAGCGAATGGCTCGATATTGCACGCCCCGGTCCGAGTGGTGGACGAGTCCGCGCAGGTCAGCGCCTTGATTCTCACGCCGCCAGATCGCCATCTTCAACGCGTCGAGGGCGAGGTCGGTGTAGAGGCTGGTGGCGACCTGCCATCCGACGATCATGCGGGAGTGCACGTCCAGCACGAACGCGGCATACACCCAGCCCACGCTGGTGCGCACATACGTCAGGTCCGCGACCCACAGCTGGTTCGGGCCGGTCGCGGTGAAGTCGCGTTTGACCAGGTCACGAGGCCTCTCGGTTTCGGCCGCGGGCCGGGTCGTGCGCGGCGACTTGTCCCGAAGCAGTCCGCGCAGCCCGGCGGCGCGCATCAGCCGTTCGACGGTGCACCGGGCCACCCGCACGCCGCGTCGCTGCAGCTCGTGCCAGATCTTGCGGGCTCCGTAGATGCCGTAGTTGGCCGCGTGGATCTGCTTGATCAGCGCGGTCAGCTTCTCGTCACGCCGCGAGCGGGCGCTGACAGGCCGGGTCTTGGCGGCGTAGTAGGTCGACGGTGCGATCGCTGCGGGCGTGCCTTCCAAGGCCCGCAGGATCGGCTGGACACCGTGTTCTTCCTGGTGAGAGTCGACGAAGTCGACCTTCATCGCGACGGACGGTCCAACTCCGCGGCGAAGAAACTCGCCGCGGACCTCAGGATCTGGTTCGCCCGCCGCAGCTCACGATTCTCTCGCTCGAGGGCGGCGAGGCGTTCGGCGTCGCTGCTGGTGGTGCCCGGCCGGTCGCCGGCGTCGACCTCGGCCTTCTTCACCCAGCCGCGCAACGCCTCCGGATGGACCCCGCACTGATCGGCGATCCGCCGGATCGCCCCGACCGCAGACGCCGGGTCCCGACGGGCCTCGATCGCCAACCGGGTCGCACGCTCACGCAGATCATCGGGGTACTTCTTCGGTGCCGCCATCGCTAGATCTTCTCCCAGGTTTCGATGTCTCCATCAAACTCGGGGCGGGACA
>NZ_JBEZZR010000098.1:0-1320 GCF_040639325.1 Actinoplanes sp. NPDC023936 | reverse complement strand
AGCCGTAGCTGTGAGTATGTTTCTTGTCTTCGGTGTTCGGGTTGACTCGAGCCGTAGCTGGCGCTGGTGCCTTGCGTGGGAACTGTCGCCTGGAAGCCGAAGCGAGTAGATGACGCCGGGCCGGATGCCGTGTGTCCCGATAGGGGCCTTGCAGCAGGCACCGTCACAGCTCTGACCGCGGCCCCGGTCCGGCGTCGGCCACCTGCCCCTGACGCTGATCGAGGAGACCGATGACGAGCACCATCATGCCTCAATCCCTGCGGCCCGGCGACGAGGTCGTGCTAGGAATCGATACCCACCGGGACCAGCATGTGGCCGCGGTGACCGATGGCCTGGGAACCGTGTTGTCGACCCGGTCGTTCGCGGCTGCCTCGGCCGGATATCAGCAGCTGCTGTCCTGGACACGCCAGCACGGCACGGTGCACCGCGCGGGTGTCGAGGGCAGCGGCTCCTACGGCGCCGGCATCTCACAAACCCTGCAAGCAGCAGGCGTCACCGTCTACGACGTGAACCGGCCGGACCGGGCCACCCGCCGCCGGACCGGCAAGAACGACACCATCGACGCGATCGCCGCCGCCCACGCCGTGATCACCGGCCGAGCCACCGCGATCGCCAAGACCGGCGACGGGACCGTGGAACAACTCCGCCACTACAAGATCGCCAAAGACTCCGCGACCAAGGCCCGCACCCAAGCGATCAACCAGCTCAAAGCCGTCCTGGTCACCGCCGGCCCCGCCCTGCGCGAATCCCTGACCGGCGTGGGCACCCTCGCTCTGATCACCCGCTGCGCCCAACTCGACGACACCACCAGCGCGGCCGGCTACACCCTGCGGCTCCTCGCCCGACGCATCAAACACCTCGACTCCGAGATCAAAGAACTCACCGCCCGCATCACCACCCAGATCACCGCCACCGCCCCGGACCTGCTCGCCGAACACGGCGTCGGACCCGACAGCGCCGCGACCCTGCTGATCACCTGCGGCGACAACCCAGACCGCATCACCAGCGAGGCCGCCTTCGCCGCCCTCTGCGGCGTCAGCCCCGTCGAAATGTCCTCCGGCCGCAAACAACGCCACCGACTCAACCGCGGCGGCGACCGCCAAGCCAACGCCGCGCTCTACCGCATCATCCTGACCCGCCTACGCAGCCACGAACAAACCCGCGCCTACCAGCAGAAACGAACCACGAAAGGACACACAAACCGCGACACCATCCGCCGCCTCAAGCGCTACCTCGCCCGCCACCTATTCACCATCATCAAGAAAGCATTCCCGCAGGCCACAGCCCCACTCAACACTTGACAAACATAGGGGCTTCCCA
>NZ_JBEZZR010000096.1:0-1517 GCF_040639325.1 Actinoplanes sp. NPDC023936 | reverse complement strand
CAATGCCGGGTAGTTAAGGATCCGGGCTGGTCGTCAAGGCTGGTCCGGCGAGGACCGTGAGGCTGATGGTGGCCTTGTAGGTTCGGCGGTCGATGTTCGGGCCGCGGGCGTTGTATTTGGAGATCGCTCGTTTGACGATGCGGGCGTTGACGCGTAGTCGTCGTTCGGGTAGCAGGTCATCGAGGACCAGGCGGCCGATCTTGCCGATCAGGTCGATGACGGTGCTGGCGATGACGCCGGCGGCGTGGATGACTTGGTCACGGGCGGTGGTGAGGGCGATGGTGAAGCTGGCCCGGTCCGGGTCCACGCTGGTGTCGCTGTTGGTGGCGTCGGTCATCGCGGTGCGCAGAATCTGGTAGGTGACCAGCAGTGCGTGGATTTCCTGATCGACGCCGGCCGGGGTGCGGGCGCGTAGCACCCGGCCACCGAGGATGCTGGACTTGATCTCCAGGTAGGCGGTCTCGATCTCCCATCGTTCGTGATAGAGCCGCAGGATCGCGGTGGCGGGGTAGGTGTCCGGGTCGAGCAGGGTGGTGATCAGCCGGTAGACGCCGGTAACCGTGCCGGCCTTCGTCTTGATGCTGATCTCGGCGTCGACGACCCGCACGCTCTGGCCACCGAACACCGACCGGTAGGAACCATCACGCAGACGCAGCAGCACGGGCAGCTTAGGTCCGCCCCGGCCGGTCTTGGCCCGGACCAGCACGTGCGCCTGACGGCCGGTCACGAGTTTGAGGAGATGCCCGGCGGCGAAGTTACGGTCGGCGAGCAGCAACACCCCGGCCGGTAGCCGAGCGAGCAAATCCTTGGCGTAGGTGGTTTCGCCGGAGGTGATCGGCCCGAATACCGCGTCCATCACCGACCGGGTGCCACACGCCATGATCGTGACCAGCCGCAGCATCGGATAGCTCGACCCGCCGGTGCGGCCCCCGCGCTGCTTGGAGTATCGGGCCAGGTTCGCCGCGCTGTCCGCCGCGAACAAGGTGGTGCCGTCGATCGCGCAGACCAGCAGTCCTCGCCAGCGCGCCGGCCCCGCCATACTGGCCGCCGGACCGCGTAGCAGGTCGAACAACGCTCGTAACGGCTGCGGGCCGAGGCGGCGGCGAGACTGGGTCAACGCGGCCTCGCTCGGGTCCGCGACCGGCAGCCCTTCCAAACCGCTGACTAGCCGCTGCCATACCTGCCGATACCCGAGCTCAGCGAACAAGCAGCCCGCCAGCAGCAAATACACCACCACCCGTGACGGCAGATCCCGCACCCGCCGCTGAAGACAGCGGGTCTCGGCGAGAACCGCATCGACCATCTCGAACGGCACCTGCTGGGTCAACTCACCCAGATGACCCGGCGCGAACGGTCCCGCAGCCACCGTGATCATGCGAGTAATGGCACACTGTTCCAACGGCGGGGCTCCCGGTGTGAGGCTGTCTTGGAGTGACAAACCTCTATACCGAGACCCCGCCGCCTTCGTCTCGCGACACTCTTGACACCCGCCGCGAATCCTTAACTACCCGGCATTG
>NZ_JBEZZR010000095.1:0-1561 GCF_040639325.1 Actinoplanes sp. NPDC023936 | reverse complement strand
CAACTGAGACAGTTTGTTGATTTTGTTTAGCTTTCTGCTGCTGGCTGCATGGTCACCGGCGGGTCGGTGGACTGGTCCGCGTCGTGGTTGTCGGGTTTGTTGATCCATGCCCGGTCCGGGAGGCGGGGTGGCTGCGGACGACGGCGCCCGAACCGCTCGGGATGCGCGGCCCAGGCGGCGTCGAGGGTGTGTTGCCGCTGCTCACGGATCTGTCCGGCGGTGCCGTGATGAACTGAGGCCGGGGTGTGCAGGCCGATCCCGGAATGCCGGTGCTCGTGGTTGTAGTAGGTGTAGAACGCTTCGCAGTGTTGCCGGGCGTGCTGGATCGACCCGAACCGCTCCGGGAACGTCGGGTCGTACTTGAGGGTCTTGAAGCTGGCTTCGATGAACGGGTTGTCGTTGGAGGTCTTCGGCCGGCTGTGACTACGGCCGATCTTCAGATCGGTCAGCAGCTGGGTGACGGTCTTGCACATCATCGCCGCGCCGCGGTCGGCGTGCACGATCAACTGATCCGGGTTCACGCGTTCCCGGGCGGCCGCGTCGGCGATCAACGCTTCGGCGAGCTGGCCGTCCTCGTATGCGGCGACCAGATGCCCGACGACGTAGCGGGACCAGATGTCGATCACCGTGTAGAGGTGGAACCACACGCCTTTGACCGGGCCGCGCAGCTTCGTGATGTCCCAGGACCAGACCTGATTCGCCGCGTCGGCGACGAGTTCGGGCTTGGTGCGGGCCGGATGCGTGGCCTGGGCGCGGCGTTCGCCGGACTGGCCCGCGGCCCGCAGGATCCGGTACATCGTGGACTCCGAACACCACCAGCGGCCCTCGTCGAGTTCCCGGGCCCAGACCTGCGCCGGGGCCAGGTCCTGATACGGCGGGCTGTTGAGCAGGTCCAGGACCTGCTGGCGTTCGGCGTCGGACAGTGCTGATGGCGGTGGCTTACGTGGTGCCCGCGGCCTTGAGGCCAGCGGCGGCGCACTGCGTCGATACAGCGTCGCCCGCGACAGTCCGGTCAGCCGGCATGCGGGCGCGATGCCCCAGAGCGGGGTCAGCGTCTGCTGCGCCTCGGCGAGGACGGGTTCGGCGTCGGCACGGTATCCGCGCTCTCGGAGAGCAGTTCCAAGAGCGCGTGCGCTTTTCCCATGATCGACAGGGCGGTCTGGGTCTTCGCCAACTCGGCCTGCAGGCGGGCGTTCTCGCGCTGAAGGCGGGCAAGTTCGGCGTTCTCGGCTTTCTTCGCCGCCCGCGTGGCCGATTGCCGGCGGTCCGTCAGGCCGGCCGCGGCTCCGGCGTCACGGGCCTTGCGCCAGTCAAGAATATGTGACCCATACAGCCGTTCCCGGCGCAGGATCGCCCCGCGAGCCGCCGCATCCGGCGCCGACTCGTACTCGTCCAGGATCCGCGCCTTGAACTCTGCGGTGAATGTCCGCCGCTGGGGCCGGGCGTCCGGATCCAGACTCTCGTGGGGCTTCGACGACATGCTGATGTGCTCTCCTCAAGACCGTCCAGGAAGAGTATCCCCTGGTAGACGGGCTGTCTCACATCAGCGTGACAGGGAGGG
>NZ_JBEZZR010000094.1:0-1726 GCF_040639325.1 Actinoplanes sp. NPDC023936 | reverse complement strand
ATATTGAATCAGATAAACGATCAATGATTTCAAACTTATCTATCAATTTGTTTTTAACCTCAACCAAAGCAATAGGTTTATTAAACTTTATAAGTTTTTTAGCATTCTATTGATTTTATTTTTCTTAAACCATTAGTAATGGGCTATAGAAACCACTCTATATGCCTACACAATTAGATTTAACAGCATTCATTATCTATTTTGATAGATACCTAGCTCTTTCATATTTAACTCTCTCTATGGCGATTCTACGGCTTTCTAGCTGCATTGCTTCGTTTACTCTAGCAATTTCCTCTTGATTTAACCCATCAATAGCCATCAAGTAAGGCTCAACACGTTTTTTAAGGGTGTCATAGCTCGCTTCCGCAACGCTTTTATCCAATCTAGCCTTCTCATAGTCCATTAGGATGCTGTTAGCAGCCTTCACAGTCGGTTCTATTTGATCAATAACGGCTGCTGTGACCTTTTCCCCATACCTAGCCTTGCTTTCAAACATTTCAGGCTTAGGCGCTAAAGTCGTAATACTAAAATCCCTCGCGTGATTGATGTCGTGGTAATACTCTTTGATGCTGGTATGCTTGGCTTTAGAGCCTTCCTTGCCCCTTGTTAGCCCCAAATCAGCAACGGTTTTAGCAAAATCGGTTTGCATCTGATTTAATTTAGCCCTGCCGCCTAGAAAATCCTTACAGTTGAGCTTCCCCTTTTGGTCAATAGGAACGACATAAGCGACTAGTTGCGGTGTGCTTATGTCTCGATGAACACTCATACCTGCAATGTTTTCTGCTCCATGTTTATCCATGAGCCACTGAGCAGATCGCTTAAAAAATTCCACTTCCTTGCTGCTTCCCCAACCTTCCCATTCAGGACTGGCGGTTATTAAATACTCAATACAGAGCACCGCATCAGAGCGTCTTTTTTCAGGAAGTCGATCTTTTATTGCCTGTTTGACGGCTTCAGGGGTCGCAACGGTATGATGATTTTTAGAGGTGAGGTTGGGGTCAGCATTGGGCGTTTCTATCGTTCGATAGTTGTGTGCCAGACTGCCACCGATGTTGCCCATCGTCTTTAATTTTGCTGTTCTCAAAATTGCATAGTTCATCGCCACTTTTTTCCTATAATTGAGTGTTATTTCATTAAAGTGTACTTACTACACCATAATTTCACCAGTTAGGAAAGCGTAATTTTTACGGCAAAAGGCGGTAAAAAGGGGCTGTTTTTCACTTTTTTGAAGCTAGGCTGTTTACAGATTGTAAACACCTTTTTCATTTTTAAATCAATAAGTTATAACGATTTTGTTTACACTTTGCAAACACTCAAGTTTCAATAAACCTAACAATATCAGCTATTTGGCAGTCCCTTTAGGGTGCGTATGGTGTAGTCATCAAATTAGGTGGGAAATAACGGTTTTTTTATCTGTCGTAAAATCTGCTACAAAAAAGGGATTATAAGAGCGTTACTTCTCGTTTTTCACTGGCATAATCTTAGGCTGGTATCAATAATTTATTAACCTAAAAAAATCATCTGTAGCTACAGATGATTCTAGTAGCGGAGTTATTTATGAGCATGATCGGTGTATCAGTAGCTAGCAATAAAAGCCTTCAGCTTGAAGCTACCCAAGAAGCCTATAATAGAGCTGTCGTGAAGCTTAATTTGCTGTTGATTGACGATATAACGCACGAAGAAGTTGTCAGAAACTAGCTGTTTGAAGTCATGGATGATAGAAATC
>NZ_JBEZZR010000093.1:0-1776 GCF_040639325.1 Actinoplanes sp. NPDC023936 | reverse complement strand
TCTAGCCCCGTACTTCGCACATGCTTTGGAGTGAACGGCCGTCACTCTGATCAAGATCGATGTGTTGGTCGGGTATGGGTGTAGCAGGTGCTCCTCGGCGTAGTGCTGTGCGTGCTCGTGCCGAGCTGGTCGAGGGTGTCGTGCTGGAGAAGCGTCTCGGCTCGCTGCCGGTGATCGCGGATTTCTGCCGGCGGATCGACATCGCCGGGATCATCGACCGGTTGTGCCCGGTCCGGGACGTCGCTCTGGCAACGCATGGTCAGGTCATCGAGATCCTGATCGCGAACCGGCTGACGAACCCGGCCGCGATGGCCGGGATCTGTGACTGGGCGCGGGCGTGGGCGGTCCCGGAGGTGTACGGGATCGCCGCGTCCGCGCTGGGTGACGACCGGCTGGGCCGGGCCCTGGACGCGGTCGCCGAGCACGTCGACACCATCGTCGGGACCGTCGGTGCGGCCGCGATCGACAGGTTCGGCATCGATGTCACCCGGTTGCACTGGGACATGACCTCGATCTCGCTGTACGGCGCTTACCCGCAGACCGATCCCGACTACCCGGCACCGGGGTGGGGGCACCCGAAGGACCGGCGCCCGGACCTGAAGCAGATCCAGGCCGGGATCGCGGTGTCCGCCGACGGTGCGGTGCCGGTGTTCCACCAGGTCTATGACGGCGGTGCCGGTGAGGTCGCCCAGGTCGTCGAGGCCATGCGCTCTTTGCAGGATCTGGCCGCCGCGCCGGGGTTCCTGATGGTCGGAGACTCGAAACTGATCTCCTACGGCAACCTCACTGCGATGACCGATGCCCAGGTCAAGTTCCTAGCTCCGTTGGCTGCGGCCCGGGTTCCGGCCGGCCTGTTCGCGAGCATCGATGCCGCCGCCACCACGCCGGTGGACTACATCGCCCTGCGTGACGTGCGCAAACCCGCCGACCAGCGGTGCGCCTACCGGGTCACCGAGGACGTCATGGACCTTGCCGGGCGCCGCAAAACCGACCCGGTGCACCAGGTCCGCCGGATCCTGGTCCACTCCAGCGCGAACCAGCACGCCGCCCAGACCGCCCGGCAACTGAAACTCGGCAAGGCCCGCACCGACCTGGACACCCTCACCCGGACCGCGGGCACCCGGTATCACCCCGACATCGCCGCCGTCACCACGAAAGCCGCTCAGATCAGCCGCAAACGCCGGGTCGGCGCCTACCTGCGCACCACGGTCACCACAGACCCGGACACCGGCAAACCCGTCTTCGCCTGGCACTTCGACCAAGCCGCGATCGACGCCGAAGCCGCTACCGACGGCTGGTACGCCCTGCTGACCAACCTCGAGACCAGCCAGGCCGACGCCGCCGAGGTACTACGCCGCTACAAAGCCCAGAACACCGTGGAACAGCGCTACTCCACGATCAAAGGACCCCTCGCCGTCGCACCGATGTTCCTGCAGACCAACCGCAGGATCACCGCCCTGATCACCGTGATCTGCCTGGCCCTGCTCATCTTCAGCCTCATCGAACGCGAAGTCCGACTCCGCCTCGCCGAACAGAACCGCACCGACATGGTCGGCTTCTACGCCTTCGACAACCGCGCCGTCAGACCCACCGCCCGACTCATCCTGCAAGCCCTGCACGACCTACGAATCATCCCCGCCCACCACCGCCAACCACCCAAAATCCCCCAACCCGGATGGCTCCAAGCCCAACTCCTCGCCCTACTCAACATCGATCCCACCCGACCACGATGGCTATAACGGCAGTCCACAACCATGTGCGAAGTCCACGTCTAGC
>NZ_JBEZZR010000092.1:0-2121 GCF_040639325.1 Actinoplanes sp. NPDC023936 | reverse complement strand
CCAGCTTGATCACATGCCTGCGCTACGGCTCGACCTCCCCAGCCGTAGCCGAGCACGGCTACCCCAGCTTGATCACATGCCTGCGCTACGGCTCGGCCTCCCCAGCCGTAGCGGAACACGGTTATCCCGGCTTGATCACATGCCTGAGCTACGGCTCGCCAACCCAGCCGTCGAGCACGCAGGCATCCCGCCCGGCGCGTTCCAGGCGCCCACTACGGCTCGCCAACCCTAGCCGTAGCTGAAGCAGGTCAACGAGCGGCACCGCGGACCCTTTGGTGTTCCCTGTTTCCCGGTCGGATTGCGCGAGAGCGGCCGGCCGGCCGGAGCGTTGATCATCCGACGGCGGCGCGCAGCGACCACGACGTGCGACGGGGGAGGCCGGGAAGCGCTGTTCGCCCGGTGCACCAGAGCAGCACCGACGCCGCATCGCCGGGTGGCACCGACGCCGGCTCGCCGGGTGGCACCTCCCGGAAGGGTGGGGCATCGGTGAACGATGGCGCGTCCGGGAAGAGCCGGTCCAGCACCTCCGCGCACAGGGTGGCCGGCGGCTGCCAGTCCAGGCCCAGGCCGCCGGCGATGTCGTAGGTGTGCAGCAGGATCTCGTTCACGCCGAGCGCCGCGAACCCGGACGGGTCGGTCGGGCCCCAGTGCCACGCGCGGACCTCGGGGCCGCAGGCGCGCAGCGCCACCCCGAGCAGGCCCGCGCAGGCGGAGATCACCCGCAGCACCTCGTCCGGCGTGGCCGACGGCCGGACCGTCAGATCGAGCGGCAGATAGTCGCCGGCGGGCCGCCCGGTGAGCTGGGTGGCGTAGGCGATCAGGTCGTGGGCGATGTGCGCCGCCGTCGCGTGGCAGCTCCAGTCCAGGTCACGGGCCGGAACGGTCCAGTCGGCGCCGGTGTGCGGGGTGAGCACGCGCAGCATCTCCGCCACCGCACGACCGACATGATCAGCATCCATGCGCCCCATTAAATCGGTTGTGCGGGACCGGGCTCACCGCGTACACCTGGGGCCTCATCCGTCAAGAAAGGAGGGCTGAGCGATGTTTCCCGTGCACACCGCGCCCGCGTCCTCCCGGGGCCGGGCGACTCTCTCCTCGGAGTAAGCCTTGACTCTGCGCCACACCGACCTGACCATCCGCCCGATCACCGGGCCCGGCGAGCTGCCCCTGTTCAACACCTTGCCGTACGTTTTGAACGACGAGATCGCCGCCGACCTGGCAGCGGGCCGCCGCCATCCGCACTGGTTGTGGGTCGCGCTGCGTGGTGACCGCGTGGTGGCCCGGGCCGGCTGGTGGTCGCGCCCCGGTGACCCCGAGCCGATGCACATGGACGTCTTCGACATCGACGGCGACCCGGAGGACGGGGTGGCGCTGCTGAGCGCCGCGCTGCCGTCGTTCGGCGTCATCCCGTCCGGATACAACCGGTTTCTGCCGCCGGACTGGCGCGACGACCCGGAGGTCCGGAAGGCGACCACCGACCGGATGGCGGCCGCCGAGCGCACCGGGGCGACGCTGTTCGTGGAACGGCTACGGCTGGAGTGGCGCCCCGGCACCTCGGTGCCGGCGCCCACCGGACGGCTCCGGTTCCGGCCGGTCCGCGATCCGGACGAGCTGATCGACCTGATGACCCTGGTGCTCGACGGCACCCTTGACGCGTACAGCCGGGAGGATCTGACCCGGATGACGGCCCGCCAGGCCGCCACCGAGCAGTACCACGACGAGCTGGAGCGCTACACCAGCCCGCACGACTGGTGGCGGGTCGCGACGCTGCCGGACGGCGAACCGGCCGGCTTCGTGATCCCCGCGCACAACGGCTACAACCCGATCATCGCGTACCTCGGGGTGGTGCCCGCGCATCGCGGCAAGGGCTACATCGACGAGGTGCTGGCCGCCGGGACCGCGCTGCTGGCGGCCGAGGACGTCCCGCGGATCCGCGCGGCGACCGACGTCGGCAACGCGCCGATGGCGGCGGCGTTCGCCCGCGCCGGTTACGTCACCTACCAGCGGCAGATCGACATGGTCTGGCGCTAGGGCCAATGCCGGGTAGTTAAGGATTCGCGGCGGGTGTCAAGAGTGTCGCGAGACGAAGGCGGCGGGGTCTCGGTATAGAGGTTTGTCACT
>NZ_JBEZZR010000091.1:0-2537 GCF_040639325.1 Actinoplanes sp. NPDC023936 | reverse complement strand
GAGGTGCGACACGAGGTCGCACGAAGTGAGTGAGTACGTCGATTGGAGGTCGGGTTTGATGCCCGAGACGTAGCTCCCGGTCAGTGTCTTCAGACCGGTCCCCGCCCTGACGTGCGTGGCGAGTAATCGCCGGGTGCGAAGCTCAGGGAAAAGCCCAAGGGCACCCATTCCGACTGGGTGTTACAGGTGAGGGGAAGGCCGAAAGGGTGAATATGGTGAACCCTCGTTGATGCCTCGTCACGGCAACTTCCCGGGTCGGTTATGCAATGCCGGGGAGACAAAGAGGCTGGCCGCTGGAAGTCGGCAGACGACGACCGAGGACTCTTCGACGGTCGTGTAGACACCGTCGCCTCCGGGGTTAAGAGGGCACCCGACCCGGCCGTATCTCACGCGTGTGGAACGTGGAAACCTCGTTACGGTCCGCAGCATTGTTGCGGTAGGCCGACCGTGAGGAAAGCTTAACTCCGTGGCGGGAAAAGGACGCCCAAGAAGCGAATGCCGGTGACCGAAAGGTGACAGGAAAGCGACGGCATCAACGACCGGTACTCTGACCGGCCGTCGTCGTATAACTGGCCGGATACCGGGCCTGGTGCCCGGCTGCGAAAGCAGGCTGACGTGTGGCGGGTGAGCCTTTGACGATCAAGCAGCGGAACCACCCGAACCGAAGGACAAGTTAGACGCGATGACGGCTTTTGCTTTCGATGTTGCGATGGCGGCCCTCGGAGTGAACGGACCTGAGGACGCCTCCCCGACCTGGGACAACGTCGCCTGGCGACGCCACGAGGAGAACGTACGGCGGCTACGAGGCAGGATCTTCAAGGCGACGAAGGACGGTGACTGGCCCCAGGTCAGGAACTTGCAGAAACTGATGCTGCGCAGCTGGTCTAACACGCTGGTCAGCGTGCGCCAGGTCGCGCAGCGCAACGCTGGACGCGCGACGGCGGGCATCGACGGGAAGGTCGCGTTGACCTCCCCGGCACGCATGGACTTGGCGGAACAGACTCATCGCACCGCACAATCGTTCATGCCGCTCGCCGTCAAGCGGGTATACATTCCGAAAGCCAATGGGAAACAGCGACCGCTCGGCATTCCCGTCATCTCCGACCGTGCCCACCAGGCACGGCACCGGAACGCACTGGAGCCCGAGTGGGAGGCCCGGTTCGAGCCCAAGAGTTACGGGTTCCGCCCGGGACGCAGCTGCCAGGACGCGATCCAAGTCATTCATGTCACGGCGTGCGGCGCGACCGCACAACGACTGTGGGTGCTGGACGCGGACCTCACCGCAGCATTCGACAGAATCGACCACGAGCAGCTACTCGCCACCATCGGGGACTTTCCCGGCCGGACTCAAATCCGGGGCTGGTTGAAAGCGGGCGTGTTCGAGAAAGGCAAGGGCTTCGCCCCCACCGATGCGGGAACTCCGCAAGGCGGGGTCATCAGTCCCTTGCTGTTGAATATTGCATTGCATGGGCTGGAAGAAGCGGCAGGAGTCCGACACGAACGCAGCGATCCGCAGCGGACAAAACGTGGCTCGCCTTCGCTGATCAGATACGCCGATGACATGGTCGCCCTCTGCTACTCCAAGCAGCAGGCCGAAGACGTCAAAACGCGGCTCGCCGCCTGGCTGGCACCGAGGGGCCTGGCCTTCAACGAGGACAAGACGAGAATCGTCCACCTCGATGACGGGTTCGACTTCCTCGGATTCACCGCCCGCCGACGCAACGGCAAGCTCCTGATGAAACCCAGCAAGGCCGCCGTCAAACGAGTCAGGCAACGCCTGTCCGCCGAGTTCCGGGCCCTACGTGGCACGAACCCGGCGACCGTCCTTGCGAAGATCAACCCGATCGTCCGAGGCTGGGCGAACTACTACCGAGGGGCAGCGTCGTCCATCGTGTTCGCAGCGCTGGACGTGCACCTCTGGCGGCTCGCCTATAAATGGGCCTGCCACAGCCATCCCCACAAGCCGAGACCCTGGATCGTCAACAGGTACTTCGGCCGGTACAACCCAGACAGGCAGGACCGCTGGGTGTTCGGCGACCGCAACAGCGGCGCCTACCTACCCAAGTTCGCCTGGACGAAAATCGTCCGGCATAGCCTGGTCCGCGGGGACGCGTCTCCGGACGACCCCGCCCAGGCCGGCTACTGGACCGAACGGCGCAGCAAGAACAAACCGCTGCTCGACCGCAGAACCCTGCACCTGCTCCGCAGACAGCACGGAACCTGCCCGATCTGCCGGGAACTGCTCTTGCACGCCGACCGCGAGCCACAAAGCCCACGCGAGTGGGAACAATGGCACCGCACCACCCGCAAGGCGATAACCAGGCAAATCATCGCCATCCACGGGAACGGCCTGCCGGACGAGACCCGACTCGTTCACACCTTCTGCCTCCGCCGAACTACAAACGGACAGCAGGAACCAGCACCTCTGCACTCCTGAAATCGCCCCAGTGGCTTGCTTGAGCCGTGTGCCGCGACGAGTTGCACGCACGGTTCTGAGGGGGCCCCGGCGCAGCAATGCGTCGGGGCTACCCGACTGC
>NZ_JBEZZR010000090.1:0-2828 GCF_040639325.1 Actinoplanes sp. NPDC023936 | reverse complement strand
CCCAGTGGCTTGCTTGAGCCGTGTGCCGCGACGAGTTGCACGCACGGTTCTGAGGGGGCCCCGGCGCAGCAATGCGTCGGGGCTACCCGACTGCGCTTGGCCTGCACGATCCAACCGGCTTGGCGCTTGCTTACAGCCACTCCGTGTCGATATTGCCCGAGTACAAGAACGCGGTGCGATAGCCGGGTCTGCCGAATAACTCGGATTCACCGGCATAAAGGGCAACTAGCAGTCCCGGCCGATACCACCAGCCGTTGGCTCGGCCGTTGACCAGCTCAACCGGTTGCATCGAGGTCAGGTCGAGGCTGTCGATCGCCGATCCGGCCAGTTTAGTGACGGTGTCCGCGTTGTCCACAGCTGCGTATGCCAAGGCCAGAGACTCGACCCAGCCGTCGATGCTGCCGTGCAGCGGGATCCACTTCTCATCGTCCCCGCTCGCGATGCCGAAGGTACCGTCCGAGCTGATCAAGAACGAGTAGGGCACTGCGGTTCGCTGAGGGCCAGCCTCGAAAAACCAACCCTGATCGGGAAATCCGCCTTCTCTCTCCGGGACGTCGGCACCGAGCATCCGCGGGCCGGCGGCGTCTTCCGGTAAGCCAGGTGCGGCAGGCAAGGCAAGCCCACCCCACCGAGCCTGATACTCATCGACTCGGTCTATGACGGCAGACGGAATGCCGGCTTCTTCCCACTGGAGGCGCCATTGGCTGACAGCCGATGCCTCGAGCCAGATCCCGTGAACTCCGACGAAGCGGCGCGCCCGTTTACTCAAACCCGCAGGCGGCTCGCGGTAGCCCATCACGTGCGCATGCTATCGCTGGCAGCCGACGACTCACTCTCCTAATAGGTTCCGCTGGCGAACGGTAGGCGCGGTAGGGCTATCACTCTCCGTTCGAGTTCCAGACGCGCTCGAACTCGGCTTCCGTGATCTCGAAGACGCTCCACTCGTCGCCGGAGTCGTAGAGGCTCACTTCGCTGAGACCGCCGTAGCTGTCCTCCGGGTGACCGGGACCGTATCGCAGAATGCGGCCAGCGTCGTAGACCTCGACCTGGCGAACAGGCCAGCCATCATCGCCGACCTCGAAGAACCAGACCGAGTGGCCCCAGCCCTTGAACTCATCGCCTCGGGTCTCGGTCCAACGACGGCGATAGAAGCGACTCGGCACCGCGGAAGACTACCGGCGCGCGATGTCCTCTACTGCCGCCGTCCGCGCGTGCCGCCGACTGGTTAGGCCATCAGCCCATCTTGATCGTCGATGATGTCGCCGCTGGCGGAGATGGCATCGAGGATGTGCCGAAAGACCGGCCACGGAAGCCGTGGGCTGCCGTGCCCGGCGACGGTGACCTGCTGTGCGGGGGCCGGTACGAACGGTCCGCCGGCCGGTCGGAGGTCGGGGACGCGTATGTCGATGTAGTCGTTTGACGTATGGGTCGGCTCTACCTCGTAGAGCTCATAGCACCAACCGTCATGCTCGCCGTCATGGTAGGACGCGACCTCGAAGATTCGACTCGCGAAGCTCCACGAGTTCAAGGACAGGGAAAGGTCGCCAGTCACGGTCGCGGCCGGCCCAGCGGACACGATGTCGCCGGATGCCTCAACGAAGCGGATGAAGCGCAGAAGCACCGGCCAGGGCAGCGGTCCCTCAGCGGCAGCCACCCAGGCATGCAACGCGTCCGCAGGCGTGAATTGCTCGCCGTCGGGCGTCGTATCCGGTATCACCACAGCGAGTCCGGCGACCGCGCCGGAGGTCGGGCACGACCCGGTCAGCTCGTAGGTCCACGCGTCCTCCGGCAGGAGGTACATCGAGTTGGTCTGGTAGGCCATGCCGTTGTACGCCCATTCCTCCACCCCGGCAGGATGGCAGGCCAATCGTGCGAGGGCCGAACCCGCCCCGACGCGACGTCCGGATCTGCCGCTGTCCGCGCGTCGGACACCAGGACTTTCTTGTGTCCTGTAGCTGGATCTCTTCGGTTCCGGTATCCGTCCTTCGGCGTGGCAGCGCGTCGATGATCTAGCCAAGCGAGTCATCGAGCGTCGATGAACGCCTGATAGATACGTTCCGCGGCGTGGCGGGTCTGCTCGTCGAAGAGCACCAGACGGATCACTTCGACAGTGGTCGGCTCGGCGTGCAGGGCTGACAAAGCTTGGGCGACGGCGTCATCCTTCGGCCACCGATACACGCCGGAAGAGATTAGTGGGTAGGCCACTGACCGCGCGCCCAGGTCGGCGGCGACAGCGAGCGACGTGGTGTAACAGCTGCGCAGCAGCCGAGAGCGGTCCTCCTCTTTGCTGAACACTGGTCCGACGGTGTGAATCACCCACCGGGCGGGCAGCCGCCCCGCGGTGGTTGCCACCGCCTGTCCAACTTTCAGACCTCTGCCGTACCGGCTGGCCCGTAGAGCACGGCACTCCTCCAGGATCGCCGGCCCGCCTTTGCGGTGGATCGCTCCGTCCACGCCGCCGCCCCCCAGCAGGGACGAGTTCGCCGCGTTGACGACGGCATCGACTTGCTCAACCGTGATGTCGCCGGTGACTAGCTCAATCCGCACTGCGCTGCCTCTCCGATCAGGAACAGCCGAAAGCCGCGCCCATAGCCGGGCCGGCCGGATGGTTGCTGGGCGATGCTATCCGAGAAATCGACCAAGATCGCGTGCACTATCTGCCGCCGATAAGGCGCCGCACGGCCGTGGCGGAGGATCAGTACGGGACGGCGTGCATCGCTCGGGGAGAACCTTTGGGCCTGCCCCGTTTTGACGGACATCCAAGATCAGGGGACCTGGGGTCTCCGGGAGGATGTCCAGCATTATGGAGAGCGTGGGAAAGAAGCGGT
>NZ_JBEZZR010000089.1:0-2932 GCF_040639325.1 Actinoplanes sp. NPDC023936 | reverse complement strand
CTACGAGGCAGGCACCAACCTCGCCCCGCTACCCGCCCTCAAGGTAGCGTGAAGATCAACTCATCGACCCTGTCCGTCGAAACGGGTCAAGCCCATTCTCGTTGCCTCTGTTGTGGCTGTTCTGACGCCAGAGCACATCATTCTCCGGTCACCCTGGTGTTGCTGCTCACTACAGTCGGCCTGACGTTCTCCGCCGTTAGTGTCAACGCTGAGGTGGGCGACAAAGAGCTTGGGCGGCAAGTCGCTAGTCGCCCTCCGATACGGTAGCCAAGCACACAGCCAAGCGGCGAGCGACCCTCAATCGAACGGCCCGGCCGGCCAAACTGTCGCCGCCATCAGCGCCTCGGTCTGCCGACGTTGCTGCTGAAAGCTCGTAACACGATCTCTGGTCGGTCCAGTTGATCCGCCGGCGCCAGCAGATTAGAGCGAAATTGAGGCTGTCGTGGATGTCGAGATGGCGTTCCCATCGCACGGCCAGGCGACGGAACTGGTTGGGCAGGGCGAAGGTCTGCTCGACGACGTAGCGCAGTTTGCCCAGGCCCTTGATCCCGCTGGCCTTGGGCTGGGAATGATCGGTTCGGCGCCGCGTTCGCGGCAGGCCAGCATGCAACTGCCGGCAACTCACTCCGACGATTTCGTGATCGCGATAGAAGGAGGTTGTGCTTGGGGCCGCTTGCTCAGCGGCGTGCCCGCGCAAGCACCTCCTCCGCGCTCAGCGCGCTCGGCGGATGGTGGCTCAAACTCATTGGCACGGATACTTTGCGGAATTCGGCGCCTTCGTCGGACAGGTAGAAGGTCCCCGCCCTCAAGCCGGACACATCGATCGGCTCGCTGGACCGGCCCTGTGCCAGCTGACGTACCGCGACGATCTGAGCCGTGGCCTTGATCAGGCCGTAGAACTGGGTTGCCGCGTTGCCGACGATCCGGTTATGAATTCCCCGTGGAGCCTGTGTAGCGAATATTAATCCCAGGCCGTACTTGCGAGCCTGGCTGACGAGCGCGAGGGTGCTCTCAGTGGCCGCTGTGGTGGGCCCGGACGGTGCGATTGTCTGTGCCTCATCCATCACTAGCAGCCCGCTGAGCGGACGATCTCTCGCCGGATGGGCCTTGATCCAGGTCATCAGTCCCATCTGGAGCTGGCTCACGAAGCTCTGCCGCTGCTCCTCGCTGCTCAGGCCGATCATGCTGATCACCGAGATGCGGGCGCGTTGGTTCCGCGATGGGGTTAAGAGCACGCCCGGGTCGAGCGGTGTACCTGATCCGCCAAAGAGAGGATCGTTGATGCATGCGGCGGTCAAGGTCTGCGCCATGTCACTAGCGATGTCCACCGACCGCTCCAGTGACGCTACGTCCTCCGGGAGGTCAGCCAAGAGGCCGATGAACTCCTTCAGAGACCCGCCGCCCCGGTGTGCGAAGTGCGACAAAGCCTCCCGCAGGATGGCCCGTCCGCGGTCAGTTCGCGCGGTGTTACCGGTAAGCCGTGCGCGGGGTGCCAGGGCAGCGACCGCGATGTCGAGGCCAATGGCCAAGTCGTCCGGGTCGTCCAGGACCGTTGTCAGATGAGGAAGCGGCTGGAGGACGAGCGGTCGCCCCGCCTGACGGCGCGGTGTCCAAACGATCACCTCGGTGTGTTCCAGATAGGCCGCGGCAAGCTCTGCGTCGCCCGGACCCCAGCCCACGGGCGGCTCCGGCCAGGGGTCACCGAGCCGGGCGAGATCATTGTTCGGATCGAGGACGATGCTGGACACGCGCCGGAGCGCGCACTCCTCGATCAGTCGGCGGATCAGCACTGTCTTGCCTGAGCCAGAACCAGCGAAGATCGCGACGTGCTTACGCAGCGACTCCAGCCCCGTGCTCACTGGCGACCCGTCCTCGGCGACACCGAGGGGAACGGTGCTGCCGTCGATGAGCGGCTCACCGGCGGGCGGGTCGGGACCGTCATGCGATCGGGGACCGTCGCTGCGGTCGACCGGCGTCGCACCCAGGATCTGACCCATCAGCGTCGTGCCACCAGCGGGTCGCCGTGCGATCAACCATGCCGTCAATGCGCTGCTCGGGCTTCTGAGCATAACGCTGAGCGCTGCGAACACCTTGAGGTCATCGGGTGACGGCGTGATGATCCGGCCGCCGGCGGCCTCGAACCCCTGCCACATCTGGGTCGTCGCCGGCCCGGTCGACCAGTGCGTGCCCGCCGGACGGAGGATCACGGCGGAACGCTTCGCCACGAGGGGATCAAGAGCGGCGACCTGCTTCAGGCGTTCGATCCGGGCGATGACTGCGCGATGGTGTTCTTTGGCGATGCTCCGGATCGACCAGTGCTCCTGGTCGTCGGTGTCAGGGTCCAGGAAGTGCCGCAGCATCGCATGGAAAATCGGAGGGTTTCCGGCCCCGGGCTGGACTGCGTAGTCCTGATCGTTGCCCGTCTCGATCACCCACGCCTGGAGGGCCGCTACGAGCAGAGGCGGCATGTCGGTGTCCTCGGTGTCGGGCGACAGCGCGGCATCGACTGACGCCTCTTGCACCAACGCCGCTAGACGCTCGTCGAAAGCGCCCAGCTCGAACCCTGATGTCAGTGGCGGAGCAGTTTCGGCATCTTCGGTGACGTCCCGCAGATCGGCCAGGGGTAGGACCGCATCGGCCCGCAAACAGGCGCGAATGTGCCAGTCGACCCTTTGCAGCAGCATGCGTGGCGTGAATTCCCGGGCGTGTTCGAACGCATGGTCGGGCACCGGCCAGGTAGCGGGCTCCGGCTGGAATCCGGTGCGCTTGAACACGACATGGAGACGGCTTGCCACCAGTTGCTTGGCAACCTTGGCGGAGGGCAGCCGATCGAGTTGTGTCAAGCCCCGGGTTTGATGGAGAGTTGGTTAGCTGGTTTTCAGGGGTGCGGTGGCCTGCTGGGTCATCGCGTGTAGTGCCTCATATTCGGCGG
>NZ_JBEZZR010000088.1:0-3679 GCF_040639325.1 Actinoplanes sp. NPDC023936 | reverse complement strand
GCGGACCAGTCCACCGACCCGCCGGTGACCATGCAGCCAGCAGCAGAAAGCTAAACAAAATCAACAAACTGTCTCAGTTGACTTGACAGGTTCCGGAGCCAGCATCAATGTCGACACAGTTGCGCAAGGTGGTAGGGCCTTCGATGCACGCCACTGCCTTTTCGGCACCCCACTTGGCTACCCGTGTCGCCTCCAGGATCCCCGGTTCGGCATACGCGGTGTCGGTGAAGTCACTGTCCAGCTTGCCGACGAAGTCTCCTTGGACCAGCACCCGGTCAAAGACCTGTGCATCGACGACGCTGCCACGCAGCCAGTCGGTGTCGGTGGTGCTGGTGTACTTGCTGTTGCCGATCCGCAGGTACGCGCCGTTGGACGCCCACGCGGTCGCGACCGCGACCTCAGGCCCACGAACGCCATTGACCCAAACAGCGACCGTCTTGGTAGTGGCGTCGTAGGTGCCGGCGATGTGAGTCCATCGGTCGGCGACCACCGTGTTGACGACGCAGGACGGAATCCAGGCCTGGCTGGTGGTGTCGCTCGGCCGGAACCCGAAGCACCACGACTTGTCCTTGACGCCGTCCCCGGTGCGGTCCTCGTACCGGTACATCAGCTGGAAGTTCGACGTGTTCGCACCGTCTTGCGAAATCACGTTCTGGTGGGTGTCCAGGCTGTCGAGCTTCACCCAGGCGGCCGCCGAGAAACTCTTGGTGGTGTCGAGCAACTTCGCCGCTTTGAGTACACCCGCGCCGGCGAGGGTGACATTCTCGGCGCCGATGACATGGCCCTTGCCGGTCCAGGTCACACCCGTCGCGGTGAGGGTGGAGACCGCAGGAGTGCCCAGGGCCGTCTGCCGGTCGCTAAGAGCCTCTACCCGATCAACGCTCGGCGAGGTCTCTAACGCCCAGCGCGCTACCGCGTCACGTGGCCTCGGAACGTTGACGTCCGCGTTCTTCGACGCCTTGTTCTGGGTGTTGTCGATGGCATAGAGGTAGAGCACGTTCAAGCCGTAGGCCGGCACCGTGACCTCGACGTCCGCGGTCCGCAGCCCGTCCTTGGTCACTGCGGCGACAGTCCACTTCCGGGCTTCCTCCCAGCCATAGCGGAACGTCGCCACGTCGGAGGAGGTAGACGAGAAGCGGTACTTCGCTGTCGTGCCCGCCCCGGTCGGAGCGACCAGTTGAGTGATCGTCACGTCTTTGGGAACCGTGTTGTCGACCTTGAAGTAGCAGTCGGGCGCCCACGGGCTCTCCAGGTTATAGGGAGCCGGGTCCGTCCCCATGACAGTGATCACATAGGTCGTCCCAGCAACGAGAGTGGAGACCGCCCCAGTGGTCGTGCGGGTGTTCGCCGGCACCGGGCCGGATGTAGGGGCAGTCAGCGTGGTTCTCGTCCCGTCAGCGTTGACCCGCTTGAACGACCAGGTGGCGCGAATGGCCTGCTCGTTGTCCCCGTCGTCGCCGTCAGCGTCGGGCATGACGGCCGAGAACTGCGGCGTCAGGGTTCCAATGGTCGCGGGAGTCGCCGAGTTCGTCGAACAGTAGATGCCACTGACCTGTAGCCCCGTCGGAGTGCCGGGGTAGGCGTCGACATTGGTGATCAGCCGCGCCTTCTCGGGGAACCACTTCTTCCATCGGCTCACGGAGGATTCGTACTCGCCGCTGGCGTTTCCGGCACTGAATCCGAACGTGATAGTGCTGTACTTCTTCGCCGCCGCATTGCGCACCAGCGGGCTGATCGTGTTGTCGTTGATGAAGTTGATGGTCTGGTCCGGCTGCGGCGAATCGCTGCAACCGGCACCCTCGTTCGCGTTCGACTCCGCCGACGCGAGATGCGTGATCAGCCGCGTGCTCCAGCTCGTACGCGGCGTGGTGAGCACACCGGAGTGGTACAGGTGCGTCCACGACGGGTCACACGAGTACGAGTGGTCCAGCTTCATCTGCACGTACGCCGACCGGACGTACTTGCCGGCGATGGCCGTGGTCGGGAACTCGAAGAACGACCGATAGATCTTTCCGCTCTCCGGATCCGCGCCGACCCGAGCCACCGACGTGTCGGTGTTGTTGCTGTTGTTGTTCGTCGCGTAGGCCCACCGCTTCTTGGCGGTGTCCCACGGCGGGTCGATGAAGACCGGGAACGTGGCATCCTCGCCGAGTAGCCGCTCGTCCGGCCGTAGGATCAGATCGCCCTTGCCGTCGATCTCCGTCTCTAGCGGCGCGATCTGGGCAGCGTCGCCAGGAGCCTCATGGGTGGATTCAGGGACGTTGCTGTGAGTGTCCAGCGGCGCCTCCTGGGCGCTGCGCGCCGCCAGCGTCGCTTGACCCGGTTGCCGGGAGTCCCACATCTGCGGTACTTCTGCTACCGCCAGGATCGTGGTGTCCGTAGCTGCTCGCAACGAGCCGTTGGGCAAGGTCGTGACCTTCGCGTCCCCACCGAGATCGAACCGAAGCTCCCGGATTTTGGGGTTGGCCGCAGCGTCAGCGGACTTGACCACCACTACGTGCGTGAAGCCGGTACGGGTCGCCCGCACTACAAGGTCCACATCCGGCAGTACCTCGGCATAGGTCGCCGAGTCCCCCGCCACCGACGGCTCCGGCAGCTCACCCAGCGGCCACGACATGGTCATGGTCTCGCCGTCACGGACCAGCTTCACCAGGGGCTCATCACCGCCATCGGAGAACCGGACGTCCGCCAGGGTCGCCACCGGACGCAACTGGCCGTCAGCACCAGACTTGAGATTCGTGTCGATGTCGTCCCAGGATCCGTCAGCCCGGTGCACGAACTGCGGCACCGCAGCGGCCTCGTAACGAAGCTCTCCAGTCGGTTCAGCAAAAACCTGGCTGAACTCGGTGCGCTCAGACAGCGCTTCAACGCGTTCACCGTACTTCTCGGCGGCCGCAACTGCGGCACCCTCCGTGGGCGCCGTCTCAGGCGCGGGTCCCAGCGGATCGGCGGAAGCAGTCTGGATCGGTGCCACTAGGACAACCGTTGCCGCGCTCAACAGCACTGTCCCGATCGCGGTGCGTTTGCGCATATTACGGACACCTCTGGTCCGCTTCGCAGGCGGTGAAGACACTCTCTCCCCAAGATTCGACGACGATGCTGCGAGCACGCCGGGTCCACTAGCTGACAAACTTGTGGTGACAGAAGTCCGCGGTGGCCGGGCTCGCTCGCGAAGGATTTGACCTACGGGACGCGGTGCGGCCGGAGACGCGCAATGCGCACGTCAGGACATCGCACGGCGGCGTTCGGCCGGTCGCCGGCAAAACAACACACCGATGCTGCCCACCGCTAATCCCCCCGCAACCATCACGTAGTTGGTGGAGGACTGTAAACCTCAAGATCATCAGGAGGGAAGGATCCCGAATAGCGCCTCGGCTTTACACAGCCACAGAGAGCAAGCGGCTGCACGTGCCGCCCAAGAGAGACAGAGCGGATCTCGAAGCATCGCGACCTGCCTCGATACTCACAGGAAGCCCACAGGCACCTCGGTCACTATCCGCTGTCGAGCACCTCGGCCCGGTGACAGACGTCACCCATGCGTTCGGGCTCGTTTACCGCGCGGAATCAGCACAGGGTCAGCCGACGCTAGACGTGGACTTCGCACATGGTTGTGGACTGCCGTTATAGCCATCGTGGTCGGGTGGGATCGATGTTGAGTAGGGCGAGGAGTTGGGCTTGG
>NZ_JBEZZR010000087.1:0-3988 GCF_040639325.1 Actinoplanes sp. NPDC023936 | reverse complement strand
ACGCTCACGCAGATCATCGGGGTACTTCTTCGGTGCCGCCATCGCTAGATCTTCTCCCAGGTTTCGATGTCTCCATCAAACTCGGGGCGGGACACGCCCGCTGCGTGGCCGCCCTTCACGAGCGCGGCAAGGCTGGGCGCGGTTCTATCGGGGCCGCCCTCTGCCCTCCGGTTTGAACTGGCCCCCGTTAACCCCCCGAAATCAGTGCCAACGGCTGAAAACCAATGCAAGCACATCACGGCGCCTTGGGCGCGTTTCCCCAGGTCAACGTACACCCGTGACAACTGATGAAAGATCGCTGCCCTTGCGGATTAGAACAAGGAGTCGCGGGTGCAAATCTTGTCAGCCCGCCTGCGAAAT
Organism: Actinoplanes sp. NPDC023936; assembly: GCF_040639325.1. Classification (NCBI taxonomy): domain Bacteria; kingdom Bacillati; phylum Actinomycetota; class Actinomycetes; order Micromonosporales; family Micromonosporaceae; genus Actinoplanes; species Actinoplanes sp. NPDC023936. The sequence continues at coordinate 3,628 of NZ_JBEZZR010000087.1, read as the reverse complement.
GGTTTTTGCAGGTCAAGGTTTATTAAGCCCACTTCTCAAAGGTGTCTGCGACGTGAGCCGGGCGAGCGCGCCGCTCGGATAGCCCTTGACTCGGCGCGTCACGATCATCGGTTACCTGGTGGATTGTTGCCTTACGAACTTCTTGGAAGCACGCCATTTCAAATGCTTCGAATGGGCCACCAGGTTGGGCGCCAGTCGGGTGTGCGCGAACACTGCTGTAAGGCCGGGGGCATGCAGTGATACGGACCCACATCGACGGCAAAACCAGCATCGTCGCCACAGCCATCGCGCGCGCCTGATATCCACTGATGTGACCCTATGGGACAGCCTGGCGCGGAAGAGTCGACCGGCCGGCACGGTCAGCCCCAGCAGTAGTGCCAGCCCGGGCCAGGACCCGCTGCCATTACCAGACAACAAGCCCTCCAGCAGCACGGCGCCGAAGACACCAATCCCGGCCAGTAGCAGCGCAGGCAGCGTCACCGATGGTGCCCGGCGAGGCGGGGCCAGCGCCCGCGCTAACGTTGTCACCCGCACAGAACGGGCACGGATGGAGTAAGTCTGCGAGGTCCCGACCATAAGCCCACGAGAATTGGTCACGTGCCGGCCTTCCCTGTAGACAACCGGCACGGGTGTTACCCACTGGAACCCGCACGCCAGGCACGCGGGCGCAATCACCTGCCCGCTAGTCCTCATCTTCGCCGTCACGGCGTCTCCTCTCGAATGCTGCTACAACCGCGGGTCAACTCCGGGCGCTATCGACATCGATCAATCGCGATGCGCAGACGGTGATGCTGCGTCTGCCGAATCCGCAGTCCTGGAATCAGCGCGCCATCCGGCCAGCGGCGTGATGCCGTGACGCAGCAGACCCGCGCCGCGACATCACGCCGCTTTCTAGACCTCGGGTTGCTCCGCGAGCGCGAGCGGGTGTGGTTCGCCGGTAAGCCCGGCGAGGGCCGTGGCGACCTCTGGCAGGGTTGCTTTGACGTAGCGGACGGTGGTGCCGGTGTCATTCGGGCTTTCGGCGTGGCCGGCGTAGGCGAGGGCTACGCCGTACCCGTAGACCCGTTCCACCCAGGTCAGCGTGGTGTGACGCAGCCAGTGCGCGGACACACCCTGGGTAGCGACCCACGGCAGTTGCTGCCCGAGCCGTTCGAACAGCCCGTCATAGCGTCGCCGGCCGACGCGCCGGCCGTCCCGGTAACGCAGCAACGGCTGATCCGGGGCCGCCCCGCGGTCGTGAACATGGTGGAGCAAGAAGGTCATCATGGTGGGGGAGACAGGCTGGCGCCGGTAGGTGCCGCCCTTCTCCTGGAGCATGGCCAGACACTGCTGGACGTCCAGGTCCATCGGCCGCAGTCGCAGCAGGCCTGCGCGGCGGCAGGCGGTCTCGATGTGGAACCGGACGATCAGCGCGTCGAGTTCCGGATCATTGCCCGACGCGGCGGCCGCGACGACGAGTTCACCGAGCCGGTCGTCCGGCAACGCGATCCGCTGCGAGGTCGCCCGCCGTGGCTTGGCGACCTTCCGTGCCGGATCGTCGGCCTCGGCGATCAGCCCGTCCGCGACCGCCCGCCGGTAGAGGCAGCGCAGCGCCCCGATCAGATGCTCGCCGGTGCTGGTGCCGCCCCGGAAGTTGCGGCGCCGAACCGCGTCGTCCTGTAGTTGCCGCATCAACGTCTCGATCTCCGTTGGAGTGACCTCGCCCAGCCGGCGATCGCCCCACCGCTCGACGACCTTATGCAGATAGTTGCCATAAGTTCGGCGCGAGCCTTCACCGATAGCCGCCAGCACGACCGGCACGTACTCCGTGAACGTCGGCACCGTCGCACGGCTGCCCGGGCTCTGGATCAGGTCGTGGACGGTGATGCCCATCTGGTCCAGCAGGGTGCGGGCTGCGTCGACGACCTCGGGACGCACGGGTGCGGCCGTCACCGGACACCACCCAGCACTGCCACGTGTACCGCCGCCGACCACCGATCCAGCTGCCCGAGAGGGTGCACGATCAGCCGTCCCGGTTCCGGGAGCCCGGCCAGCAGCACCCGCTCCGCGACACCGATGCCGGCAGCCCGGCGTAACCCCGCCGGGAGCCGCAGGCAACCCCGACCGCAGATGGCCTGACCGCCGGCGTCGTCGGCGCCGATCACGATCACCCCATGCGCGACGGCAAAGGTCACCCGGAGGCCGGGCTGCCAGCCGAGCGCGGCCATCACCTTCGCGTCAGAGATGCGGCCCTTGCCCTCGATCGCGCACATCCCGAACACCACGTCCCGACGCGGGGGAGCAGGTGTCTTCGGCAACGGCAGCGGTTTACGGCTGACCCGCGCCCGGCGGACCGGCTCACGCCGTTGGCCCTCTCGGTCACTGGGGTTGATCCGTGGCAGCAGAGCGGGTAGCGGAATGCCTCTCACCATGGCAAACACCCGTCCAGGTGACGGTGCGAAGCCCTCGGAGGCCGTGCCGTTGAAGCCAGAAAGAGCCCGTTGGAAAGTTCAGGCAGCTTGCTTGCGGTAGCCGTTCGATCGAACGGCCGGAGCCAGGCCGGGGGAGCGGCAGAGTCGGCTTCAGGTGGCGAAAATGCCGCAAGCTGGTGTTCTAGCGTGCTCGTTGACCACTGGTCAGAGTGTGTGCAAGAGGCCTCATGCGGGGGTTCAAGTCCCCCCTCGGACACACGTTATACACACGGCCGAAGTCGTCACTGACGACCTCGGCCTTCAGTGTTTTCTGGCCTGATTGGTAGGTCATCCGAAGGCCGATGCGGCTGTAAAGTTCCGCTCGGTCGTGAGGATCCGCCCCTTGGATCAGCTTGAGCAGGTCTATGAAGGCTGTGACGATGGCGTCGAGTTGGTCTTCGGTCATCCGTTGCGGCGCCGCTTCGGTGAGGCCGAGCCGGGCCTGGGCGGCTTTCTTGATCGCGGTGGTCTCGGTGATCCATTCGGCGATGAGGGTGGGGTCGCCGGCGTCGAGTGCGGCCCGGTAGCGGTCTATTTTGGCGTCGGCGTCCGTGATCGTTTGACGGATTGTTTCGGTGTCGTCTTCGCTGTTGTTCGCGGCGAGTGCTGCGCGGTGTTGGGCGTCGGCTACGCGGCGGAGGTTGTCGGTCAGGGCCGGGCCGGTGAGTTCGTCGCGGAGGAACCGGTCGACGGGGCCGATGATCTGGTCTTCGCGAAGGTAGAGCACTGGTGGGTGGCTGATCTGTTGTTGGCGGACGAAGTCGCGGCTTGCGGTGCAGCGATAGTAGAGGCGGCCGTGGTTGAGGTTGCCGACCATGCGGCGTCCGCATATGCCACAGGTGATCAGGCCGCGGAACAGGTACGGGCGGGTGGTGCGGCGAGGTGCACGGCCGGCTTCGCTGTTGGTGCCGCGGCTCTTGACGGTCTGCTGAGCGCGTTCGTACAGGTGCCGGCTGATCAGCGGGGTGTGTGATTGCTCGCGGGACCACACCCACTGGCTCGGGTCGTTCCAGCGGTGGCGGTTTTCGTGGCCGAGGGCGACGTCGTCGACGTCGAGGAGAACTTCGTCGGTGCGGGCGCGGGGGATGTCCAGCATTATGGAGAGCGTGGGAAAGAAGCGGTCGAGGCCGCGGCGGGCGTTCACGCCGGAGTTCAAGGCTGAGATCGTCGAGTTGTGT
>NZ_JBEZZR010000086.1:0-5440 GCF_040639325.1 Actinoplanes sp. NPDC023936 | reverse complement strand
CCATGTCGCACTCACCGCCGAGCAGCGACTGACACGCCTGATGGATCGCCACCAGCGACGTCGAACACGCGGTCTGAATGGTCATCGCCGGCCCGTGCAGATCCAGCCGGTACGCGACCCGGGTGGCCAGGAAGTCGTCGTTCGAGCTGATCATCATGGGCAGGTAGTCGAGGTAGAACGCCTGTGCCAGGGACGGATCGCGCATCATGTTGTAGAGCGAGTACGTGTTCATCGACTGTCCGGCGTAGACACCGATCCGTCCCGGGAAACGCGCCGGATCGTGCGCCGCGTCCTCCAGCGCCTCCCACGCCGTCTCCAGGAACAACCGGTGCTGCGGGTCGGTCATCTCGGCCTCGTGGGCGTTGAAACCGAAGAACTCGGCGTCGAACAACTCCACGCCGTCCAGCTTCGCCTTCGCCGGCACATAACTCGGATGCCGATACACCGACTCCGGCACACCCGACGCCGCCAACTCCTCCTCCGAGAAGACCGTCACCGACTCCACCCCGGCACACAAATTCCGCCAGAACTCGGCAACACTCGACGCACCCGGAAAACGACCCGCCATACCCACCACCGCCAGCGCGCCGTCCATGTCCTGGTCACTCATGCGTTTCCCCTCTCCTGAAGTCGCGGACGCGGCCGCTGGGCAATGGCGCGGCGCCGCCGGCCGTAATCGGCGTCGACCGGCGTGACGCCGGGCGCCGGCGCCGACGGATGGCCGCCGGCGTCCAGGTGGGCGGCCAGCCCGGCGATGGTCGGGTGCTCGAAGATGGTGAGCAGCGGGATGTCGTGGCCGAACCGGGCGGACAACTCGGTCTGGACCTCGACGGCGAGCAGCGAGTGCCCGCCCGCGTCGAAGAAGTTCTCGTGCGGGCCGCAGTCGCGTCCCAGCACGTCGCGCCAGACCTCGGCGACCCGGCGGGCGGTCACCCCGGCCGGTGCCGCCGGGCCCGCGGCGGTGTGGCCGAGTTCGGTGCCGGGCGTCTCCGGCAGCGCCCGCCGGTCGATCTTCCCGTTGCTGTTCAGCGGCAGGCGGGGCAGCGCGACGTAGCGGGCCGGGACCATCGAGGACGGCAGCACCGCCGCGCACCAGGCGCGGAGCTCGGCCGCGTCGGTTGCCGAGCCCACCAGGTACGCGACGAGCCGCCGCCGTACCGGATCGTCGCCCTCCACCAGGACCGCGACGTCGTCCACCGCCTCGTGCCGCCGCAGGGTCGACTCGATCTCGCCGAGCTCGATCCGGTGTCCGCGGAGTTTGACCTGGTTGTCGCCGCGACCGAGGTACTGGATCACGCCGTCCGGCCGGTGGCGGACCACGTCGCCGGTCCGGTACAGCCGGCCCCCGGCCGGCCCGAACGGGTCGGGGACGAACCGCTCGGCGCTCACCTCGGGCGCGCCGAGATAGCCGTCGGCCACCCCGGCGCCGCCGATGTACAGCTCCCCCGGCATGCCCGGCGGGACCGGCTCGCCCCCGGCGTCGAGCACGTAGAGCCGGGTGTTCGGTGTCGGCCGCCCGATCGGGGTGGGCCGTTCGCCACGCCGCACCCGGTGCCCGGCGGCCCACACGGTCGCCTCGGTCGGGCCGTACATGTTCCACACCTCGGGGCAGCGGTCCAGCAGCTCGTCGGCCAGCTCCGGGGTGAGCGCCTCCGCGGTGGAGACGGCCAGCCGCAGGTCGCCGCCCTTCCAGCCGGTGCCGGTCAGCAGCCGCCAGGTGGAGGGCGTGGCGTCGAGCACTGTCACCCCGTGCTCCCGGATCAGTTCTCGCAGGCGGCGCCCGTCGCGGACGTCCTCCTCGGTCGCCAGGACCACCCGGGCGCCGGTGGCGAGCGGCGCGAACACCTCGTAGAGCGCGATGTCGAAGCAGATCGTGCTGACCGCGAGCACCACGTCGTCCGGTCGCAGGCCGGGCACGTCGCGCACGGTGGTCAGGAAGTTCACCGCCGCCCGGTGCGGCACCAGCACACCCTTGGGCCGGCCGGTGGACCCGGAGGTGTGCAGCAGGTAGGCGGGGTCGTCCGGGGCGGCCGCGCGTCCCGCCACCACCGGGCCTTCCCCGAGCGAGTCGTCCACGATCGTCCGCCGGCCGGGGAACCGATCACGCCACTGCGCCGAGGTCACCACCAGGCCGGCCCCGGCGTCGTCGAGCAGCCCACTGTGCCGCGCGGCGGGATGCGCCGGATCCAGCGGCAGGTAACCGGCGCCGGACTTGAGTACCCCGAGGATCGACGCGACCAGATCGAAGCGGCGGGGCAGGCAGACGCCGACCAGCGATCCCGGCCCGGCGCCGGCCCGGCGCAGCCGATCGGCCACGCTCTCCGCCCGAAGATCCAGTTCCCGGTACGTGTGCCGCCCGCCCGCATCGACCACCGCGACCACGTCCGGGGTCCGGCCCGCCTGCTCCTCGATGAGCTGGTGCATGCGGGCGCCGGACGGCACCGGAACCGCGGTGTCGTTCCACTCGGTGAGGATCCGCCGCCGCGTCCCGTCGTCCATCAGCGGCAGCCGCGACACCGGCCGCTCCGGATCGGCGATGGCGTGCCGCAGCGCCACCGTGAACTGTCCGGCCAGGGCCTGCACGGTGGCCCGGTCGAACAGGTCGGTGGCGTACTCGATGATGCAGAAGACGCCCTGGTCACCGCGGTGCGCGTAGAGCGACAGGTCGAACTGGGCGTTGCCGCTGTGCTGCGGGATCGGGGTGACCGTGAGGCCGCCCGTGGTGAACGGCCGCATCGGCTCGTCCTGCCAGCTGAACAACGTCTGGAAGAGTGGGTGCCGGCTCAGGTCGCGGGCCGGGCGCAGGGCGTCCACCAGCATCTCGAACGGCACGTCCTGGTGGGCGAAGTCCGCCGAGATCCCGGTGCGGATCCGGCCGAGCAGCTCCCGCAGGCCGGGATCGCCGGTCAGCGTGGTGCGCAGCGCCAGGGTGTTGGCGAAGAAGCCGAACAGGTTCTCCAGCTCGGGCCGGGTGCGGTTGGCCACCGGTGTGCCGATCACCAGATCGTCCTGGCCGGACCAGCGGTGCAGCACCACCGCGAAGACGGCGAGCCCGAGCATGAACGGGCTGACCTGCTCGGACCGGGCGAACTCGCGCAGGCCCGCGTCCAGATCGGACGGCAGATCGAAGTGGTAGGTGTCGCCCCGGTGGGTCTGCACCGCCGGCCGGGGGCGGTCGGTGGGCAGGTCGGAGACGGTCGGCGCGCCGGCCAGGCGGTCCGTCCAGTAGGCGAGCTGCCGGTCCAGCACCGGGCCGGCGAGGTATCCGCGCTGCCAGGCGGCGAAGTCGCCGTACTGCACCGGCAGCCGGGGCAGCCGCGGCTCCCGGCCGGCGGCCAGCGTGCCGTAGGCCTCGGCCAGCTCGGTCGCCAGCACCCCGCCGGACCAGCCGTCGGCGATGATGTGGTGCACGGTCAGCACCAGGACGTGCCGGTCGGCGGCGAGCCGGGCGAGCACCACGCGCAGCAGCGGACGCCGCAGGTCGAACGGGATCCGGGCCCGGCCGGTGATGAACTCGTCCAGCTGGTCCGCGGCGACGTCGACGATCTCGATCGGCTGCTCGTCGACCGGCTCGACGACCTGCACCGGCTCGCCGTCGTCCGCCACGATCACGGTCCGCAACGCCTCGTGCCGGGCCCGGATCAGGTGCACCGCCCGGTCCAGGGCGGATACGTCCAGCGGTCCGGTCAGGCGCAGCGCGATCGCCATGTTGTGCGCGCCGGTCTCCGCGCCGTGCAGCCGGTCCAGGAACCAGAGACGGCGCTGCTGGAAGGAGAGCGGCGCGGGCCGTCCGGGCGGCCGGTGCGGGATCACGCTCATCGCGGGTCACCGCCGGCCAGTCGCTCGGCCTCCTCGTCGGAGAGCCCGTCGAGCTCCGCGAGGAGCCGTTCCTCGATCAGCGCGGCCTGCCGGGCGATGGTGCGCGCGGCGAACGCCTCGGCCACGGTCAGCCCGATCTGGAAGACGTCCTGCAACCGGGCCACCAGCCGGCCGGTGAGCAGCGAGTCGCCGCCGAGCAGCAGGAAGTCGTCGAAGACGCCGACGGTCCGGTACCCCAGCAGTTCCCGCCAGGTGACAGCCACGGTCTCCTCGAACTCGGTGCGCGGCGCCACGTACTCGGTGGGTAGCTGCGGGCGGTCGTGCCGCGGCGCCGCGGCCGCGGCGTCCGCCTGCGGCCCGGTGGGTGGTCCGGCTTCGTCGTCCAGCAAGCTGTAGCGACGTCTTTCGAAGGGGTACGGCGGAAGCGTCACCCGGTGCCGCCGCTCCCCGGCCGTGAACGCCGCCCAGTCGATCGGCGTGCCGGCCAGCCAGAGCCTCGCCATCGCGGTGAGCAGCACCTCGACCTCGTCCTCATCCGGGCCGGACGGCGCCGACGCGACGATGGACGTGGTGGCCTCGGCACCCGCGGCCCGGCTGATGGCGAGCGCCATGGTGCCGAGCGCATGGCCGGGCCCGACCTCGAGGAACGCCGCGTCCGGGAGCCCGGTGGCGGTCCGCAGGTTGTCCCCGAACCGGACGGTGCCGCGCAGGTGCCGCACCCAGTAACCGGGGTCGGTGGCGTCCTGTTCGCTGAGCCAGCCGCCTGTCACGTTGGAGCCGACCAGCCGCTGCGGTGGCCGGAGCCGGACGGTGTCCATGTGCCGGGCGAAGGCGTCGAGGTGCGGGTCGAGCATCCGGGTGTGCGCGGCCTGCCGGACCCGGATCAGCCGGTTGCGCACACCGTCGGCGTCGAGCCGGTCGGCGGCGGCTCGGACCGCGCCGGCGGGTCCGGAGAGGACGGTCTGGTCGGGGGCGTTGACGGCGGCCACGTCCAGATCGGCGCCGGCGTAGTCGCACGCGGCCTGTTCGCCGAGGTTGACCGCGAGCATGGCGCCGTCGGGCAGGCCGTCGATGAGCCGGCCCCGGACGGCCACGGTGTTGATGGCGTCGCCGAGGTCGAAGACTCCGGCGAGGCAGGCGGCGACGTACTCGCCGCTGCTGTGCCCGATCATCGCTTGCGGCTGGACGCCCCACGACTCCCAGAGCTTGGCGAGGGCGTACTCCACCGCGAAGAGGGCGGTCAGGCGGCCTTCGGTGGTGTCCAGAACCGCGGTGGCGCGGGGGTCGTCGCCGCGGGCCCGGACGACGTCGCGCAGGTCGTGTCCGATCCGGCCGGCAACCAGGTCGGCGCACCGGCCGAGGTGCTCGGCGAAGACCGGCTCGTCCCGCAGCAGCGCGCGGCCCATGCCGGCGTACTGGCTGCCGCCGCCGGGGAAGAGGAAGACAACCGCGGGCGGGAGGTCGGCGGCCCGGCCGGTCAGCAGCCGCTCCGGGTCGGCGCCGGTGAGGGTGGCGACCGCTTGATCGGTGTCGCGGCAGACCACCGCGCGCCGGCACGCGAAATGCCGGCGGCCGACCTGCAACGTATGGGCGGCGTCCGCCAGATCCACATCCGCCAGCG
>NZ_JBEZZR010000085.1:0-5889 GCF_040639325.1 Actinoplanes sp. NPDC023936 | reverse complement strand
GTGCGCAAGAGCGGTCCCTTTCGTTGGTTCTTTCCGGTGGTTGCGCTCTTCTGTTCGGCCCGTCGCCGGCGGGTTGGATTAGCGACCCGGTGCGCCATCGTCGCGGAATGGTTGCCGCCCGGACCGCCGCCTTCTCTGCCCGGACTACGGGCTCGCGCCGCTGGGCCGCTGGGCCGCTGGGCCGCTGGGCCGCTGGGCCGCCGGGCCGCTGCGCGGCTGCGCGGCTGGGCCGCTGGGCCGCTGGGCCGCTGGGCCGCTGGGCCGCTGGGCCGCTGCGCGGCTGGGCCGCTGCGCGGCTGGGCCGCTGGGCCGCCGGGCCGCTGGGCCGCCGGGCGGCGCTCGCGGCGCTCGGCGGGCGGATTCGCGGGCGGGGTGGCGGCTGAGGATAGGTGGGGGCACACGCAACGCCATCGTGAGGGCTTACCCCTGCCAGGGCATGGGTGAGAGCGCACACACGGCTTGGGTGTGCCGCCGTCCCCGCTGATGCGGGCTTCGGTGTGCCGCTATCCCGGTGCCCGCGCCACATCGCGAGCCCCTGCTGCCGGACGCGCGTCGCGCCGGACGGTGACGCGGGTCAGGGGGTCCAGGGGAGGGACTGCCAGAGCTCCGGGCGCCTGGTCAGCTGGATCAGGCGTTTCTCCAGCTCGCGGTGATCGGCGGTGGCGACCGTGCCGCCCCACATCGGCGCGATGCTCACCCCGTCCGCCGCCGCGGTGACCAGCGTCAGCACGTCCGGCGGGAGCCCGTCGGCGGCGAACTCGTCGTTGAGCTCCGTAGTGTCCGCCGCCACCAGCGCCGCCACGGCCGGGACCGTGGAGAGCTGGCTGATCAGGGCCATCTCCCGGCGCGCCGCCACCTCGTCCTCGACCGGGGCGAGCAGCGCGCGGATGTAGGCCCGGGTGAACCGGCCGGGCGCGTCGTCGGCCGGGTCGAGCCGGGCCGCGACGTCGTCGCGGAAGCGGGCCAGCACGCTGCGGGCGAGTTCGAGCAGCAACTCGTCCTTGCTGGCGAAGTGATAGATCAGGCCGCCTTTGGAGACACCGGCGTGGCGGGCGATGTCATCGAGCGAGGCGTTCAGGCCCCGGGTACGGATGACCTCGCCCGCCGACTCGAGGAGCGCACGCCGGGTGTCCTCGGGTGACCGCCCCGCTGTTCGACCCATGAGCCCAGAGCCTAGCGGGACGGGATCAGACGCCACGCCACCACGGCCGCGACCGCCGTGAACCCGGCCGCGACCAGCGATGTCGTCTGCATCGCTGTCACGAACGCGTCCTTGGCGACCTGGGCGAGCGACGGGTCCAGCACCCGCAGGGCCGAGCCGAGCGAGTCGGAGGCCTCCGGCGGCGCCGACGCGGGCAGCGACAGCGTGGACCGGTAGACCGAGGTGAGCAGCGAGCCCAGCACCGCGATGCCGAGCACCACGCCGAGCTCGTTCGCCGTCTCGGTCACGGCGGAGACGGAACCCGCTTTCCGGGGCGGCGCCGCCGAGATGATCGCGTCGCCGGCGAGGGTCATCGACAGGCCCACCCCGAGTCCGACCGGCACGAGGCAGAGCGCGAGCCACCCGTACCAGGGAGAGCTCGCCGCAGGCGCGACGAGAGCGAGACCCGCGGCAGCGACAGCGAGCGAGACGGCGATCGCGCGGCCCCGGCCGAGCCGGGTGATCGCGACGCCGACCAGCGCGACCACCACGATCGAGGCGATCGTCGCGGGCAGCTCGGCGAGGCCGGCCTGCAGCGGCGTGAAGCCACGGGCGAACTGGAGGTACTGGGAGAAGAAGAAGAGGAGGCCGACCAGCGCGAAGATGGAGATGACGTTGGCCGCGACCGCGCCGGAGAACGCGGGGTTGCGGAACAGGTCAACGTCGATCATCGGGTGGGAGAGGGTGCGCTGGCGGCGCACGAAGAGCCAGCCGGCGAGCACGCCGACGGCCAGGACCGGCAGCGACGAGACGGACCTGTGGGTGATCGCGTAGATGATCGGCGCCATCGTCAGCATCGACAGGAGCGCGGACGGCCAGTCGAACCGGCCGGGGCTGGGGTCCTTGGACTCGGGGAGCAGCCAGAGACCGGAAACGACCACGATCACCATGACCGGCACGTTGATCAGGAAGACCGAGCCCCACCAGAAGTGCTCCAGCAGGAAACCGCCGATCATCGGGCCGGCCGCGGAGCCGGCGCCGAACGCGGCCGACCAGACGGCGATCGCCCGGGTGCGCTCGGCGGCGTCCGGGAACAGGTTACGGATCAGCGAGAGCGTGGACGGCATCAGCGTGGCGCCGGCGACGCCGAGCAGCAGGCGGGCGGCGATCAGCTGTTCCGCGCTGGTGGCGAACGCGGCCAGCAGCGAGACCAGGCCGAACAGCACGGATCCGGCGAGCAGGACGCGCTTGCGCCCGAGCCGGTCGGCGAGGTTGCCCATCAGCGCGAGCAGGCCGGCCAGGGCGAGTGAGTAGATGTCACCGATCCAGATGATCTGCTCGGCGGTGGGGGAGAGGCTCTCGGTCAGGGAGGGCACCGCGAGCGCGAGCACCGTCCCGTCGATCGAGAGCAGCAGGACCGCCGCGGAGAGGACGCCCAGGGCGGACCAGCGGCGAGCCGTCGAGTAGGTAGGCGCGGCGGTCAGTGTCATACCAAAACTGTACCGACTGGTCGGTGAAGTACCACGGGTGTAGGGCGGTGATCACAACCAGCCGCGCTGGGCGGCCTTCAGTCCCGCCTCGAAGCGGCTGCGTGCGTCGAGGCGTTCCATCAGGTCGGCCATCATCCGGCGGGCCGTCCGGTGCGACACGCCCAGCCGGGTCGCCGCCGCCTCGTCGGTGAGCCCCTGCGCGAGCAGTTTCAGCAGCGCCCGTTCCTGCGCGCTCAACCCCTCCCGATCCGGGTCCCGCGCGGCGCCCAGCGGTCTGGCGATCTCCCAGACCTGCTCGAACAACGCCAGCATGGTGGCGATCAGCCCGGAGCCGCTGACGAACAGCGCGCCCTTGCGGCTGTCGGCCGCATCGATCGGCACCAGCGCGGCGCGGCGATCGACCAGGATCATCCTCGGCGGCAGGACCGCCGAGGTACGGAACTCGGCGCCGCTCTCGGTGAGGAAGCGGGCGTGCGCCATCGTGCCCGGGTCGTTGCGGATGCTGTCCAGCCCGATGGTCCGGATCCGCACCTGCCGCTCCAGCAGGCGGTCGTCGTTGCGCCGGGCCCGTTCCAGCGCGGCCGGTGACTGCGCGCCACCGGGCATCAGCGTCAGAACCTCGAAGGCCGTCTCCCGGGACAGCCGTTCCAGGCGGTCCTGCACGGCCTCGATGCCGAGCAACTCGGTCGCTGTCGCGGAGCTCTGCCGGCGGCTCTGGCTGAAGTCGTCGATCAACCGGGCGAGGGCCGCCTGGTTCTCGGCCACCTCCTGCTGGCGGCGGGCCACCTCGGCCTGCTGTCGCGCGAGGGCCTGCCCCAGCGCGACGTCCGGGTCCACCACGTGGATCCCGCCCGGATCGTCCATCGACTCGCGGAGCAGGGCGAGGTCGAACAGGCAGTCCAGGGCCCCGCGCACCTCCGCCTCGGTGATGCCGAGGTGGCCGGCCAGATCGGCGACTCCCCAGCCTGTCTCGTGAAGGAGACACCGGTAAACGGACTCCGATGTCGCTGTCAAGCCCAATGTGGCCAGCATCAGATCGAGCCCCCGCAGCGACCTAGATGACGTAGTTCGAGGATGCTCCCACAGCCGAATCCGATCCCGCAATGACCTTGGTGGATCGGCGGGCGGGTGGCCGGCAGGGCCGCTGGTGGCCGCATCGGTCCATGGACGGTTCCGGCCAGGCACTAGCCCTTCCGCCCGCTCCCGGCGGCTCGCAGAATGATTCCAGAACGCCACACCGGACGACACAACGGTACGGCATTCGAAATCTCACCAGTCATTGTAAACGGGGGTCCACCATGTCTGCTCGTGTTCTGATTTCTGCTCTCGCAGCGATTCTATTCTCCGTCGGAATTGCTTCGCAGGACGACGCCGGAGCGTCGCCTGTCGCCGAGAAATCCCCGATCAGCGTGGACTCCAAGGGGAGCCTCATCTGGGACTGAATCGATGCGGCTGACGCTGGCGACAATCGACGCCGCAGGCGAGGCCATCACCGGAAACGATGCGGAAGAACTGATCTTTTCGATTCGGGCGGCATTCGCCGGAGAGCCGGAAATCGAACACGTCTCGGTGCGTATACGAACGGGCGTCATCGCCGTCGGGATATTCACCGTGGCTGCGGAAACCGCGCGAACCAACACCTGCATCCGGGGCGTCCTGGGGCGCCTGGGATTCGCACACTTCTCCATTCGCAATGTCCCCCTGCCCGAAGTGGTCCTCTAGGAGAACTCTCGGTGAAGAACCTGCGCGCCACTGTGGCGACCATCATTCTCACGGCCGGTGTGCTGGCCGGATGCGGAACGCCGGACGATCTCGGCGAGGCGGCCCTGCCGGTCGCCGCGCCGGCCGGCCAGGCGGGCGCCCCGGCCGGCGGGATCGCGCCGGTCCCGGACGCGGCCGGCATCAATCCGGCTGCCACCAACCAGGCCGGCATCGATCCGGCCGGCGCCAACCAGGCCGGCGTCAACCCGGCCGGCACGGCCGCGGCCGTGCCGCCCGGAACTGCCGCCGCAGTTCCACCCGGAACGGCCGGTGGGGCCGGCGGCTCAGCACCTGACAAATCCGATAAGACCCGCAATGCCACGCCGGCCGCGACGGAGAAGCCCAAGCCCGCCACCGAGGGGGCCGACCCGGCCACCGCGCCGTGCTCCGGCATCTCCCTCACCGCGCAGCTGCGCACCACGGCGCCGGCCAAGGGCAAGCGCACCGCGTATCTGAGCGTCGTGAACAAGTCCACCCAGCCGTGCGCCCTCAACGGCCACCCCGACCTGCAACTGCTCGACGGCCACGAGGAGCCGGTCTCCACCGGGACCGAGCGCATCGGCACGAAGAAGCCGGTGACCCTCGCGCCCGGCGCAGCGGCCTGGTCGACCCTTGTCTGGAGCACCGTGGCCGGACCTGACGAGCCCGCCACCGGTGACTGCCAGCGCGCGGCCACCATCCTCACCGTCTACGCGCCGCCGGACAACGTCGGCATCGAGATCCCGTACTCGGCCGGACCGGTCTGTCAGTTCGGCCAGATCAACGCAACCCCGTTCAGCGCCAAGGCCCCGAGCGCCTGACGCGCGATCACACCCCTTTTATGACAAGGAGTTCCATGCGCACCAAACTCGGACTCGTCGCATCGATGGCCCTCGCCATGACTGCTGGCACGGTCGTCGCCGGCGCCCAGCCCGCGGCCGCGGCCAGCGAGCTCGGCGGCCAGATCACCCGCGCCGAGGTGCTGACCCGGGCCAAGTACTGGTACGACCGCGGCGACACCTGGTACAGCCAGAACCAGTCGGACGCGATCTCCGACGGCGACGGCCACTCGTACCGTCCCGACTGCTCCGGCTTCGTCTCGATGGCGTGGCACCTGAAGAAGAAGTCGGACGGCTGGGACTTCAACACCGACGACTTCGCGGCCACCAGTCTGAAGACGAACATCGCGCTGAAGTCGCTGAAGCCGGGCGACGCGCTCCTCAAGTCCGGTCACATCGAGCTGTTCGCGAAGTGGGACACCCCGGGCGACCCGACCGCCGGCGTCTGGAACTACGCCGAGCGAAACTACAATCGCAAGACCGAGTACAGCCGGCTGGCCTGGTCGTACGTGAGCGAGAACTTCAGCGGCATCCGGTACAAGAACATCGTCGACGACGTGGCGAAGCCGGACCCGACTAAGGGTGACTTCAACGGCGACGGCAAGGCGGACCTCGCGCTCTACCGGACGGCGAACGGCTGGTGGAACGTGAAGAGCCTGGCGAACGGTCAGCAGATTCT
>NZ_JBEZZR010000084.1:0-5919 GCF_040639325.1 Actinoplanes sp. NPDC023936 | reverse complement strand
CCCGCCAGCACCCGCCACCCCGGACCAGCAACGATCCGCTTCTATCCCGTAACCCGCCAACCAGCAAGATCAACTTAAGCTAAGTGGCATTGGGGCATGCCATGCGGCACCACAGGCAACAACCCCGTACCGCGAGCTGAAAAGGGGGGTTTCCGAGGGGCAAGCTCAATACCAAAAGAACAATTACCCGCGTTTCTGCAGGTCATTCGCCATATTCTGTCGGGCTGACAGGATTTGAACCTGCGACCCCTTGACCCCCAGCATTTAGCGGGCCCAGCGACGTGCTAACTAACGTTTTACCAGGTCGCTTCCAAGTATACTCGGCCGAGTAAAGGGGTCCACCCATCGTATCCAGCCGACGCCACACTCATCGAGCTGACCTGCACCTTTACACCGAAGGATCTGTCAGATCGGTCCTCTCGACTTTTCCCGTGCACACTTACGCCCGCTTTATTGCTGCACGTGTCGACGCTGGCAACACCCGTTTTCGGCGTTCAAGACATTTCCTATAGATCTGTAACGTACCCGAACGAGCTACGCCTCCAACTCACGTTGAATCAGCGTTGCATCGGCTGATCCCCGAGCGGCGAGATCGTCCACGAGCTGGCGGATCTCCGGTTGTTGGGCCTGCAGACTTTCGCGGTGTTCCAGGGCTGCGAGGCGTAGCCATGCGACAACGTAGCGGCTGTCATCTGAAATCTGCGCCGCGTCGCTGCCCAGCATACGCAAGACCATCTTCGCCCCGGCCGGCACGAACAACAGTCCTGTCGGTATCAAACAATCGATCAGTCGTTCACAGAGGCTGGGCCGCGGCGCATATGCGTGCGTCCATCGTAGTATCGCCTGTACCCATTCCCGGCCTGGCCACACGGCCCCTTCAGACGGCTTGGGCAGCAGGGCCGCGTCCAAGCCTGCTTCGTCGCGCCTACTCGGCCTTCGTTCATCGGAGTCTGGGACGCGCCGGGCTCCGGGTAGGAGGCGGTCCAGGATAGTTGGCCAAATGCCGAATAGTCGCCGGCCTTGTTCCGGTGAGATCGCTTGGCTCGCTAGTGCGACGACTAGGCCGGCCAGTTGTTGCGGCGCTGTGGCGAACCCCGCGAGATATCTTTCCAGTAGCGCGTCGTCACCCGCTAAGACCTCCGCTGCAGTCCAGCCGTCGATCTCACGTCGCCATGTGCGGGCACCGTCATAGTTATGGTTCGCCCACCGGTTCGGCCAGACCGATAGGTCGTGGCTTACGAGCGCGGCTAGTGTTACGCGGGCAGTTTCCGCATGGTCGCAGTCGCAGGCTGCTGCGGTCTTGAGACCGGATAGGGCGTCAGCGGCCGCGCGCAAGTCGAGGTTAGTACCCGTCTGGTGGAATGCGGCTTCGAGAGTCGCCGTTTCAGGGATCTGGGACTGGGTTCCTTCTTCTGACGGGCCAGTTCTGGCACTCATGAGTAGCCGGTGGTAGACGGTGATCGTCGTGGCATGGTTTTCGTTGTATGTCTGGTCGTCACGGCAGCTCCGCGACCAGCCGGGTTCTAGGCCCTGTGTGAGGCGGTCTCGGACCTCGCGGGACGTGCAGGTCGCGAGTCGTTGCAGCGCTGAGACCACCTGGGAGCGTGTGGCACCGCTGTTAGTGAGCAGTTCGTCGTTGAGGAGGACGACGGGCAGGGCCGTGGCGGCTGATCGATCCGCGCTCATGTCCATGCTCATGTCACGATCGGATCGGTGTCCTGGCACCTTAGGGATAGCATTATTCGCCACCTGCATCAGCGCCCCAACGGCTTCGGTAAGCAGTGCCCGCTCCGGGTCGGTGCTGGCAGCGGCCTGCACTACCACTGCGGCGGCGGCCACCGCTCGCGTTTCGTCAGCGGTATATAGTGGATAGGCGCCGGGCGTGTCAGTTATGGCTTGCAGTATGTCCATGGTGGCGCGGTACAGCTGTGCTGCCGGTGGCTCATTTGCCTGACCATCGCGGATCTTCCTCGCCTGGAACGTCGTATTGCTCAGCGTGAGGCTCAGCAACGCCGCTCGGCCACCAGCGCGTTCCAGTTCTTGTTGCACGTCGGCAGGCACGTCCACTACGGCCTCCACCATGCCTGGCTGCTCGCTTGTCTGGGTGACTTGGTAGGCCTTGGCATTGAGAGCGAGTGCCCGGCGGCGCGCGATGGCGAGCCGCGGATCGTCGGCTGCCGGATCGCCCAGTGCTGCGCGGGACCTGTCCAGTAGCCGCTGACCTGTGGCCGTTAGAGCTGCTTGCCGCTGCGCGTTTCCGTTCAGGGCGAGCCACCCACCGATACGCTCCGGAGGCTGACGGAGTGCCGTTTCTTCGTCGTCAGCTGGCTCGGTGATGCCGCTCACGCCGACTGTCCTGCCGATCTCCAGATCCCATACCTCAGGGTGTTCAAGGAACGCGTCGATGAGGTCGCCGGCTGCTAGTGGATTCGGAACGAGTAGGGAGTAGCCCACCGCGGGAAATGCCACGCTTGCTCCGGCGCTCAGCACGTCGTCGACGACGTCGGCGAGGGTTCGGGTTTCGAGCTGTTTCTTCGCCCAGCCGCGCAATGCCATGAGTGCGGATTTGGCCGACCAGGCGCCGTTGCCCGCCTTCCTGTACCAGGCCCACGCGGTCGCTGGTCCCTCGTAGGTGACGGCTTGGTCCCAGTGCGGCAGCTTCAGTTGCAGGCGAGCGGCATTCGAGGGTTTGCCGAAGGACTGCTCAACCCGCATACGGGCGGCCGTAGCGGCGTCAACGACTGCTCCGACCAGTCGCAGGCCATGGGTAGGCGAGTTCTCCAGGAGGGTTGCGAACGGTCCCCAGTTGGGGCCGGCCAGTCCGAAGCCTTGACGAAACGATGTGTGATGGGAGTGGTCGCGTACGCCCTCCTCGCCTTCATAGCCTGAGAGTTCACTTCGGCGTCGCCGTCGGCCTGGGCGCCGGGGCCGGCGGCCAGGGTCATCGGGATCAAGTGTCAGGGCAAGGTCCAGGTAGTAGCGTCCAGCGATCTCGAGCAGCAGGCTGGGGTTGTCGCGTGCTAGCGCCGCTGCTACTTCTGAGTTTTCGGCGACGACGTCGAGGTCGTGTCCTCGTGCGTGATCGAGAAGTGCACGAGCGTCCGCTGACAGATCACGTCCGAGTAGGCCCACGACTGCCAATGCTGATTCGTATCGGTCGCCGTACTGGTCTTCTCGCGCCCATCTGGCGACTGTGGCGCTCAGCAATGTGGGATCAGGGGCGAGTGTCTCCGCTCGTCGGCCGTGGATCTCGACACTGATGAGCCATCGCCGGATCAGACGGGTCGCGGGGACGGTGAGCCGCTTAGGTACACGCTCGGAGAGCGTTGCGAGGAGTGTGATCACCGGTGCCGCGAGTACGTCATCGAGCAGGAGCCTCGTGCCGTCCGGTTCGTGGCGTGATGTGGCGGCGTAGCGGCTGGTCACGTCGATGAGTTGGCCGAGTTGGGCTGCCTCGTTCGCCAGTAGGCTCGGTGTCAGGTCGTCAAGGATGCGGTCTGGGCTGCCGACGGAGGTGAGCGCTTCGAAAGGTACCTCGTTCCAGCGGCTTCCGTCGCGGTCGGACAGGTCTCGGCAAAGATCGAGAATGTCGGTCCACGCGCGTTGGGTTTCGGCATGATGGTCGGTGTCGGCTAGTTTTCGTTGGGAGGTAAGCCTCACGGCTCGTAGGAGTGACCGCGGATTGGTGGCTGTTGACAGCACGCTGTTACCGTCGTCGTCGCTGAGTCGCATGGCCGTGGCGTAGTCCGCCAAGACGTCGTGGGCGAAGCGGTAGGTCGAGCCCTTGCGTCGGAGGATGTCGTCGCTGACGAGTCCGCTGACGGCCTCACCATTCACCTGGTGCAGGCGGCTGGTTCCTTTTCCGTCGATGATCGCTTCGGCCAGCGTGTTCCACGCGACATCTCGGTCGTGCGCCGAGCCCTGTCCGGGTGTCAGTCCCTCGTTTCGTCGTACGACCTTCTCATGGACGACGGCGATGACGTCTTCTTCGCCAAGGACTTCGTCCGCAGTGGGTGCGGCGTGGGAACGAACCATGAGATCGACCAGGTACGGCCGGCGGAGTAGCCGCTTGCTGCGAGGGTGTCGTGTCAGGGGCGCGAGGGCGGGGAACGCGGCGCCGACCTCATCGACCTCTTTGTCGGAGAGTTCGTCGAGTTCAATGGTGGCCGTCAGGCGTTCGCCGAGCCTTTCGGTCAGTGGGCCAGCCGCGTCGGTCCGACATGTGATGACAATCGCCCACGGAGGTGAGCTGGATCCGTCCGTTGGTGCGGCTCCCAGCAGCGCTTCCAGGAGCCGTCCTGAATCTGTCAGCGCATGCTCGGCCCCGTCGATCAATAGCACTCGCGGACCGCTGGTGGCAGCCGCAGCTAGCGTTGTCGGCAGGTGTGACACGCCGAGCTCCTGCTGGACTGCCGCCAGTGTGTCACCTCCTCGGGTGGTCAAGCTGATAGCCACGACTGTCGCTTTGTCGCTGAGTCGTTGGACTGCGTGGCGGGCAAGGACCGATTTGCCGACGCCGGCCGCGCCTGCCACCAGCACGATGCCGGGGCCTATGGCTTGGGCGAGTCTTTCGACCGCCGTCGCTCGCTCCAGCCGTAGCGTTCCACCTATGCGGTCAACTGTCCGAGCAAGCTCTTGGCGGGAGGCCTCCAGAACGCGGTCAAGTTCCACACGGTGACGTGGGTCTGCCGTCAGCGGTATACCCCGGGCGAAGAGCGCCGCCCGCACCATCGGAGCGTCGATGACTCCTGCACTCGGGCCCCACGTCTCCGCCAAATTTCTGAGCTCGGAGAAGACCGTGTGTGTACCCGGCCCGTCAGCAGGCAGGATGGTCGCCAGCCGGCTCTGGGCCTCCAACACATCACGACCGTCGTCACCAACTTCGAAGATCCATACCCGCAGGTATTTCAGCAGCCTGAAGGTCAGCGTGTCGGTCTCCGCGTCGTCCAATGTTCTGGATTTCTCTGTCAGGACTCCGGTGACCGCCTTCTTGATGTGTCCATACCGCTCGCGCACTTCGCGCGCGGTGGCACCGGGCACCAGAACGCCGAGGAACGTATCCGTGGTGGCATGAGATCGAGCCAGCTCCGTCAATCGCTTTAGCTGCTCGAGCTGCCCTCGTGGTTCTGAGGCTGCGAACCCTAGCTGTAGGCGGCCCTCCGCCAGCTCCGTCGGCTGTTGATCCATGGCGTCGATGCACTGGCTCAACGCATCGATGAAAGCGGTGTCGGAAGCGACGGGACTAGCTGTCCGCTTGATCTGGAAGTCGATGCCGATCTGGATCGCGTCAGTACGCGACCGCAGCACGAGATCGTCAAGGATGTTCCCCGCCAAGCGGCGTTGCAGCGCCACGGTCGTGGGCGGACCACTCAGACCTGGAAGCAAGTCACCAGTCAGAAGCCGAGCGAGGGCCACCGCACCGAGGCTGTACTCCTCGATTGTGCCAGCGCCGCCGGTGGCCTCTGGAGAGACCTGCTTGTGCGGGGGTCGCGCTGTCATTTGTGGTGGCTTCCTTACTGCTGGCGAGCCTCGTCGACCTCTATTTGATCATCATGCCGGTCCTGCGCCAGCCTGATGTGAGTTCGCTCAGCATCCCAAGTCGGCCAACCCCGCCCGGGTGCCTCGGCAATGACCGGCGTTTCGGTATTCATGGACCAGCAGCACGATCGCCCTTGAGCGTGTCCTGGTTGCACGCAGACGCTCGTCAGCGTCGAGGGGTTCTGGGTTCGGCGCGACCAGCCGGGATAACCGCGCAGCGGCGAGATTGATGAAACCGGTCTGTGAGGTACTCGGGCCCGCATCGGCTTAGTGCTGGCTCATCAGGGTGTCCCGCCCCGAGTTTGATGGAGACATCGAAACCTGGGAGAAGATCTAGCGATGGCGGCACCGAAGAAGTACCCCGATGATCTGCGTGAGCGT
>NZ_JBEZZR010000083.1:0-7556 GCF_040639325.1 Actinoplanes sp. NPDC023936 | reverse complement strand
TACTGCACTCGGGAGGGTGTGGGAGAGTAGGACGCCGCCGGACTCAAACGTATGGAAAGGCCCACCCCGGGAATGGGGTGGGCCTTTCTGCGTTTCCGGCGTCAATGGGCAGGGCGTCAATCGGCAGGGCGTCAATGGGCAGGGCGTCAATCGGCAGGGCGTCAATCGGCAGGGCGTCAATCGGCACGGGCCAGCACGATCGCCTGGCCGTCCCGCTCGTGTTTCCGGGGCTGGCGCACCAGCCGGCACACCTCCTGCAGGCCGACCGACTGCGCGTGGCCCACCACCTCGTCCGCCGTGTAGTTGTGGCGGGTCAGCTGGATGTCGTATCCATAGGCGCGGTACAACTCACCGACGTTACGGGTGCCCCGACCGTACTGGAAGCCGACGAGCAGGTGCCCGCCCGGCTGCAGCACCCGCGCGGCCTCGGCGAAGATCCGGGCCTGGCCGGCGGGCGGCGTGTGGATGATCGAGTACCAGAGCATCACGCCGGCGAACGTGCCGTCCGGGAACGGCAGCTCGGCGAGCGGCGCCATCCGGAACGACAGGTCGCGGTGATCACGACGAGCCATGGCGATCATGCCGTGGGAGAAGTCGACGCCTTCGGCGCGGCAGCCGCGGTCGGCCAGGTACCGGGTCATCCGCCCGGCGCCGCATCCGGCGTCGAGCACCCGAGGGGCATCATCGCTGCCGGTCCTGACTCCGGGGTCGGCGTCGTCCAGGTCCACGGCGCTGTCGAACGAGACGGCCAGGATGAAGGCGTCGACCATCGCGAGGTCGAGCGCTGATTCGACGCGGGTGTCGGGCATCCGCGCCGCGTACTCCTCCGCCACGATGTCGTAGGCGAGCCGCACCCTGCTGAGGTCCTCCAGGCCAGTCACGATCGGCATCATCGCATCGATCGGGAGCGTGCTCAGCCCGTACCCAAGTCGGGTTTTTCTTGACAAGGGGAGTGGGGTTCGGCATAGAGGTGTGTACGGTGCCGACCCAGTGCAGGGAGGGACGATGCGGATAAGTGACATTCTCCGAGTCAAAGGTGATCAGGTAGTCACGGTGCCACCGGATACGCCCGTGGTGCGGCTGCTCGAAGTTCTCGCACAGCATCGGATCGGTGCGGTGGTGGTGTCGCGGGACGGCACGTCGGTGGAGGGCATCGTCAGTGAGCGGGACATCGTGCGGGCTCTCGCCGCGCGCGGGGCCGACGTGCTGGCGGAGCCGGTGAGCATCATCGCTACCACGCAGGTGCGGACCGTCGCGCCGGACGCGCAGCTGGAGGACGTCGAGCGGTTGATGACCGAGCGGCGGTTCCGGCACGTTCCGGTGGTGACCGACGGGGTGCTCAGCGGCGTGGTGAGCATCGGTGACGTGGTGAAGAACCGGATCGACGAGCTGGAGTCCGAGCGGACGACGCTCGCCGAATACATCACCGGCGAACGTTCGTGACCGCGATCCAGGCGACTTGTGCCCATGTGCGGACCAGAAGTCGCCTGGATCGCGGCGCAAGAAGCCGCCACCGCCCGGGCGGGCCGGGCGGTGGCGGTGACGGTGGTGCTGCGGGTTCAGCGGTGCAGGAGTGCGGCCAGCCTGTTGCGGGGCGCGGCCTTGGTGGCGCTGCGCCGGCGGGTCAGGACGATCGCGGCCGCCGCGGCGCCGGCGAGGGCGAGTAACGACGCCGTCGTCGACTTCGGATTCTGCCGGGCGGTCGTGGTCGCCTTCGTCCGCGCGGTGGACACCGCCTGACGGGCGCGGGTGCGGCTCGTCAGGTCTCCGTTGTCCGACGGCGTGGTGCTGAACTTCGTGGTCTGGTCAGTGGTGGTCATCGCTCACCTCTCCAGGATGGGTCGTCCGGGCTTATGTCGGCTTATGCCCCTCGTGTGTCCCTCTCCAACCATCCGATGCGTTTCATTCACGCTCTGGAACCGACGCTAATCGGACAGTAGGCCACGCGGTGTCCATGACTTGACACGTGGGCGCGCCAATCACCGGACCACCGCCTATCACCGGACCACCGCCCATCACCGGACCACGGACAGCGGACCGCGCCGGGGCTGCTTGCTGAGCCGGTACGACCGGGCCGCCCACACCACCAGCATGATCAGGGCGGTGTCGCGGACCGCCGCGAAGGTCGCCCAGCCGGCGGTGGCGGCGTCCGGGTCCATGACCGCCACCAGCACGACGCCCGCGACGGCCGCCACCGCGGCCGACGCGGCGAGCCGCCCGGCGACGGCGTTGCGCTGCCGGAACCGGTCGCCGTGGCCCAGCCAGTAGCCGAGCAGCATCCGGTTCAGCATCATCATGAACAGCACGGCCGGGATGGTTCCGGCCACGGCGTACGTGAGGGCGAGCAGCAGACCGGCGCCGTCGAGCGTGGCCGCGACAGCGGCCGCCGTGGCCAGCATGATCACGTCGTAGCGGTGCCGGCCGTACCGGGACTGCGCGACCAGCCAGAGGGCGGCGACCGCCACCGCCGGAAGCATGATCGGACTCAGCGAGAGCGGCCCGGCCGCGGCCCACGCGACAGCGGTGTACGCGACGGCGAACGCGGCTGATCGGAGGGCGTAGTTGAGGATATTCATCGGCCTGCCTGCGGGTGAGGAAGCGGGGGACGGTCCGATCGGCGTCACCTCCGAGGGCATGAGGACTTTCGAAGGATCAGGATTCGAGAAGCAAGGGACCACGGGACGGCCCTAGCCTGACTACCGTTGACGGCGCTGCCGAACGAGGGGACAGGATGAGCACGGAAACGCACGTAGCGGACAGTCACGATCTGATCCGCGTGCAGGGCGCCCGGGTGAACAACCTCAAGGATGTGAGCGTCGAGATTCCGAAACGGCGCCTGACCGTTTTCACCGGTGTCTCCGGATCAGGCAAGAGCTCGCTGGTGTTCGGCACGATCGCTGCCGAGTCGCAGCGGATGATCAACGAGACGTACAGCGCGTTCGTGCAGGGTTTCATGCCGACGCAGGCGCGGCCGGACGTGGACGTGCTGGACGGGCTGACCACCGCGATCATCGTGGACCAGGAGCGGATGGGCTCCGACCCGCGCTCGACGGTCGGCACGGCCACCGACGCCAACGCGATGCTGCGGATCCTGTTCAGCCGGCTCGGGCAGCCGCACATCGGCTCGTCGCAGGCGTTCTCGTTCAACGTGGCGTCGATCTCCGGCGCCGGGGCGGTCACCATCGAGAAGGCCGGGACGACCACCAAGGAGCGGCGCAGCTTCAGCATCACCGGCGGGATGTGCCAGCGGTGTGAGGGCCGGGGCTCGGTGACCGACTTCGACCTGTCCGCGCTCTACGACGACAGCAAGTCGCTGAACGGCGGCGCGCTGACCATCCCCGGGTACAGCATGGACGGCTGGACCGGGCGGATCTTCCGCGGCTGCGGTTTCTTCGACCCGGACAAGCCGATCCGCGACTTCACCACGAAGGAGCGGGACGCCCTCCTCTACAAAGAGGCCACGAAGATCAAGGTCGATGGCATCAACCTGACGTACCTCGGCCTGATCCCGCAGATCCAGAAGTCGTTCCTGGCCAAGGACGTGGAGGCGATGCAGCCGCACATCCGGGCGTTCGTGGAGCGGGCGATCACGTTCACCAGCTGCCCGGAGTGTGACGGCACCCGGCTGTCCGAGCTGGCCCGATCCTCCAAGATCAAGGGGATCAGCATCGCGGACGCCTGCCGGATGCAGATCAGCGATCTCGCCGCCTGGGTGCGCGACCTGCACGAGCCGTCGGTGGCGCCGCTGCTCGGCAAACTGCGGCACACCCTGGAGTCGTTCGTCGAAATCGGTCTCGGATACCTCTCCCTCGAACGGCCGTCGGGCACTCTCTCCGGGGGCGAGGCGCAACGTACCAAGATGATCCGTCATCTCGGCTCGGCGCTCACCGACGTCACCTACGTCTTCGACGAGCCCACGATCGGGCTGCACCCGCACGACATCCAGCGGATGAACGAGCTGCTGCTGCGGCTGCGCGACAAGGGAAACACGGTGCTCGTGGTCGAGCACAAGCCGGAGGCGATCGCGATCGGCGACCGGGTGATCGATCTCGGTCCGGGCGCCGGCACCGCCGGCGGAGAGATCTGCTTCGAGGGTACGGTCGAGGAACTGCGCGCGAGTGACACCCTGACCGGCCGTCACCTGGACGACCGGGCCCAGCTCAAGGAGAAGGTCCGCACCCCGAGCGGCAAGCTGGAGATCCGCGGCGCCGCCACCCACAACCTGCGGGACGTGGACGTCGACGTGCCCCTCGGCGTGCTCGTGGTGGTCACCGGGGTGGCCGGCTCCGGCAAGAGCTCCCTGATCCACGGCTCGATCCCGGCGAGCGCCGGCGTGGTGTCGGTCGACCAGGTCCCGATCCGGGGATCGCGGCGGAGCAACCCGGCCACGTACACGAGCATGCTGGAACCGATCCGCAAAGCGTTCGCCAAGGCGAACGGCGTCAAGCCGGCGCTGTTCAGCGCGAACTCGGAGGGCGCCTGCCCGACCTGCAACGGCAACGGCGTGATCTACACCGATCTGGCGATGATGGCCGGGGTGGCCACCCCGTGCGAGGAGTGCGAGGGCAAGCGGTTCCAGGCCGCGGTGCTGGAGTACAAGTTCGGCGGCAAGGACATCAGCGAGGTCCTCGGCATGTCGGTGACCGACGCCGAGGCGTTCTTCGGCGCCGGTGACGGGAAGGTGCCGGCCGCGCACGCGATCCTCAAGCGGCTGGTCGACGTGGGCCTGGGTTATCTGAGCCTGGGTCAGCCGCTCACCACGCTCTCCGGCGGCGAGCGCCAGCGGCTCAAGCTGGCCACGCACATGGCCGACAAGGGCGGCGTCTACGTGCTCGACGAGCCGACCACCGGCCTGCACCTCGCCGACGTGGAGAACCTGCTCGGCCTGCTCGACCGGCTCGTCGACGCGGGCAAGTCGGTGATCGTCATCGAGCACCACCAGGCGGTCATGGCCCACGCCGACTGGATCATCGACCTGGGCCCGGGGGCCGGCCACGACGGCGGCAAGATCGTCTTCGAGGGGACGCCCGCCGACCTGATCGAGGACCGGTCCACACTGACCGGACAGCACCTGGCGGAGTACGTCGGCGCCGTCTAGCGTCTGATCATCGCGGCTTGGGTGAGGTATCGCAGGAGCGGGCGTAACTCGGGTGGCACGGTCGGGTCGGCGACCGTGCCCCGCCAATGCCGCCCGCCGCACTGGACGGCGAGGTCGTAGCGGACCAGGTCGGCGGCGCAGGGCGCCATGATCCTGGCGCCCAGGCGGGTCAGGTCGAGGCAGCGGACGAGCTGGGTGAGTCGGCGGGCTTCGGGCTCGGGCAGGGTGGATGAGTCCATCACGACGTGCAGGGATCGACCGGCGTAACCGCCCGATCGTCGTAGCTCGGCGCGTACGGGTTCGGTCACTGTTCCTCCTCAGGCGGCAACCATCGGATGCTGGGAACTCTGGCACCGACCTGACGTGGGCGCTGTCAGTTCTTGAACAGTCGTTATCTACTAAACCCATGGGATATATGGACAGCGGGGCGCGTCCGGCCTAGGCTCAAGATCATGAATCTCTTGATCCGGTCGGCCGGGGTGGTCGCGGCGTTCGCCCTGGTGTTCCCGGCGGCGCCGGCCCACGCGGCGCCCGTCGCGTCCAGCCCGGTGGGGTCCGTCACCTCCGGCCCGCTGGGGCCCGTCGCGTCCGGCCCGGTGGCGCCCCGGAATCCGTACACCGCGCCGGCCGGTGGCGCGTCCACGCACGGCGACAGCGCGTCCTCGAAGACGTTCACCGGCCGTGGCCCGGCCGGCGGCCCGGTCAAGGTGACCCGATCCACGCTGCTCGCCGCCTGCCCGACCCTGCTGCACGGCGGTGACGGCCAGCTGCTCGGCCTCTGCACCGAGTACATCGGCCAGGCCCCGGCGCTGCACCTGCTCGACCGGACCAACGGCAACTCCGTGGCGAAGCTGTCCATCGCCAAGGGGACGCTGCTGGGCGGGGTGTACGCGTACGTCGACAACCAGGACCGGGTCGTGATCGTGGACGGCAACCGCGACCTGCTGCGGATCGCGCACACCGGCGGCAGGCTCACCGTCGTCGAGAAGACCCCGCTGGGCGGCGTGATCGGGGACGGGGACGCGGTGGTGGGCGTGGTTCCCGCGTACGACGGCCGGGTCTGGTTCGTCACCGCGGCCGGCCTGGTCGGTGCGGTCGACACGGCCACCGGCGCGACAGTGACCTATCGGCTGCCGAACGGGGAGAAGGTCGCGAACAGCATCTCCACGGTGCCCGGACGGTTCGCGGTCACCAGCGATCACGCCGTCTACGTGTTCGACACGTCGTCGGTGACCCCGTTGTGGCGCTATCCCTACGATCGCGGCCCGGCCCGCAAACCCGGCCAGCTCTCCTGGGGCAGCGGCGCCACCCCGGTGTTCTTCGGACCCACCACCGGGTACGAGTACGTGGCGGTCACCGACAACGCCGACCCGCACCTGAACCTCGTCGTGCTCCGCACCGACGGTCCCGCCACGCCGGTCTGCGTGCAGCCGCTCTTCACCAACCGGGCCGCCAGCGGCACCGAGAACGCGCCGGTCGCGGTGGGCCGCAGCGTCTTCATCACCAACACGTACGGCTACGACTACCCGGCCCTGCCCTCCGACGCCGGCGACAGCGTCCCCTCGGACGCGAGCTTCGACGGCGGGGTGGCCCGGATCGACGTGAACACGGCCGGGACTGGCTGCGCGGTGACCTGGCAGATCGGGACCCGGAGCGCGGCGCTGCCCCGGCTGTCGGTGACCGACGGCAAGCTCTACACGGTGGTCCAGGAGGGGATCGCTGACGCTTTCCACTTCGCGGCGATCGACGCCGGAACCGGTGTGGTCAGCGACAAGACGCTGCTCGGTTTCGGCCTGATCAACCCGTTGCAGACGGCGGGGACCGCGATCAACCGCGGCTATTACCAGGGAACCGTGACCGGTCTGCTGACCGTCACCCCGACGAGCTGATGCCCGGGCAGGCGGGCGCACACATCGGTGATTGTGATGAGCTCACCGCCCGCGGGGCGGCCGTCGGCGGGGTTGCGGTCGGCGGGGTGGCCGGCCGGCGGGGTGGCCGCCGACGGGGTGGCCGCCGGCGCCCGCGATGCCAATCCGCGTGGGCTCACCGCCCCGGCGGGCAGCGGCAACCGGGCCTGCCGCGCCCGGCCGTAGCGCAGAGGTCCTACCCGGGCTTGATCACACGTCTGGACTACGGCTGGGTGCCGCGAGCCGTAGTCCAGGCGTCCTACCCGGGTTTGATCACATGTCTGGACTACGGCTGGGTGCCGCGAGCCGTAGTCCAGGCGTCCTACCCGGGTTTGATCACATGTCTGGACTACGGCTGGGCGGCGCGAGCCGTAGTCCAGGCGCCCTACCCGGGCTTGATCACATGTCTGGACTACGGCTGGGCGGCGCGAGCCGTAGCCCAGGCGCCCTACCCGGGCCTTGGAGTCAATCAGTGGTTGCAACACTCGATTGATCAGGGGTTTTGATGGGGAAGATGGTGCCTCGTGGGGTGCAGGTGCGGTTCTGGGAGC
>NZ_JBEZZR010000082.1:0-8354 GCF_040639325.1 Actinoplanes sp. NPDC023936 | reverse complement strand
CACGCTCACGCAGATCATCGGGGTACTTCTTCGGTGCCGCCATCGCTAGATCTTCTCCCAGGTTTCGATGTCTCCATCAAACTCGGGGCGGGACATTGTGTCTCCCGTCGAAACCTGTCCGGGACCGAGCCCACGGCATGCTCCTGGATCAGATCCCACGAGCGGCTCAGGCACGCGACAAGCAGGACCGTGCGCCTCAAGACCTGGCGGATGTCCATCAGCCCACTGCCCAGCTGGTCTGCCAGCGGTGCCAGCACGCTGTCGTCACTGTCGGATCGGCGAGACTGCGCGAAGATGGTGTCGATCTGATCGAACGCAAGGACCGCAGGACCGGTCTGTGCGAGTATCTGTGAAATCAGTTCGGCGGTCTCCCGAGGTTCCACGGGCTGGACGGTCAGTCGCCAGACCGCCCACTCGCGGGTGGCGTCGTCGAGGCGCGACCGCAGGTATCCCTCGCCGATGTCGCGGAGGTCGGCGTCATCGGCCGCCATCATCGTCAGCGCCCGGAGGACAGCAGCGAGGTCTCGACCCGAGCCGGGCAGCAGCCTACGCACGGCCCGCTCAAAGGTGTTGAGCGCCGGCGGGGTGAGTGCGATCCGACCGGTCACCCGGTCGCGGGTCTCCTGATCCACGCCCGCCCGGTCCGCTAGGCGTTCCAGCATCAGCTGCAACTGGGTGGATGTTCCAGGCTCGCCGGTCCGATTGAGGTCCTGGATGAAGGTGTGAACGATGTCGGGCCAGAATTCCCGGCCGCGCGTCAGGCCCGCGAGCAGAAAGTATCCGCCCTGCTCCTGGACGTGTTTGCGTGTCCAGGACAGTAGGTGGGTCTTTCCGGAACCAGGTTCTCCCTCGACGACTATGCCGAGCGGGCTCTGCTCCTCAGCCCTGCCGGCATCTCGGAACGCACCTTTGATGAGCCGGTAGACGGGCTCGTTGAGCCCGGTGACGTGCGCTTCGGGCGGCTGCCAGACCCGAGACGGCGTTGGGGCCCAGTCGAAGGAGACCGCCTCCAGCGCGCGGCGCTCGTCGTCCCTCATCAGGCGCGCACCCGGAGCAGGTGCATCGGCCGACCGGCTAGGTGGATCGCAGCTTCCCGGGCCTCGGCTGTCAGCCCTCCCCGGTCGGGATCGGGTTCGAGGTGGATCTCCCGGCGCCCGTCCATCTCGAGAAGCGTGCGGTCGACCTCCTTACGCTCGGCGTCGAGGTGCTCCCGAAGCTTTTCGAGGCCGACCGGTCCACCGGGCCGGGCCGCCAGCTCCTGATAAACGGCGAGGATCCGTTCCGGCAGCGACGGCGGTGACATTCCCAGGAAGGACCTGAGCGCCGGGAGCGTGTCAGGCAACGTGCGGGCCAGGAGCTGCCACGTGGCGAACAAGATCCGGTCGGCGGGCTTGGCGTCGTCCGGTGCCACGGCCGACAGCTCTTCGCGGCACTGTTGCAGCCCGGCGTCCGTCAATTGGTGCACGAAGGCGTTGTGTGGTCCTCGACTGAAGGTGATCAGCTCGCGGCCGTCCAACTCGCTGCGCTCGGCCGATTCGATTTTGAAACCGAACTCATCGTGGACGGTGCGGTTCGTGGTGGCGTCGGGATGCAACACGAGAGCGACCAAGGCACGGCGCGCGCGGGCAGACAGCGGCTTGTTAGTCACGACGGAGTCCTTCCGGAAGGAGATCAGACGAGTCGATCGATGGCGGCGAGCAACGCCCGCAGATCGGCGGCGGCATTCCTGTCCACGGCCTCGAAGTCGGCCGCCGTCAGTTCGTCACGAAGATCGGAGAGATGGATGAGGATGTTGCGACCGAACCCGTTGTGGAGGACTTCCAGTGCAGCCTGGTCGAGACCGTCGAACACGCCGCGCTGATCCTGCGGTACGCCGTTGCGGAAGCCGTTCTTCATGTCGTAGACGGCGCGCTGGTGGGGAAGCAGCTGGTTGAGCGTCCGCAGCGTCTCCGATGCGGTGGCACGCCCGACACAGCGACGCAGCACCACGTCTGGTACGTAGTTCTCGGCTTCCCGCCAGGCCAGCAGGTGTACGTGCGCGCAATGTCCAGCCAGCTTCTCAGCCTTGTCGGTGTTGCCGGGCGCGTCCACGGTCAGCCGGTCGCTGTCCAGGAAGGCCGCGACCCGGACCAGCCTCCGGAAGCGCTTGGCCGCCGCGGCCGCGACATCCGGCATCCGGCCGGTGCCGCCGCTGTGAACGACTTCGAGCCATTGCTCGCGGTATGCGTGCTGAAGACGCTCCGGGCCGAAGACCTGGATCAGCGTCCCCAGAAAGCGTTCACCGTCCGAGGGCAGATCCTCGACCACGACGACAGCCGACTGGCTCAGGTCGGCAGCAAGGTCAACCAAGCTCTCGGTGTCCACCACCACTGTCGGGTATCGCCCGCTTCCGGTCCACGCCGCCTCGCGCTTCGAGGCTAGGCGCGCCATCGACGCATAGGTCTCGGCCAGAGACGGGAAGTGCGACGGCACGAAGGCGGCGAAGTCGTCGACCTCGAAGGGGTCGATGACCCAGTCGTGTCGGCCGATATCGAACGTCTCCAGCAGCCGGAACACCGCTTGGATGTCCGGCTTGCGCGGGTCGGGCGTGCGGAAGACCTCAGGATCGATCTCGACCCGCATCCTCCACCCTCCTTCCTCGCTGCGCCCGCACGAGGGCGCGTGTCTCGTCGTAGTCCTCGGTGAACACGCCCTCCGGCCAGTAGTCGACGTTGCCGTCGGCGTCGATGTGGATGGGCCGGACAACGGAGGTCCCGTCCGCGCGATCGACGAAGTGAACCGCCACGGTCGTCGGCTCAGCGCCGAGGCTGCCTTCGGCGATCCGTCGGCGCAGGCGCAGGAGGAAGGTCTCGCTGTGTGTCTCGATGAGGAATCGAGTCGAGGTCCTCCGGACGGCTTCGAGGTACAAGTCGGCGAGCATCGCGTGCGCGGCGGGATGCAGGTGGAGTTCGGGCTGTTCGACGATCTCCAGCACCGGACGCTGACTCGGTCGCACCTGGTCGATCGCGCGCTGGACGAAAATCGGCAACATCTGGGCGATCCCCGTGCCGGTGTCCGCCAGGTTGACCCGGACCGACGGGTCGGCCGTCGAGGTGAGCACGATCGCCCAGGTTCCGTGGCGGTCGACGGCGTCGACCCGCCATCCCGGGAGATGACCGGTCATGGCGTCGTTGACGAGGCGGATGAGGCGTCCGCCGTCCCAGGCCCGATCGCCTGCGAGGATGCCGGCGGCGTGCTCGCCAGTGGCGCCGACCTCGGTCCGCGTGCGGCCAGGAAGGCGGTAGCGGCGATGTGGGCGGTCTCGGAAGGGGCCGAGGTAACGGATGACCGGATAGTTGTTACGGATACGGCGGCTCACGCCGACCAAGGCTTCTCCCGCCACCGGTTCGTCGATCAAGCGATGGGGAAGCAGTCCCTGGAACTCGACAGCGGACTGCAACACCCGCCCGTCGAGGTGGGCCTTGTAGATCGGGAATCGGTCCGTCTCCGGGATGCCCGAGATTCGCTCCAGCCTGCCCTTCGACGTCCCGGCTTCGAAAAGCTCCAGCGACTCGACCACCTCGCGGTGCTGTTGCGGGAGGTGACGGATGCTGGCCACCAGCCGCGACAGCCCGTCCGCCCGGACTGCTACTTCAACGCCGATGCGAGACTCACCGGCCGGGCCGCCGTGAATCAAGTCGGCGAACGACTCGAGCAACTCCTCGCTGATCTTGTCAATGTCCACCGGTTCCTGCGAGTCGGTATCGATGCCACCAGCAAGGATGACCGGGGCGCGGACCAGGGCGCTCTTGCCTGCGTTGTTACGGCCGAGGACGACGGTGATTGGCCGCAGCTCGATGGCCTGCCGGCTCGCGAAGCCCCGATAGTTGGTCAGAGCCATCCGCGCCAGAACCATGATGGACAGGCTATCCAGTAGTCGACCGGCTTCTCTACGTAGTTGGTAAGAGATCGAATGGTTCGGCGAACAAGACAAAACGGACTGCGGCCGGAACGTCGTCAACGTTGGGGGTGACGTGGTGGGGGTGACGGTCATAGCGGGGTGATCTGAGCGCTGCCCGAGCTGGATGCGATCAATCTGCCGTGAGGATTGGGATACGCATCGTCACTTAAGGCCCAGTTGGCGGGCGTCACTACCGCACGAGGGCGCTCAGGTCCGACCAAGCCCTTACGCCGTTGGCCGCCACTGAACCCGCTCGAGGTTCAGGCAAAGCCGTCTCAATAGGGCGGATCCTGACTGGGCACTCAAATCAACGGGGTAGCAGCGTTCCGACGGCGATCACTGTGTGTTTGCCTGTCGTGTTGGGCTCGGACACGTTAAACCCCATATCGATCATCACGTCTTCAGTGAGATCGGATGGGGTTTCTTGCTACCTGCGGTTTCTTGATTTTCCGGGGCTTCCGCCGGGTGCGGGACCGTCCGCTCGCGGCGATCTCTTCGGCGTCGCTGGTTTCCGGTTCCGTTTCCTCCGGTGTCGCGGCCTCGCTGGTCGCCTCTGCGGATGCGGTCACCGGGGCGGGTGCGGGTGCGCTGGCCGTGTCCTCGATCGTCAGACTGCCGCGGCCGCAGACGATGACCGCGTCCCGCGCCTTCAGATAGGCAGCGACATCGCTGGCGTCGACCAGATCCGCGAGCTCGGCGTTGACGGCGATCACGTCTTCGACCAGACGGTCCTGCGACCAGTACATCCAGCGCGGCGCGTCCTCAGATGCCGGGTGGGCGCTGGTGTGGCCGTGGCGGCAGCGGTAGCCGGGTCGTCCGTTGACCCAGTGCCCGGCCAGCCGTCGCCCGCGCACGCCGCAGATCAGCAGCCCGGTCAGCGCGTACCGCCGCTGCTGGCCGTCGGCAGGCACCGGTGGGGCGGTGATCTGTTGGACGGCGGTGAAGTCGTCGTCGCCGACCAGCGCGGGGTGGGTACGGTCCGGGCAGATCACCCAGTCACCGCGCGGATTCCAGATCCGGACCGGGCCGAGGCTGCTGCGTTTGTCGCCGGGCACGGCTTCGCGATGGTCGGTGTATTGCCGGTTCCACACCTGACGACCCGTATACCACGGGTTCGCCAGGATCGCCGCCACCGTGCGGACCGTCCACACCTTCTGCCCGCGGTGCGGGTTGCGGACCCGGTCATACACGCCGGGCGACGGAATGCGCCGCTCGTTCAACCCACGCGCGATCCCCGCCACGCTCATGCCCTCGAGGCGGCGGGCGAA
Source organism: Actinoplanes sp. NPDC023936 (assembly GCF_040639325.1). Lineage (NCBI taxonomy): Bacteria > Bacillati > Actinomycetota > Actinomycetes > Micromonosporales > Micromonosporaceae > Actinoplanes > Actinoplanes sp. NPDC023936. Next base: position 3,146 of record NZ_JBEZZR010000082.1, on the reverse strand, counting down.
CATCCACCGCACATGCGGCGCCGTCACCGGATCCACCTCGAGACGATGCCGACGGCGACCCCAGCTCGCTTGCACCGCGTTCGGGTGCGGACCCGCATCAACCAGGTGGTAGCCGTACGGCGGGCGGCCGCCCTGATGCCGGCCTTGCTCCCGGACCTGGGCGGCCATCGCCGACCGCACCCGGAACCGGCTGCGCAGCACTTCCCGCTGGGATTGATGACCGAGCATCATCAGCAACGCACGATGATCAGCCCGGTCGAGATCCACCGGCCCGTCGGCCTCGGGGAGCCACAGCGCAACCCCGAGAGCCCGCAAGGTTGCGACGCCCCGGCGGGCTTCGCCGCCGGCGAACGCCCGCTCGAACTCACCGACCACGACCGCATCGAACACCCGATCCGGGGCAGCGGCCGCAGCCAGCAAGGCCGCTGCCTGCGGACGCTTCACCCACGGCACACTGCGTGATGCGCCCGGGTCGAAGAACTCCACCACGATCCGGCCCCGCCCGGCGATCAGCCGTTGCGCCGCCTCCACCTGCCAGGCCCGCGACGACACCGGATCCTGATACTCACTCGTCGAAATCCGCCCGTAGAACGCGAACCGCAACCCGCCGGCACGCGGCTGCCCACGGCCCCGCACTCGCGGCGCCGATGGTGCGGCGGACACCCACGCGTCGAACGAACCCGACGGCGGAGCCGAAGAAGAGCAGGAGGAAGCAGGCATCGCCGATCACCTCACAGTATGAGGAACGAGCCGGTGCTCTATCGATAGCAACCAGACGGGCAATCCGTCGTCGCTCTATCGACTCAGGTCACCCCGATGACGCTCGCCGGACACCGGGAGACCACCCCCGCGTGTGATGACGGACTTTCCTGGCCCGGCCGTGGCCCAACAGATCGACCTGTTACGTCTGGCTCACCAGTTGCCCGGCGATCTCGGCGGTGATTGCATCGCCCGTGGCGGCCAGGTCCGTCAGCAGTTCGGCGGCGCGGGTGCTCCCGTCCACTCCGGGATCCGGCTCCTCCAAGAGGAGGACATTGACCACGACGTTCCCGATGAGGGTCGTCTGCGACAGTTGGTCCGTCTGGGACAGGCTGCCGGTGGCGTTGGCGACGGCGTAAGCCGGGCCGGACGGAGTCGTTCGCTCGGTCGCTCGGATCGCCGAGGAGAAGTTCGCTCTGCTCGTGTCGTACTCGCGGCCCAGGTTGAAGGACTTCTCGGCGGCCTGCCGCCCGGTGTCCGGCCCGTCGTAGATCGTCAGAGCCGCGACGACCCACGGCGGGATAGCCGACGACGGGCGCCAGCTACAGTCGATCCGCTGAGAATCAGGCTGCTTCGGAGACCGGATCCCTACGGGCGTCCGGGAGCCGGTGAACCTCACGGCCTCCGGGGACGTCAGCGTGGGGCACTCGCCGCTCAGGCCGGTGTAGTAGGCGGACCCCGTGGAGGGGGACGCCGACACGGGTGCCGGGCCGGGTTGTTCCCCGGCGGCGCAGCCGGTCACCGCCGCCAGCGTTACGGCGGTCCACAGGATTGGCCAAGATCGACTCACGCGGCGACTCTACGGGATGGCTGAAGCCCTGTGGCGCCGAGCAGGGCACGGCAGAGACGAACTGCGGACCGTGACGGATCCGTATCGCTGCGAGCTCACCGAAATGATCTCCGCGCTGCTGAACGGCACGTCACTTCACCGCGTGCATGACCCGGCCGGGAAGTAGCTGATGATCCAGTCGTTAAGCTCCGTCAAATTTCGATCATGAAGCACCAGCGGGAGAGTGCGTCCTCGGGGCGCTGCGCGACGGGTGACCCCGGATACTCATGCCGTGGAAAGCAGATGGACACACATCGGCCGGCTCTGGACCAACGGCGAGCCATACCTAGCCGCTGACTTCGGCATTCGCCATCTTTGGCTTGGTTCCACCGAAGACGAGTACTTCGATCGCATCGTGGACCTGGGCCCGGAGGAGATCAGCATCCCGCTCGGGGGTGAAGCGGCAGCAATCGTCGGAGGCGACGGAGTCGTCCGCGACGACAGTTGGATGGAGGTCTTTGAATCCGTCGACGGCATCATCGCCATCGTTCAGGCGTCCGGTGCCGATTATCGGCAGGTCGTAGGTGACGCTCTGGAGTTCGCGGAGGCGCCTGCCGAAGCCCACGCTTTCATCAACACTCCCAGTGGGCAACTCGCCATCTTCAGCGCTGCCTGTGACGGCGCGGGCGAGCAGGCAATGATGCTGCTGCCACCGCACACCGGTCACATGCCAGTGGAACATGGGCCACCTTCCCGGGACAGCGACACGGGACTCCGCCTTCCGGCTGGCAGCGCGAGGTACCGAGTCGAAGCTTGGTCCTATACCAAGCTCGGCGACTCCGGCTGCTTTGCCCGCTGGCTGCTGATTCCCCAGTGATCAGCAGGTGCACGGAACCTTCATCGCGGCAGTGCGTTGCGCGTAACCGGATGCTCGGTGCAGCAGAATGCCGGGGTGAAGAAACGGAGCCGACTGACATTCGTCATCCAGAGCGAAGTTCTTGCAGCGGACGAGATTAGCGAGAGGATGAACCTGCAGCCGACAAATGTCCTTGAAAATGGTGCCTCGGCTTCTCGGCGCAATCCTGATGCCGCGCGACGCCGACACACGACATGGAACTTGGTCAGCGATCTGCCGGACGATGCGGCGCCAGCCGCACATCTGGAAGGCCTGCTCCCGCTTCTCGAGCCGCGAAGGTCCGTCCTGCGCCAGATCCAAGAAACGGGCGCGGCAGCGTTCTGGTCATGCTTCGTCACAGCCACGCCAACCGGAAACATGCTGCGGTTCGAACCGGACCTCCTCTCCCGCCTGAGCCAGGTGGGGGGAGCCCTCGAGTTCGACATATACGACAGCGACGACGACTGAGCGCGGACCTTGGCTTGGCAAGTTGCCAGGCGGAGGGAAGCTGTGCGACGGCGCTCCGGCGATCGGCGTTCACGGTCGGCGGCAGATCAGTGCTCGGCGAACTACCCGGCGCAGGGCATCCACGCTGTGTAAGTGCCGGACGGCGGGCCCACTTCGTAAGTGGGCTTGACCCGTTTCGACGGACAGGGTCGATGAGTTGATCTTCACGCTACCTTGAGGGCGGGTAGCGGGGCGAGGTTGGTGCCCGTCTCGTAG
>NZ_JBEZZR010000081.1:0-9525 GCF_040639325.1 Actinoplanes sp. NPDC023936 | reverse complement strand
GGCTTCGACGACATGCTGATGTGCTCTCCTCAAGACCGTCCAGGAAGAGTATCCCCTGGTAGACGGGCTGTCTCACATCAGCGTGACAGGGAGGGCTCCGGATGGGACCGCCGTCTGGCATTGGCCACGGGCGTCGACGTCACTGAGTCGAGCTCGCACGACCGCTACGGCCTGGAGTTCAACAACACACATTTTATGAAAGACGAATACGACCCGCACTACGGCCAAGCAACCAAGGAATACGCCCTCTCGGAGCGCAACCTCGCGAAGGCAGGTGAGCCCGAGAACTGGCAACAGGAACCGACGGTGCGCACCGACCAAGGCTTCACGGTGTCGGCTTGGTTGCAACCCGACCAGCTCGACGGGAAAGTGCGGACCGCGGTATCGCAGAAGGGTTCCGTCAATTCCTCGTTCTTCCTAGGGATCCGCACCACTACGGTCAACGGCGTCACTGGCCCTCGATTCGTCCTTTACGCGCCGCAAAGCAACACGGCGGGAGCGCCGGGTCAGATCGCCGCCTCCAGCGAGGTGCTGACCGACGAAGACATAGCCCAGTGGAGCCACGTGGTCTTCGTCTACGACCCGCAAGCCAGCCAGCAGATACGACTGTTCGTCAACGGCACGCTGGTAGCGGGAGCCACCGGAACGCTGTGGCACGCGGACGGCCCGCTGGTCCTCGGCAGCGTATGGCACACCCCCGCAGGCAGCACTGGAGCATGGGTCGACCAGTGGCACGGCGGCATCGACTACGTGCAGGCATACCAGGGCGCGATGAGTGACAAGCGGGTCGCCGTACTGCACAAGGCGGAATCCCAATTGCGGGCGAACGCGATCGGGTAGCCCGATCCGCCTTTAGCCACGCAGCTGCGTGATCACCGATCGAGGGCTGCCGTAACGGCGGCCCTCGATCCGTATTCGCACACCTTCTCCGCAGACAAATCCCTGCCTGCGGTCAACTAACTCTCGCGAAAGAAGAGTGATGGCTGGAATCTCCAGATCCAGTGCAATGGCCGGCTCGAGAACCTTCCTGCAACGGCGTCGTCCGTTGCTGTCCGCCGCGCTCGGCGCCCTGGTCGGTGCGTCGATCCTGGTGGGAACTCCGGTGCAGGCGGCTCCGCCGAAGCCGGAGCCGCTGAGGGGTCAGGTCGAGAAGCTGGACAAGGTCGGCGGTGAGATCAAGGGCGTCGGCCGTACGGTGGCGGCGCAGAAGCCCGCCGACGTTCCGGAGCCGGCGTGGCCGTCCGCGGGCGCCGCCGAGGTGACGCTCACGGCCACGAGTCAGGCCCGCCGGGCGGCGGCCGCGGCCGGGAGCCTGCCGGTGAAGGTGGCTCGTGGCGCCGGGGCTGCCGGTGACCGGCTGACCCGGGTGAAGGTGGAGGTCCTCGACCGGGCCAAGGTTCCCGCGGCGTTGCGGGACGGCGTCGTCGCCCGCCTGGCGGCGCCTGCCGGCTCCGCCGGTGGCAAGGCGGCCGTGTCGATCGACTACTCCGGCTTCCGGTACGCCTACGGGGCCGGCTGGTCGTCGCGGTTGCGGATGTGGAGCGTGCCGGAGTGCGCGCTGAGCACACCGCAGCAGAAGGGCTGCTCGGCGACCCCGCTGCCGGCGACCAACGACCCCGACGCCGGGGTGATGACCGCGGAGACGACGGTGGCCGCTGCCACGGCGGCGCAGCCGAGGGCCGCGACGATGGTGGCGCTCGCGGCGGCCCCGTCCGGCGCGTCGGGTGACTTCACCGCGACGTCGCTGGCGCCGTCGTCGACCTGGAGCACCGGTGGATCGTCCGGTTCGTTCAACTGGTCGTACCCGATGCGGTCGCCGGCCGCGATCGCCGGGCCGCAGCCGAACATCTCGCTGGGCTACTCCTCGGCGAGCGTGGACGGCCGGTCCGCGGCGACCAACAACCAGCCGTCGTGGATCGGTGAGGGCTTCGAGTACTCGCCCGGGTACATCGAACGCCGCTACATCCCCTGCGCCGAGGACAAGTCCGGCACCACCAACAACCCGGAACAGACCGGTGACCTGTGCTGGCGCTCCGACAACGCCACCCTGTCACTCAACGGCGGTGGCGGCGAGCTGATCTACCAGTCCGGCAAGGGCTGGCACGCCCGCAACGAGGACGGTTCCAAGATCGAGAAGGTCGGGGCCATCGGCACCGGCGAGCACTGGAAGGTCACCACGACCGACGGCACCCAGTACTTCTTCGGCCGCAACAGCCTGCCCGGTCAGACCGCGACCACGAACTCGGCCTGGACCGCGCCGGTCTACGGCAACCACTCGGGCGAGCCCTGCTACGCCGCGAAGTTCAGCGACTCGCGATGTGACCAGGTCTGGCGCTGGAACCTCGACTACGTCGTCGACGTGCACGGCAACACCATGTCGTACTGGTACAACAAGGAGACCAACAACTACGCGGCGGAGGTCACCTCCACCAAGAAGGTCTCCTATGTGCGCGGCGGCAGCCTCGCCCGCATCGACTACGGCACCTGGGACCGGCTGACCGCCGCCGGCGCCGTCGACCGCTCGGTCACCCCGCTGGCACAGGTCGTCTTCACCACCGGTGACCGCTGCGAGTCCGACTGCGCCACCCACGACGCGGCGCATTGGCCCGACACCCCGTGGGACCAGGAGTGCACCGCGGCGGCGGCCAACTGTGGCACCAACTACTCGCCGACGTTCTGGAGCACCAAGCGGCTGGCGAGCGTGAAGACCCGGGTGTGGGACACCACGAAGACCACCGCCGCGTGGCAGGACGTCGACTCGTGGACCTTGACGCACACCTTCCCGTCACCCGGTGACGGCAGCGAGGGCGGGCTCTGGCTGCGGTCCATTCAGCGCAGCGGCCTGGTCGGCGGCACCGTCACGATGCCGAAGGTCGTCCTGCACTCGATCGCCAAGCAGAACCGGGTCCTGACCCAGACCAACACCACCAACAACTGGCAGCGCCTGGCCGGCATCGAGACCGAGACCGGCGCCTTCATCCAGGTGACGTACTCGCAGCCCGAGTGCAGCCAGACCAACCTGCCGTCCTCGGCGCAGGACAACACCAAACTCTGCTACCCGGTCATCGGCCCCGACCCGTACTCCACCTCCGACGGTGACCACACCGAGTGGTGGCACAAGTACGTGGTCACCCAGGTCTCCGAGACCGACATCCAGCTCGCCGACGGCCACCAGGCGCCGACGAAGAACACCTATTACACGTACGAGGGCGACCCGGCGTGGCACTACGCCGACGACGACGGGTTCACCAAGCCCAAGTACAAGACGTGGAGCCAGTTCCGCGGGTTCAAGACCGTCACCACTCAGGTCGGTGACAGCAGCAAGACGCTGACCAAGACCACCTACCTGCGCGGCATGCACGGCGACAAGGGCGCCTCCGGTGCCGTCACCGTGGCGGCGTCGCTCGGCGACGAGACGGTCTACGACGAGGACCAGTACGCGGGCATGGTCCGCGAGCAGGTCGTCTACAACGGCACCACCAGCAAACCCGTCTCCAAGACGGTCAACGTTCCCTGGCGGTCGCCGGCGACCGCGTCGCGCACCATCAACGGTGACGTCGCCGAGTCCCGGTTCGTCAACACCCGGGTCAGCTACTCGGCCACCGCCCTGGGCGACCACGGCAGCCGCGGCTGGCGCACCACCCGCAGCGAATCCAAGTACGACGACACGTACGGCACCCTCGTCTGGTCGCAGAGCGACGGCGACACCGCCAAGACCGGCGACGAGCAGTGCACCACCTACACCTACAACCGCAACACCGCGAAGAACCTCACGACACTGCCCAGCCGGGTCACCACCACGGCACTGACCTGCGGCACCGCGCCGACCAGCGCCGACCACGTGGTTTCCGACGCGCGCACCTTCTACGACGGCGCCGGCGACCTGAGCACCGCGCCGACGCGGGGCCTGCCCACCCGGGTCGACGGCCTCAAGGACTGGACCGCCGCGGGCGGCACCGTCTGGCAGACCACCGGCACCTCGGAGTTCGATGACTTCGGCCGGCCGAAGAAGGCCACCGACATCAAGGGCAACTTCACCACCCGCACGTACACCCCGGACAAGGGGATCGTCACCAAGGACGTCAGCAGCAACCACCTCAACTGGGTCACCACCACGGAGAAGAACCCCGCGTGGGGGCTGCCGACCAAGACGACCGACCCCAACGGCCGGGTCACCGAGGTCACCTACGACCCGCTCGGCCGCGTCGCCGCCACCTGGAACATCGGCTGGTCCAAGGCGACCAACCCGAACAGCCCGTCGGCCCGCTACACCTACTACTACTCCGACACCAAATCCACGTATCCGTACGTCAAAAGCGAAACCCTCAACGCGGTCGGCAAGTACGACGTCGGCTACGAGATCTTCGACGGGTTCCTGCGCTCGCGGCAGACCCAGACCCAGGTCCTCAGCGGTGAACGCGTCGTCACCGACAGCCTGTACGACCAGCACGGCCGCGTCGAGATGACCTACGGCGCCCACGCCGAACCGGGCGCACCCACGGGAACCCTGTGGTGGGAACCGGAATGGTCGGTGCTGTCCCAGAACCGCACCCTCTACGACCAGGCCGGCCGGGTCACCGACAGCATCTTCCTGTCCGGCGACGGCGTCACCAACATCGTCGAACGGTGGCGCACCACCACCTCGTACGAAGGCGACCGGACCACCGTCGTGCCCCCGAAGGGCGGCACCCCGGCCACGTCCATCGTCGACGCCCAGGGCCGCACCGTCGAACTGCGGCAGTACAACACCGCAGCCGGCAAGACCGGCAGCTACACCACCACGAGCTATACCTACAACGCCAAGGGCCAGCTCACCCTGACCCGGGACGACGCCGACAACCAGTGGACCTACAAGTACGACGCCAAGGGCCGCCGTACCGAAGCCGTCGACCCGGACCGCGGCAAGACCACCACCAAGTACAACGACTACAACGAGCAGACCGAGACCACCGACGCGCTCGGCAAGACCCTGCAGTTCACCTACGACTCGCTCGGCCGTAAGACAGCGGTCCTGGACGCGCCGGTAGCCCCGGCGACAGCCGGCACCAAACGCGCCGAGTGGATCTACGACAAGCTCTACACCGGCGCGACAGTCCGTGGTCAGCTCACCCAGAGCTTCCGCTACGACGGCGGCAACACCTACGAGTGGCAGGTACGCAACTTCACCGCCCGCTACCAGCCGTCCTCCGCCCACTACGTCATCCCGGCCAACGAGACCGGTCTCGCCGGTATCTACGTCTACGGGTACGGCTACTCCGCCTTCAACGGGGCACCGAATTCCATCAGCTACCCGGCCGGCGGCAACGTCGCGGGCGAAGAGGTCACCACCGTCTTCGACGCGACCACCGGCCTGCCGAGCAGGCTCAACACCGCGTGGTCCGGCACCGACTCGTACGTCATCGGCCAGGAGTACAGCTCCTACGGTGAGCCGACCGTCTCCACGCTGAAGTTCACCGGCGGCGTCTACGCGCAGCAGAGCTTCTCCTACGACCCCTACACCCGGCGTCTCGACACCGTGCGGGTCAAGCCGGAGACCGCCACCGGCACCGTCTCACAGATCAAGTACAACTACGACGACGCCGGCAACATCGTCGGCATCGCCAACACCCCGCAGGTCGGGGCGGCCGACTACCAGTGCTTCCAGCAGGACGCACTCGGCCAGCTCACCACCGCGTGGACACCCTCCACCAACGTCGACTGCAAGACGGCGACCCCGAGCCTGGCGACCATGGGCGGCCCCGCGCCGTACTGGATCGACTGGACCTACGACAGCATCGGCAACCGCAAGACCGAGACGTCGAACGCCGCAGCCGGCAAGACCGTCCGCACCTACCAGGTCCCGCCGTCCGGCGCCAACGCGGTCCGCCCGCACTCGGTCTCGGCGATGACCACCACCCTGCCCGGCCAGACCGCCGGGACCACGGTGTCCTACGCCTACGACGCCACCGGCAACATGACCAGCCGCCCCGGCGACGGACAAACCCTGACCTGGGACGTCGAAGGCCACCTCGCCAAGGTGACCAAGGGCAGCACCCTCGTCGAGCAGAACCTCTACGACGCCGACGGCAACCGGCTGATCCGCCGGGACGCCACCGGACAGACCCTCTACCTGCCGGGCATGGAGATCCGGCGCCAGGTCAGCGGCACCACCGCCACCCTGACCGGCACCCGGTACTACACCTTCAACGGGCAGACAATCGCCTCCCGTACCGTCGGATCGCAGGCACTGACCTGGCTGTTCTCCGACCACCAGGGCACCCAGCAGGTCGCGGTCAACGCCTACAGCCAGCAGGTGCAGATCCGCCGCCAGACGCCGTTCGGAACACCCCGGGGCACCGCCGTCCAATGGCCCAACAACAAGGGCTTCGTCGGCGGAGACACCAACCCCAGTGGACTGGTGCACCTGGGCGCCCGCGAGTACGACCCGGCGCTGGGCCGGTTCATCTCGGTCGACCCGATCCAGGACATGTCCGACCCGCGGCAGTGGAACGCCTACGCGTACGCCAACAACAGCCCCGTCTCCTCCAGCGACCCCACCGGCGCCCTGCCGATGATCGGCGACGATCCCGGAAAGGAAGGCGAGATTCTCGAACGAACCGACCAAAAGTGGGTAAAAGGTAAAGACGGCAAATTCAAGCTCGTCAAAGACCCCGACGAAGACGGCCCCAGCACCGGCAGCCCCAGCGGCGGCGGCGGAAACACCACCACCACCACCACCAGCGGCACCAACGGCGGCCAGAAAGAGACCCCCGGCGGCGGACTCACCGCCGAAGAAGTCAAACGAGCCGAAGAAATCAGGAAGAAGAACGCCGTCGACGTGATCGTCGAGCAAGGCGGCAAAATCCTGCTGGAATTCTTCGGCATCGACGACATCCGCAACTGCGCCACCAAGGGCGATTTCAAAGCGTGTGCCATGACGCTTGCCGGAGCGCTCCCGTTCGGCAAGATGATCCAAGCGTTCAAGGCCATGCCACTCGTCCTGCGCGCCGGCAAAGCCGTCATGGCGTGGATGGATGACCTCAAATGGGCTGACGACGTCTTGGCTCGAGCGCGGGACTGTCGTCGGCACAGCTTCGCGCCGACCACCCGCGTGCTCATGGCCGGGGGCGGCAGTAAGCCCATCAAGGATGTCGCTGTCGGCGACAAGGTGATCGCCACCGACCCGGAGACGGGTGAGACGGCAGCCAAGACCGTAACGGTGACTCACTCGAACGAGGACACCCACCTCACCGAGCTGACGGTCCGTACGACTCGGCCCACCGATGAGCGTGGCAGCACGGATGTGGCCGATGACGACGTCGTCCTGAGCACCACCCAGAACCACCCATTCTGGGACGTGAACAGCAAGACCTGGGTCGGCGCCGGAGACCTGACGCCCGGGAAGTCGCTGCTCCGGGCGGCTGACGGCACTGTGCAACGCGTCGTCAAGGTGCACAACCACATCGGCGACAAGAACATGCGCGACCTCACCGTCGCCGACATCCACACCTACTATGTGCTCGCCGGCACCACGCCGGTCCTCGTACACAACTGCAGTGAGCCGTGGATGGATCACATCGGCGAGAAGCATGTCACGGACACTCATTTCTCCGGTGGACCTAAAAATGTGCCGGGAAAGTCGACATTTGACGATGGTGTGGACCCGTACGATCTAGTTGACGATGCTGCGAACTTTCCGGCACGGCCGCAAACGGGAACAACTCGATGCGAGCGTGTCTGTACCGCGCCGGAGATAATCGGCGTCGACCAAAATGGTTTGCCCACAAAGGTGTATACGGTAGTCACGGAGCAGAATGGAAGAGTGGTTACCATGCATCCCGGCATGCCAAACTAGCCTCAAGGATCGACATGCTTACCTTCTATGTTGAAAACCAAGCGCATGATCGCGTACGACGTTTCGTAGATGATGCCTCCAACTCGTTCCTGCAGCTCGCGCGGCTACGTGCTGCCGCTGGCTCTAAGGTTCTCGATGTGATAGATCCGTACGCCGACGCTATGTTCAACTTCATACAGCTAGAACGCCTAATTGCGGAGTTGCGAGAGGTTTTGGCGGGTGGTCACATCGCGGATGCTCAGCGGGAAAAAGCTGAGGAAGTCCTCGAAGGGGCGACTGAAGCGCGAGCGCTGAGTGGGTACCTTTTCATTGAAGGAGATTGATCTCGGTTAACCAGATTTCGTGGTAGTCCTTTGTGCCTAGCCAATGGTGCGCGTCGTTGTCGTTGCTTTGGCTATCGTTCCGTGTCTGGCGCGACTGAAAGCTGCGTGCGGAGGGTCGGCCGATGCTCCTGGTCGCCGCCTTTCGGCCTTCGCGCACTACGATCGATGGTTGCACTCCGTGACGGCAGGGTTTCGCTGGTGGGCATGGTCCGCCCGGGTTGCCGTCACGGTTGCCGTCATGAACGGAAGTGATCTAAGGCAGTCGATTTGCTCGTGGTTGGCGTCGATCGCTGGAAGCGCGTCTAGGGCTGCTCGACCCAGTGTTCCTCCCGGCCTCGGCCGGTAGATCGCCTATCTCATGGTCGGCGGTCGGTAGCACCAGGCGTGCGCGCAGGGCCGTAGGCCTTGAGCGCGTGCGCGCGGCCCGGCCTCGGCCGGGCCGCTCTTGATTTTGTAGAGCAAATTTGAACCAGCATGCCTCCTCCCAGGGTGTCCTCCCAGGGGTCTGCCGTGCTCCGAGACCGTGGTGTCCTCCGTGGTCTTCGTCGCCTGTCCTCCGCGTATGTTCGATGTTCTGGCCGACTCGTTGGCGGTTGGGTGGCGCGCTGGCGGGTAGGGCGCCGTCAGGTGCCTGCCCGGTGGTGTTGGCGGCTGCGGGGCGTAGTGGTCTCCGGGGTCAAGGGGCGCCCGTAGGGCGGTCGCAGGGCGACGCGTAGCGCCCTTGAGGCCGGAGGGGCGGCCCCTCGGTACCCTCGCGCCGCCCAAAGGTCGTCATTCGTGTCCTGGGCCGGCCGTTCGAGGAGAGGGCGTCGAGGGCGTCCAACTGGGACCCGTTCGGCGAGCGGTGGCGTGCGCTGGTGTCTGTCCGTGTTGCCGTCACCGTTGCCGTCAACCAGGTCCTCCGCCGGTGGCCGGCGCGGTCTGGGTCGATGAAAGTCCAGGTCAACGGCATTCGACCGTGGGTCACTCTCCGTGCTGGCGGTGGAGATGCCACACGTACTATGTGCTCGCCGGCACCACTCCAGTCCTCGTCCACTGCCGTCAAGCACGTCCATCGCGGCGTGCAGGTTGCGCCGCATCCGGTCGGCGGTGGCGGTGATGAACGCGGTGTGCAGATCGAGCGTGCGGCCAGGAACACCCGGGTGCGTGCGGCGTTGGCCTGCTCGTCCAACCACGGGCGCGCAACTCCCGGGCCTCATCGTTCTCCTTGGTGGCCCAGTCAGAGTCGGGCACGCCGCAAAAACCGCCGCCCAGCGCGAGCACCAGGATCCCGCCTGTCAAGCCCCGGGTTTGATGGAGAGTTGGTTAGCTGGTTTTCAGGGGTGCGGTGGCCTGCTGGGTCATCGCGTGTAGTGCCTCATATTCGGC
>NZ_JBEZZR010000080.1:0-9557 GCF_040639325.1 Actinoplanes sp. NPDC023936 | reverse complement strand
TTCTCCACTCTTCCCCCCCCCCGCCTCTTCCTTCCCCCCCGTGTGGGGCCCCCCCGCCCCGGCGCGCCCGCCCCCCCCCCCCGGCGCGCGGCCGCCACTTTCCTCCCTGGAGACAGTCATGCGACCCCTCGTCATCTCGTCCGCCCTCGCTCTCGCCCTCCTCGCCGGCTCGGCCACCCCGGCGGCGGCCGCCGCCGACACCCCCGGCGACGGTCAGGCCCACGCCGGTTACGGCGTGCCCTACGACCAGGCCGTCACCGCGAAAGCCGTGACCGCTGCCGCCGCGCCGGGCGACTACAGCGTCCGCGGCATCGACATCTCGCACCACCAGGGCACCATCGCCTGGTCCTCGGTCGGCGCGTCCGGCGAGAAGTTCTCCTACGCCAAGGCCACCGAGGGCACCCACTTCGTCGACTCCTCGTTCGCCGCCAACAACGCCGGCGCCAAGGGCGCGGGCCTGTACGCCGGCGCGTACCACTTCGCCCGCCCGGACCGGAACTCCGGCGTAGCCGAGGCGAACTTCTTCATCGACAACGCGAAGTTCGCCAAGGACGGCCGCACGCTGCCGCCGATGCTGGACATCGAGTGGCCGTGGGAGGGCTCCGGCAGCCCGTCGCCCTGCTACGGGCTGAGCACCACCGAGATGGTGAACTGGATCCGCGCGTTCGTGAACCAGGTGAAGGCGCGGACCGGCGTCAACCCGGTGATCTACACGAACCCGAACTGGTGGAACCCGTGCACCGGCAGCACCACCGCGTTCGGGTCGCTGCCGCTGTTCCACGCCACCTACGCCGACGCGCCCGGCGCGCTGCCGTCCGGCTGGAGCCGGTGGACGTTCTGGCAGTACACCAGCAAGGGCTCGGTCCCGGGCGTGAGCGGCAACGTGGACCGCGACGTGTTCAACGGCTCGGTCAGCGGGCTGGCCGCCCTGGCCGGCCAGGCCGAGCAGCGGGAGGCCACGAAGGGCGACTTCAACGGCGACGGCAAGGCGGACCTCGCGCTCTACCGGACGGCGAACGGCTGGTGGAACGTGAAGAGCCTGGCGAACGGTCAGCAGATTCTCGCGAGCCACCCGTACGGCGGTGACCCGAGTGACGTGCCGGTCTCGGCGGATCTGAACGGTGACGGGGTTGCCGAGGTCGGTGTCTATCGCAAGGCGAACGGCCAGTGGCACGTCTATGACGTCAAGAACGACAAGCAGTTGCTGGCGCAGCATTCGTACGGTGGTGGCCCGAGTGACGTTCCGGTGACTGGTGACTTCGACGGTGACGGGTACGACGACTTCGGTGTCTATCGCAAGGACAACGGTCAGTGGCACATCAAGAGCTACGCCAAGGGGACGCAGATCCTGGCGAGCCACGAGTACGGCGGGGACCCGAGTGACGAGCCGGTGGTGACCGATCTCAACGGTGACGGTTTCGACGAGATCGGTGTCTATCGCAAGGCGAACGGCCAGTGGCACGTCAAGAGCCTGCGCAACGGTCAGCAGTTGCTGGCGCAGCACTCGTACGGCGGTGACCCGAGCGACATCCCGGTGACCGGTGACTTCGACGGTGATGGCTACGGCGACTTCGGTGTCTACCGGCACGGCAACGGCGACTGGCACGTCAAGAGCTACGCCAAGGGCACCCAGATCCTGGCGAGCCACTCGTACGGCGGCAACGCCACGGACATTCCGGCGGTCGCCGACTACGACGGTGACGGCGCGACCGACATCGCGGTCTTCCGTAAGAACGTCGGCCAGTGGCACGTGAAGAGCGTCAAGACCGGCAACCAGATCACCGGCGGCCACCAGTACGGCGGCGGGGACGACGTGCCCGTCCTGCGCTGACCGAGCGGCGGTCAGTTCGGGGTGAACAGCCCCTGCAGGCCGACCAGGACGGCGATCACGCCGAAGATGGCGAGCACCAGAGCCCGGCCGGACAGCACCGCTGGTCCGGCCGGGTTCTCGCCGCCCGCGGTCAGCGCCCGGCGGCCGGTGAGGCGGTCCCAGAGCAGGATCACGCCGACCGCGATGCCGACCACCTCGAAGTGGAACAGCTGCGGGCCGGAGACCAGGTGGACGATCAGGTAGTACCCGCCGGTGACCAGCGCCAGGACGCCGACCAGCCAGGCCCAGGGCGCGATCTTGTCAGTGAACCGGCCCAGCGGGTCGCCGACCTTCGGCAGGCCGCGGACCAGCGGCACGGCCAGGAGCAGGCCACCCAGGATGTTCGCGATGTCGAGCAGGAGAGCCATCACGGTTTGGGAGCGTACCCATGGCGCTCTTCGGAAAAACGATCAGTGCCGCTGCGCCCAGCTGAGCGCGTGGTCGGCGACCGCTTGCCAGGCCGGTTCGGCGCAGCTCATCGGGTGGTCCCCCGGGCTGCCTTCCGGATCAGGTCGGCGGTGACCCGGGGCTGGGAGATCATCGCGACGTGCGAGGCCCGCACCTCGACGGTGTGCGCGCCGGCCCGCTGGGCCATGAACCGCTGCACGGCCGACGGGATCAGGTTGTCCTCGCGGGCGACCAGGTAGAACGACGGGATCGTCTTCCAGGCCGGCTCGCCGGACGCGGTCTGCAGGGTGGAGGAGTGACCGGGTCGCTGGGTCGCCCACATGACATCCGTGGTGGAACGCGGCAGGTCACCGGCGAAGATCGTCCGGAAGACGTCCTTCTTGACGTATCCGTCGGCGCCACCGTCCGCCGGCCGGAAGTCGATGGCGGTCGCCGGGTCGAGCAGGCTGCCGGGGAACCGCGCGGTCAGGTGAGCCACGTCGTCGCCGGCGTCCGGCGCGAACGCGGCGACGTAGACGAGAGCCTTCACGTTCGGGTTGCCGAGCGCCGCGTTGGTGATCACGAAGCCGCCGTAGGAGTGCCCGACCAGCACGATCGGCCCGCTGATGGTGGACAGGAAGCTCGCCAGGTATGCGGCGTCGCCGGTGACGCTGCGCAGCGGGTTGGCCGGGGCGAGGACGGTGTATCCGTCCGCGGTCAGCCGCTTGATCACATCGGACCAGCCGGTGGCGTCCGCGAACGCGCCGTGCACCAGCACGACCGTGGGCTTCGGCCGGTGGCCGGAGCCGGTTGCGGGCGAGCCGGCCGCCGGTGATCCGGTCGCGGCCACGACGGCCGCCGCGGCCGCCGTCCCGGCGAGCACCGTGCGGCGGGAAACGGGAGAAGACATCAAGATCAAAGGCCTTTCCGTGGTACGGCCCGAATGGCCGCACTGGAAATGCAATCAACGCCGGCCGCCCGGGGCCATGCGAGACGACCTGCAGAATTTCGGTCAGCTCGCCTCGAGCCAGCGGAGCATCCGTTCCCGGGTGGCGGCCCGGGTCCCGGCCGGCTCCTCGACCCCGAGCCGTTCCCGGGCGAACAATCGGATCAGGTCGTGGAAGCGGTACCGGTCGGCGCCCTCATGCTGCAGCAGTCCCAGCTCGACCAGCTCGTCGAGCCGGTCCGACGCGTCGTCCGGGTGGTAGCCGGCCAGCACACCCGCCAGGGGCGCCGTGAAGCCGGCCTCCGGGACGTGCGCGAGCCGCCGGAACAGCGCCCGGCCCGCCCCGGAGAGCTGAGCGTGCGACAGCGCGAAGGCAGCCGCCACCCCGGTGTCGCCGGTGTGCAGGTTCGCGAGCCGCCGGTCCGCGTCGGCGAGCCGCGCCACCAGGGTGCCGACGGTCCAGGCCGGCCGGTTCGCCAGCCGGGTGCCGGCGATCCGCAGGGCCAGGGGGAGGTGGCCGCAGAGCCGGGCGAGCGCCGCCACGTCATCGGCCGCGGCCGGGTCGGCGGCCTGCCCGGCGATGGCCCGCAGCAGCGCGGCGGACTCGGCGGGCGCGAAGGGCGCGAGCGCGATCCGCAGCACGCCTTCCAGGCCGCCCAGCATCCGGCGGCTGGTCACCAGGACCAGCCCGGGCCCGGCGCCCGGCAGCAGCGGGCGCAGCTGCGCCTCGTCCGCGACGTTGTCGAGCACCAGCAGGCAGCGCCGGTCCCGCAAGATCGCACGCAGCTGGCTGCACCGCTCGCCGATGCCGGCACCGATCCGGCGCGGACTCACGGCCAGGGCTCTCAGCAGCAGGCCGGCCACCTCACCGGCGTCCGCCGGTTCCGGGTCGACGCCGCGCAGGTCCAGGTGGAGACAGCCGTCCGGGAAACCGTCCCGCAGCAGCGCGGCGCCGCGGACCGCCAGCGCCGTCTTGCCGATGCCGGGCTGTCCGTGCACGAGCACTATCGGCACCGGCCCGCCGCCCTTCGCACCGGCCGCGGCGACCTGCCGGAGCAGGTCGAGTTCCGCGGCGCGGCCGACGAAATCGGTCACCGCCCGCGGTGGCTCGCACAGGCGCGGCCGAGCGCCGGCGGTGTGCATCCGCAGCGCGCGAGCATCGTCCGCGAGCCGCTGGTGCTCGGCCGTGGTCATGCCGAGAGCGGCCGACAGCGCGGTGAGCGTCCGCGGTTGCGGCGCCCGGATGTGTCCCCGCTCCAGGTCGCTGATCGCCCGGACGCTCACACCGGACGACTCCGACAGCTGTTCCATGGTCAGTCCCGCCGATCGCCGAGCCTGACGGAGCCGTTTTCCCAAAGGCATACCTGAAATCTAGGAAAACTGGTACGCCGCTCGCGTACGTAGAACTATGTATTCGGCAGTGCCCGGACCAGTTCGGTGCGCGAGCGGATGCCCAGTTTCGGGTAGATCCTGGAGAGATGCGTGCTCACCGTGCGCGGCGACAGGAACAGCCGCTCGCCGATCTCCTGGTTGCTCAGCCCCTCGGCGGCCAGCCGAGCGATCTGCGTCTCCTGCGGGGTCAGACCGGCGGTGGCGTCGGACGGCTTGCGCAACGACTCACCGGAGGCACGCAGTTCGGCCCGGGAACGATCGGCCCACGCCGTGGCGCCCAGCGCGTCGAACGTGGCGGCGGCCGCGCGCAGCAGCGGGCGGGACTCGGCGGGACGGCGGTGGCGGCGCAGCCACGACCCGTACGCGTGCTGCCGCCGGGCCCGCTCGAACGGCCAGCCGGTCAGATCCTCGCCGACCGCCTTCTCCCACGCCTCCGCGCTGTCCTCGAGGACGGCCCGCGCGTAGCCGAGGCCGGCCAGCAGCGCCGGAGCGCGACCCTGTTCGGCGGCCGGGGTGAGCACCTCGACCAGCGGTCGCAGCGCAGCCGTCGCGCCGCAGCCGGCCGCCGCTTCGGCCAGGTGCGCCACCAGGAAGAACCCGGTGTAGAGGTGATAGGAGTTGTCGGCCGGGTCGAAGATCCGGGCCAGTTCGCGGAACGCCTCCCCGGGCCGGCCCGCAGCGATCGCCGCGATGCCCCGCACCTGGTGCACGCCGGCGAGGAGCGGATTACGCCCGTACGGCAGCAGCACGGACTCGGCGGCCGCCGCCCGCTCCTCGGCGGCCGCCAGGTTCCCACGCAGGGCCTCCGCGGTCCCGGCCGCGATCCAGGCCGTCGGCAGCCAGTTCGGCTCGCCGACCTCCCGGGCGAGCGCCTCGCCCTCCGGCACGAGTGACATCGCCGTCCGCGCGTCGCCGAGGTGGCCCGCGTTCATCGCGTGGGTGATCAGGGCTTGGCACAGGATGCCGAGCCGGCCCTGATCCCGCAGGCCGGTCGCGGCCACGGCCAGCAACTCGCAAGCCATCGCGTTGTCGCCGGCCGCGGCGGCGCCGAGGGCGAGCATCGACATGGTGTAGGCATCGATGCCGCCCGCCACCAGCAGCTCCCGGATCCGGCGCCGGGCCGGCGCGCCGCGAGCGATCGGGGCGATCAGCGCGACGTAGGCCTGGAGGCGAGGATCGTCCGACCCGGCCGCCACCTGGTCGATCGCCGCCACGACGCGTTCGACGGCGGCCGGGTCCGCGTCGGAGTAGTGGGTGCGCAACGCGATGTTGTCGAGCAACCGGACCGCCCGGACGGTCTCGCCGGCGGCGGCGAGGGCTTCGAGCGCGTCCGCGACCCGGCCCAGCCACTCGCTGCCGGACCATCGCGTGCCGAGATGGGTCTCCTGCCGCAGGTCGTAGACGGCCCGGTCACTCGGGTCGAGTTCGTGGGGCCGGATCTCCGCCAGCAGGCGGTTGACGGCGGCGTTGTCGCCCTGCTCGGTGGCCATCTCGGTGGCCGCTATCAGGCGGCGGCCGCGGGCAGCCGGATCCTCGCTGAGCCGGGCCGCTCTCTCGAACGCGGTCATGGCGATGCCGGCGGCCTGCCGGTACTGCGCCCGCGTCGCGGTCTCGGTCAGCTGCCGGGCGAGTTCCTCGTCGGGGCCGGCGGCGGCCGCCGCCTGATGCCAGACGCTGCGCTCCGGATCGCCGGTCAGCGCCTCGGCCAGCGCCGCGTGCGCCCGCCGCCGCTGCGCCGCCGTCGCCGACTGGTAGAGCGCGGACCGCAGCAGCGGATGCCGGAAACGGACCCGGGTCCCCTCGTCGACGTGCACGAGCCGGGTCGCCACGGCGGGGTCGATGTCCTCGGGCCGGACCGTGCGCGGCTCGACCAGCCGGCACGCGCGCACGATCTCGGCCAGGTCGTCGCCGTCGTCCAGCGCGGCGACGAGCAGCAGTGAGCGGGTCACCGGCGGCAGCTCGGCGACGAGCCCGGAGAACGTGCGCTCCAGCCGCTCGCTCAGCGGCAGCCGATTCGGCAGGACCGCGGTGCTGCCGTAACGGGCTGCCGCGTCGCCCAGCTCCACCAGCCCGAGCGGATTGCCCTGCGCGGTGATCAGGACCTGCGAGGCCAGCGTCGGGGCGAGGCCCGGCGCCACCGATGCCAGCAGCTCGGCCGACTCGTCCCGGCTCAGCGGCTCGAGGCGTACCTCCGGCAGGCCCGCACCGGAGAGCCGGTGGTTGACGTCCCGGCCGTCGCGTGCGGTCAGCAGCATCGCCGCGCGACCGGCGCCCAGACGCCGGGCGACGAACGCGAGCGCTTCCCAGCTCGCCTCGTCCAGCCACTGCAGGTCCTCGACCGCGATCAGGACCGGGGTGTCGTGCGCGTCCACGACGTCGAGCAGGGCCGCCGCCGCGCGGAACGGCAGCGTGTCCGGCGAGCCGAGGATCGCCACGGCCGTGCCGGCCAGGTCCGGCACGGCGCGGAGAAGGCGGTGCAGCCCCGCATACGGGATGTGCACCTCTGCCTGCACCCCGGCCGTCCCGAGCACTCGCAGGCCGAGGCCGCCGGCGAGATCGGCGGCATGGTCCAGCAGCGTCGACTTGCCGATCCCGGCCTCGCCGCGCAGCACCAGCGCGCCGCCGGCGCCGGCCACCGCGCCGCCGAGCAGATCCACCAGCGTCCTGATCTCCGATCGGCGGCCAAGAATCACTCGGCCATCCTAGAGAGGTCAGGCTCGTCGCCCGAGTCTCAGCGTCGCCCGAGTCTCAGCGTGGCCCGAGTCTCAGCGTCGTCCGAGTCTCAGCGTCGCCCGAGTCTCAGCGTCGTGCCACGGGACACCGCGACGCCGGCCAGGCAGAGGACGCCACCGGCCAGGGTGAGCCAGCCCGGCACCTCGCCGAGCAGCAGCCAGGACAGCACGACCACGACGGCCGGCACCGCGTACGTGGTCGAGCCCATCTTGCCGGCGGTCGTGCGGGCCAGCGCGTACGCCCACGTG
Organism: Actinoplanes sp. NPDC023936; assembly: GCF_040639325.1. Lineage (NCBI taxonomy): Bacteria > Bacillati > Actinomycetota > Actinomycetes > Micromonosporales > Micromonosporaceae > Actinoplanes > Actinoplanes sp. NPDC023936. The sequence continues at coordinate 1,981 of NZ_JBEZZR010000080.1, read as the reverse complement.
GTGAACGCGACAGCGGTCGGGAACACACCGAGGTAGACCACGTTGAGCGTGGCGCTCAGCGGCGCCGTGCGCACGTCCGAGACGAGCTGACCGGCGAACGGCAGGCACGTGAGCGCACCGATCAGACAGCCGAACGTGGTGGCCTGCAGCGCGGACGCGTGCCGCAGCGCCGGTTTCTGGGCGACCACACCGGCCGCGTACGTGATCGCGGCGACCAGGCAGAGCAGCACACCGAGTACGGGGGAGTGCCCGCCGCCCGACATCGACAGTCCGACGACGACCGTGCCGGCGAACGAGACCGCGATGCCGGCGAGCAGCCGCCGCGGGAAGCCCTCGCCGAGGAACACGCCCGCGAGCAGCGCCATGACGGCCGGGCCGACGTTGACGACGAGAGCCGCGGTGCCCGCGTCGACGAGCTCCTCACCCCAGTTCAGCGCGACCATGTAGCAGCCGAACCAGAGCACACCGGAGATCGCGATGCCCGGCCAGGCCGCGCGGGGTGGCAGGCCCTGCCGCCGCAGCGTGAGGAAGACCAGCAGGACGATCGCGCCGGTCAGCAAGCGGCCGAGCGCGAGCGAGCCCGGTGCGAAGTGCGGGGCGGCGGCCCGGATGCCGACGAAGGCGGACGCCCAGAGGACGACCGTGACGCTCGCGGCGGCGACCGCACTGCTCGGGACGCGAACGGACCGCTCGGACAGCAAACTCATGCCGGAAGCAAACACTGTCCGGCGGCCCGTCGGCTAGCGGAATTCAGACCTCGAGTTCGCCGTCCGTCACCGGCTGCGGGACGTCGCGCAGGTGCCGGTTGTGCCGCGGCTCCTGCTTGCTCTTCGAGTCGTTGAGGCGCCGGCGCAGATCGTCGCGGGCGTCCATGACAGCCGCGTGCAGATCCTCCTCGGAGGACGTCGTGACGATCTCCTCCCGCCCGGCGATCCGGCAGATCAGCGAGACGTGTTGCCCGCGTCCACCGCGTTCCTTCACCGAAAGCTCCAGGTCCGTGGCGTCCGCGTGGAAGCTGGCGAGCCGCGCGTCCAGCGTGCTGAACAGCTCGGCGATCCAGTTCCGGTCACCCTGCGAGAACCCGGCACCCAGGCGCAGGCATTCCTCGACGGTGGCCGGGTTGGCGACGGCAGTCATCTGAGCTCCTCGATCTGGCGAAACGGGACGTACTTCACGTACCCCGGAGATCGGGTTCCAATCCGCGCGTCTCGTCACATCGGCGGGTTTACGCTGGCCAGGACTCCCGTATCGCAAAACGTGCCACGTTCGCGGGAAGGGTCACCAGACCACGAAACCGTCAAAATCGGTGGCGTGGCGTGGCGTGGCGTGGCGTGGCGTGGCGTGGCGTGGCGTGGCGTGGCAGCGTGCGGCGCGGCAGCACGGCGTGGCGCGACGGGCGGCGGGTGCCAGCGCCAGTGGACCTCACCCGGCGTGCCGGCGTCAGCGGTGACGACGGCGCTATGCGGAAAGCAGCGGACGCTCCAGGCCCCACGGAATGACGCAAAGCCGCAGCGCTCCGCCATTGCCGGTGACCCACCGTGACGCCGTGGGCCCGCCAGAGTCGCAGGCGCGGGTGCGGCAATTCATGAACCGAGCCGACACGCGCCGATAGCAACCGATGATCAACTTGAGTTGGTCGGCCGGCCGCCGTGCCAGCCGTAGCCGAACACGGCTATCCACGCTTGATCACATGCCTGAGCTACGGCTCGGTGCCGCGAGCCGTAGGTGAGCGCGGTTATCCACGCTTGATCCCATGTCTGAGCTACGGCTGGGTGCCGCGAGCCGTAGGTGAGCGCGGTTATCCAGGCTTGATCCCATGTCTGAGCTACGGCTGGGCCTCGCGAGCCGTAGCTGAGGGTGGCTATCCGCGCTTGATCACGTGCGAGCGGAACCTGTCAAGTCAACTGAGACAGTTTGTTGATTTTGTTTAGCTTTCTGCTGCTGGCTGCATGGTCACCGGCGGGTCGGTGGACTGGTCCGC
>NZ_JBEZZR010000079.1:0-10360 GCF_040639325.1 Actinoplanes sp. NPDC023936 | reverse complement strand
GTTGATCAGCCAGCGTCGGGACATCGCGGTGACAGCCCCATGATCACAGCGATTTCCGGCTGCTGGACGATCAACATCTCGAACGTCCTCATCTGCCGCCGATCGTGCGCGGCGGCGAACGCGGTCACCAGATTTAGTACGCCAGCGTCGATCCGATGCGGGTGCTCAACGCTGTCAGACCGGCGCGACCACTTCGACGATGGTGCCAGTACCTACCACGGGCGTGCCCTCGTGGATGGTGATCGACTGGCCTGGTTGCAGGCTGCGCCAGCCGAATGGTGCCAATGGCGCCAGGCGGACGGTACCTTGGGCACCCGGATCCAACTGCGGCGAATGTTCCACCCACATGCGCGCCACTCGAAGATCGGGCCGTCCTTCCGCGGTTTGTTGCCCAATGTCCCAGAGAGGACGCAGAACGCCGGGGCTCGGGATCGCGGTGGCCCTGCCGCCTTCCGACGGCGGAACAACCGCAACTCGGCACGGATGATCCCGTGGTTGCTCTCCCGACGCCCCCAGCGGCACCAAGTCGCGGTCTCAGCAAGCCACATCAGTTCAGCTGCCTCGATGAGCAGGCCCCACCACTGCGCCGGCGGCCGCCACCCGTCGTACAGGTCGGCAAGAAGCCCGAGAGCGACCTCCCATTCGTTATGGTCCAGGAATTCGCGCGCGTCAGCTGCGGTCCCACCGGAGTCGCTGACAGCGGTGGCCGGGCCATCTCGACCGCCTGCCAACGCCGCGAACGTGCCCGCATCCGCAGCGAAAAACAACGCCGATGGGGCCAATCCGCCGCTCGAGCGGCCTGACTGATTATCTCCAGGCCTTCGGACACCGTTTGAACATCACTTTTGACACCGCTTGATCACTGGCGGATTTCGCGTCCGCGAATGTCGGCACCACGGACCCGATGAAGATGGTCTGACGCTATGGCTAGGCGTCGATGAGCGTGGCGGCCCAGGGTTCGGCTACGTCGGCGAGGTCGAGCATGGTGACGACGTTGTCGAGCATGCCGGCGGCAAACCACTGCCGGACCGCCTCGTCGTCACCGTCCAACAGCTCGCGGACGATCGTTACCTGCTGGGCATAACACGTGCGGACCGCATCGCGAATGACCGGTTCGTCGGTGGCACAGTTGGCGTGCATGAGGAAGCGCAGGACGTCACCGTCGGTGATGAGCGTGCTGTACGCGGCTCGCAGTGCTTGCGGCGGGCTCATCGTGTTGTCGGCGGTCTTGGCGGCGGTGAGCGTTTCGGTCAGCAGGCCGCCGACGTGCGTGACGGCAGCAGCGAAGATCGCCTGCTTGTTGGCGAAGAGCCGGTAGAGGTAGGGCTGCGAGATGCCGGCGCGCTCGGCGATCTCGTTCGTGGTCGTACCGTAAAAGCCTCTCCGCGCGAAACAGCTCACCGCCGCGTCCACAACGTGCTGACGGCGTTCATCGCTCTTCGTAGTCGTCCCGGCGGCAGGCATGGTGTCAGCCTATCCACGGCACCTGGACCGCCGGTTCGCTCGGTTCAGCTACCGAAAGAGCCGGCTACACCCACGGTTCCGGTTGCCTCGGGGTCGCTGGTTGTCAGCGCTTCAACGGCGGCCAGAGGGTTCCAGTAGTCGTCGTATCGAGTGATCAGCCCGTCGGCGTCGGTCTGCACGATCCCGAAGCAGTCCTGGTGAAAATGCTTCCCGGTGGGTGTCGCCGTCCCGTCCAGCGTCCACAACGCCACCGCGATCTGCGGGCTCGTAGTCGCGATGTAGCGCAGATTCACGGCCTGCACGTCGAAGGTGGCTACGAAGTTCCGCATGTGCGTGATGAGGGCTTCGCGCCCATGCAGTTCGGAGGCCATCCCGGCTGGCGCGAACGGAAACGTGAACGTGGCGTCGGCGGTGTACAGCTCAGCCCAGGCGTCCAGCCTGCCGGCGGTCAGAAGCCGCAGGTGGTCGGCCACCGCGTGCTGTGCCGGGGAGCGGTTCTCGGTCGTCTCGGTCATGCACCCACCATAGCGATCAAGTTAGTGGTCGACCTATAACTGGTCTGGTGAGAAGGATCGCGCCCGGTGCGGTTGTCTAATGACGCCCATCCCTGCTCTGCGTCCGGGACGGTCAGGGCAACCTGGCCACCACGTGTCGAGACCGAACCTCCGGTGTCGTTTGTCGCGAGCCAAATCACCTGACCCCAGCACCTCAAACGTTCGTGGTCACGGCACTAGCCAACGCCGTGCATGTCAGGCGAACGACTTGGCCGATCTGCCGCAGGTAGCGTGATCTCGCTGGACGGCGGCGTGGGCCAGTCGGTGAACTCAGGTCTCCGGCGGGCGCGTCGGCTCGCTCAGGCCAGGACGAACAGTCCTGCCTTCACCAAAGCTCGGACGCGATCCCATTCCGCTCGATCGCCCAGGGCATCCTTGTGTGCCTGCCGATACAGCCGAGCGACGCACCGGGCGACTGCAGAAGGCGTACAGCCTTAAGATCCTCCGGTGAACGATGCCGCGGTAGGTCCTGCTGAGCTGCTTGGCCTGTGGGCAGTTGATCACGGCTTCCATTCGGTCATGGAGGACGAGCTGATCGTGTTCCGGCCGGACGGTTCTGGTTGGTGCGAGTACCAGCGGCCCTGGTACCGGGTGCGTACCAATTTTCGGTGGCGGCTCGCTGGTGACGCGCTGCTGCACGTGAAGGCGAACCTCGAGGTCGTCACTGATGAACACGCCAGCCCGCCACAGCGAGAGCACGCGATCGACGTGGACGAGACCGTGCGCGTCGCGATCACAGTCGGCACGCGACCGCTACTCGAACACCCAGTCCGCGAGCTGTCGGTTGAGCTGTCCTTCAATTTGGGAGCCCCCTTCGCCTTCGTCGCGGCCGAGGAATCCGCGTTAGACGCGTGAACGTCCTGATATTGAACTCATGCTCCGTCCATGGGACGTGCGCTCATCGGATCCGGATGCCCGCCGGAGGATCGAACGTCACCCTGGGTGCTTGGTCCTGTCTGCCGATCGCGGCTATCCGGTGATGATCGGCATGCCGAGGGTGACGGGGCTGCCTGTGGAGCTGCTGCGGTCCAGGCTGGCGAGCTTCTCCTGGGCCTTGGTGAGGCTGGTTTGGAGACCCTGGACCTCGCCGAGCCAGCCGTTGATGATGAGTCGGCCTCGTTGTCTGGGCGGACCCGGAGCATCGGACATCTCAGACACGAGTGTTCATGCTGGCAAGGGGTCTCATAGCTCAGGCGCGGGCGACGATCCCCGCCAGGTCCACGCCCGCGCCGAGCGCCCCGTACTCCAGACTCCGATCCGCCCCCAGCCGGGCCGCCACGAAGCCGTCCGCCACCGCGGCCGGGGCCTCCCGGATCAGCACCGCCGCCTGCAACCCGAGCGCCAGCGCCTCCACCACCCGCCGCGCCTGACCACCGGCCGACGACGGATCAGCCGCGACCTGCCGGATCAGCCGGCGGGTGGCCGCGACGTGGGCGTCGTAGGCGGCGTGCACCCCGAGCGCCGACGCCAGTTCCCGGTCCACCGCGTCCACCGACTCGGGCTCGCGTGCCATGGCCCGCAGCACGTCCAGCGCGATCACGTTCCCGGAGCCCTCCCAGACCGCCATCACCGGCTGCTCCCGGTAGCGGCGGGCGAGCGGGAAACTCTCCGTGTACCCGTTCCCGCCGAGACATTCCAGCGCCTCGTACGCGTGGTTCGGCCCTCGCTTGCACACCCAGTACTTGGCGACGGCGGTGGCCAGGCGGCGGAACGCGACGGCGGACGGGTCGTCGTACGCGGCGGCCAGGCGCAGCGCCGTCCACGTGGCGGCCTCCGCCTCCAGCTGCAGGTCGGCGATCACCGCGGTCATCGCCGGCTGGTCGACGAGCAGGGCGCCGAACGCGCTGCGGTGCCGCACGTGCCAGGCGGCCTCGGCGACGGCCTGGCGCATCCCGGCGGCGCTGCCGAGCACGCAGTCGAGCCGGGTCTGCGCGACCATCTCGATGATTGTGCGCACGCCGCGGCCCTCGTCGCCGAGGAGCCAGCCGGTCGTGCCGTCGAGTTCGATCTCGGACGAGGCGTTGGACTTGTTGCCGAGCTTGTCCTTGAGCCGCTGGATCCGGAAGACGTTGCGCGCGCCGCCGGGCAGCACCCGTGGCACGAGGAAGCAGGAGAGGCCGCCGGGCGCCTGTGCGAGCACCAGGAAGGCGTCGGACTGCGGCGCCGAGCAGAACCACTTGTGCCCGGTCAGGCGCCACGTTCCGTCACCGGCATCATCGGCGCGGGTGCTGTTGGCCCGTACATCGGAACCGCCCTGTTTCTCGGTCATGGCCATGCCGAAGATCGCCGAGGTCTTCACCGCGGGGTCCTGAAGGTGCGGGTCGTAGACCCGCGAATACACCTTCGGGAGCCATTGCTCGGCCAGCTCGGGCGTGAACCGCAGCGAGGGTACGACGGCGTGGGTCATGCTCACCGGGCAGGCGTGACCGGGCTCCACCTGCGCGAACAGCATGAACGTGGCGGCCCGGGCGACGTGCGCGCCGGGCTTCGGCGCGGACCAGCAGCTGGTGTGCGCGCCGTGCTCGATCGCCGCTCCGATGATCCGGTGGTAGGCGGGGTGGAACTCGACGGCGTCGACCCGGTTGCCCCAGCGGTCGTGGCCGGCGAAGACCGGCGGGTGGGTGTTGGCGAGCTCCGCGTCGTGCTGGAAGCCGGCCTCGCCGACGAGCGCGCCGACGTCGCTGAGCTGCGCTGAAGCCCACTGCGCGTCGTAGCGTTCCACCGCCTCGGTCAGCGCCGGGTTGATCAGGTATTCGTTGAGCCCGGCGCGCGGCGGAGCCTGGTTGACGACCTCATGAGTCATGACTGGCTCCCATACCGGAGAAACCCGATGCCCGGAAACCCAGAGCCCGGAAACAGAAGCGCTGAATGCCGTCGATGACGGCCGGATCGGCCGGGTCCGGCGACGGCCGCAGTGACCCGACGAGGGCTTCGGAGATCGCCCCCATCACGGCCGACGCGGCGAGCCGGGGATCCTCGGCGACGAACTCGCCGCGGTCCAGGCCGTCCCGCACGATCTGCTCGACGATTTCCGTGTACGCCCGCCGGTAGGTCAGCCGCTCCTCCTCGACGGCCGGGCTGACCGGCTCGAACAGCAGCGCCCACGCCATCCGGCGGCCCTGCAGCGCGCGTCCGCTGAACACCCGGATCAGCGCGCCGAGCCGCTCGGCGGCCGGCTGCCCGCGATCGGCGGCCGCCTGCCGGACGACGTCGAGCTCATGCCCGGCGGCGCTGCGGAACACCTCGGCGAGCAGCCCGTCGCGGCCGTCGAAGTACGAGTACACGGATCCGACGCTCGCCCGCCCCTCGGCCGCGATCGCCGCCACGGTGGCGGCCGAGAATCCGCCGGCGGCCACGAGGTTCCGCGCGGCCCGTAGCAGGGACTCCCGCTTGTCGGACGCGTTCTTCCTGGTCAAGGCGGTCTGCCGGTACGCCATGACAAGGATTGAACCACGGTTCAGTTCATCGCGGCAATCACTTGCAGGACGAGCCCGCGCAGGTGGCGAGCCGGTGCAGCTGGTCGTGCAGCTCGGTGACGCGTTCCGGGTCCAAGCCGTCCGCCAGGTTGAGCAGCTGGTGCGGGTCGGTACGCCGGTGGTAGTACTCCCGGCTCCCGTCGACGTACTCCACCCAGGTGAAGTCGGCGGTCCGCAGCGCGTCGTACGACGGCGGGACGTTCTCCGACTCGCTCTGATAGTCCGGGTCGGCCGGGTCGGTCGCCGGGTCGCTGTGCTCGATGAGCGCCCCGGTCCGCCACTGCATCGGCACGAGCCCGCCGAGCAACCGCCGCACGCTGCGCCCGTCGACCTCCTCCTGCGGTCGTACGCCGGCCAGGTCGGCGAAGGTCGGCCGCAGATCGATGTTCTCCACCAGGGCGTCGACCACCTGCCCGCGGCGCACCCCGGCGCCGGCGGCGACGAGCGGCACGTTCACGTCGACGTCGAAGGCGGTCTGCTTTCCGGGATTCAACCGGTACTCACCCATGTGATAGCCGTTGTCCGAGCTGAACACGACAACGGTGTTCTCCGCGATCCCGGCCTCGTCGAGCGTGGCGCGCAGGTCGCCGAGCATCCGGTCGACAGCCTGGACCGACTGGACGCGCTTGCGGAACCCGCGATCCATGTGCGCGATCTGCGCGGCGGTGAGAGGGGAGTGCGGCGCGAGCCAGGCGGGCGCGTTCTTCGGGACCTTCCCGTACGCGTCACCGCGCGGCGCGATCAATCCGGGGAACGACTGGGCGTCGCGCGGAGCCGGCGGATACGGCAGGTGTGGTGTGTACGTTGATATCTCGATGAAGAACGGCTCATGTTGAGTTGACGTGATCAACCCTTGCGTCTTGTTGAGATTCCGCGTCTTGATGAAATTCTGCGCCTTCATCGACAACACATCCGTCAAGTAGTCCGACGGGTCACTGCCGTACCGCTTGACCGTGCCGTTCTCGTTCAACGTGTAGTTGACGTTGTCGTAGGCGTTCCCGCCCGCCACCCACTCGTCCCACCCCGGCGGCACGTATCCGCTCTCCGGCAGGTACTCGTTGAGGTACTTCCCGAGGAAGGCCGTCCGGTACCCGGCCGACCGCAGATCCGTGGCGAGCGTCGACTTCTCCTCGCCCCGGCTGCGGAACAGCAGGAAACCCCCGTCCGACCCGTGGTTCTTCACGATGCCGGTGTTGTGCGGGTACTGCCCGGTCAGGATCGACGCCCGCGACGGGCAGCACAGCGAGTCGGTGACCGTGTAGTTCGTGAACGACGTCCCGTCCCGTTGCAGCTCCAGCACGTTCGGCATGTACGGCACGAGGTTCATCGACAGGTCGTCGACCAGCACGAACACGATGTTCGGCCGGTCGGCGACGGGGGTGGGCAGGGGCGGGGCGAGGGCGGCGGCCATCAGCGCGAGCACCGGAGCAAGGGGGATCATGGTGCCGCCCAGGGTACAAATTCACCCCACCAGCCGGGCGGCGGCCCACATCTCCACGATCTGGTCGGCCGGCACCGGACGGGAGTAGAGGTAGCCCTGCCCGTACTGATAACCGAGGTTCTTGATCAGGTCGCGCTGTTCCACCGTCTCGATGCCCTCGGCCACCGACGAGAAGTCCAGGGCGTTCGCCATCTGGCTGACCGCTGTCGCGACCGCCGACTGCCGGCCCACCGTGGTGATCGACTCGACGAACGAGCGGTCCAGCTTCAGCGTGGTCACCGGGCAGGTGAGCAACAGGCCGAGCGACGACGCGGCGGTGCCGAAGTCGTCCAGGGCCAGCTGCACGCCGAGCGCCCGCAGGCCGATCATCGCCTCGTTCGACTCCTCGTCGTCGAGCACCGCCGTCTCGGTGACCTCGATCGTGAGGTTCGCGGCGGGCAGACCGGTCTCGGCGAGCACCGCTGCCACGTCGGCGACGAACCCGGGCGTGCGCAGCTGGCGGCCGGCCACGTTGACGCCGACCGACATGTGCACGGCCTCCGGGTGCTCGCGCCGCCACGCCGCGCCCTGCCGGCACGCCGTGCGCAGCGCCCACAGCCCGATCGCCACGATCTGCCCGGTGCGCTCGGCGACCGGGATGAACTCGACCGGCGACACCAGCCCGCGGACCGGGTGGTGCCAGCGGATCAGCGACTCCACGCCGGTGATCCGCTCGTCGGAGAGGCGCACGATCGGCTGGTAGAGCAGCGCGAACTCCTCGTTTTCGATGGCCTGCGCCATCTGCCGGATCAGGACCGCCTCGGCGCTGACCCGCGCGCCCATGTCCTCGGTGTAGTGCACCCACATGCCCTTGCCACGGCGCTTCGCCTCGTACATCGCGATGTCGGCCATGCTGAGCAGCGCGGACGGCTCGTCGCCGGGCCGGGCCGGCGCGATGCCGACGCTGGCCCGGGTGACCACGGTGTGCTGCTGGATCTCCAGCGGCTCGGCGAGCCGGCGCAGGATCTCCTCGGCGATCAGCGCGGCGTCGTCCGGTCCGGCGCCGGGCAGCAGGATCGCGAACTCGTCGCCGCCCTGCCGGGACACCAGGTCGCCGGGGCGCACCGCGGCGCGCAGCCGGTCGGCGACCACGATCAGCAGGGTGTCGCCGGCCGCATGGCCCATCGTGTCGTTGATCTCCTTGAAGTCGTCGAGGTCGATGTGCAGCATCGACGACTCGCGGGTCAGCAGGCGCGGGATCTCGTCGCTGAAGTGGGTGCGGTTCGCCAGCAGGGTGAGCGCGTCGACGGAGTTGGCCTCGTCCAGCCGCTCGATCAGCGCGATGTTGTCGTGGAACGCGACGAGCTGGCGTCCCGCGACCAGGCAGGTGATCACCACGACGCCGATCGTCGCGCCGATCAGCTGCGAGGACGCCGTGTCGGGCAGCATCAGGAAGAACACCACGAACGTGACGGCGATCATCCCGTACGGGAGAAGGCTGTAGGGTCGCCGCTTCGGCTGATCCTGCACGGCGCCGATGCGGATCAGGACGACCTGGATCCACGGTCCGACGGCGATGCACACCGACGGCAGCAGGCGGATCACGAAGACGTACGCATGATCGGTGCTCTGAAAATCGCCGGGCAGGAACGTGCTGACGCCCTGGATCATCGCGGCGCTGACCATCGGCCAGGCGGCGATGCGCGCCATCGGCGGATTCTTGATGAGCGCGACCTTCGTCGCGGAGAACGTCGCCACCAGCACGAGCGCGGCGGTGACGCTGGCGTTGACCCGGTCGACGTGCACGCTGGCGATCGGGTTGAACGCGAAGCACCAGGCCACCACGCCGCCGCCGACGAGCACGGTGGTGGCGTCCAGCCAGAAGACGAACTTCTCCCGGCTGGTCCGCAGGCCCTGCGGGAAGATCAGGCAGGCGACCACGTTGCTGCTCATGCCGATCGCGAAGAACACGGTCTGCACGTAGCCGCCGGCCATCGACGGCGCGCCGGCCCCGAAGAGGGTGTACAGGAACTGGTACGTGTCACCGACGGTGAACGACGCCCCGGCGAAGCCGATGATCGTCCAGAACCGGCGGTACCGCTGGTGGGCGAGGCTGCGCAGTTTCCAGCCGCCGAGCGCCAGGGCCGCGTCCAGCGGCAGCTGGACACCCCAGTAGATCTGCGTCTGCAGGTCCGGGTTCCCGGAGAAGACGAAGAACAGCGCACTTCCGATCAGGGTGATCCCGATCAGCGTGAGCAGGACGGGATCCCGCCGGAGACTGTCGAAGGGGCGCACGTGGAGTAGATCGGTCCGGCCTTTGCGATTCCAAGCGTTTGCCGTGGTGGTTTCTCGGCCGCGTCCTGTGGTGGTTTCTCATCCGGGTCCTGTGGTGGCTTCTTATCCGCGTCTTAGCGATCACGCAGCGCGCCCATAGCCGTCGTCCGGCGATCGTGAACGTACCTCTAGACGGAAGGCATCTCTGATGATCACGAAGACGAAGGCCGGCGTGGTGTTCGCGGCGGGCACGCTCGCCGCCCTGGGTATCGCCGGCACCGCGATGGCGATGGAGACCCCGAGCCCGTCCGGGCCGGCTTCTTCTTCCGGCGTGCCCTCCAGCGTCCCGTCGTCCGGGAGCGCGCCGTCCGGCAGCGCGTCGTCGGCCGGCGCGTCCACGGGCTCCGGGACGTCCGCCGGCGCGTCGTCGGGCAGCGCGTCGTCGGGCTCCGGGATCACCGAGGCTCGGGCGCGGGAGATCGCCCTTGCGGCGGTCGCGGGCGGCACGGTCGACGACGACGTGGAGCGGGAGACGGAGAACGGCCGCCAGGTCTGGGACGTCGAGGTCACGGCCGGGGCGGTCGAGCACGAGCTCGAGATCGACGCCGCGACGGGCGAGATCCTGCGCAACGACGCCGAGAAGGACGACGCGGAGGGTGCCGACGACGCCGACGGTGCCGACGACGCCGACGGTGCCGACGACGCCGATGACGCTGGCGACGACGCCGATGATGCGGACGACGCTGACGACGACAAGGACTGAGGTTTCCGCGAAGCGTGACCCCGCGCCGAGCCGTAGCTCAGACAGGTCAAGTGCCGCCGTTACCTGTTTGGCCTACGGCTCGCCGAGCCCGGCCGTAGGTGAGCGCGGTGATCATGGCGCCGATACCTGTTTGAGCTACGGCTTGGACACGCGAGCCGTAGCCAGCGCAGGAAAAACGACCCGGATACCTGCCCCGGCTACGGCTCGCCGAGCCCGGCCGTAGGTGAGCGTGGTGATCATGGCTTGTTACCTGCGTGGGCTACGGCTCGCCCGGCCCCCGCCCGGCCCGGCCGTAGTTCAGGCAGGTCAAGTGCCGGGCGGATTCAATCGGTGGTTGCAACACAGTCTGTTTGTGCTGGTAGCGGTGCTGAGAGTAGCGCGTTGAGGGCTTGAGCGGGAGTTCTCATGC
>NZ_JBEZZR010000078.1:0-14019 GCF_040639325.1 Actinoplanes sp. NPDC023936 | reverse complement strand
TCGACCGCTTCTTTCCCACGCTCTCCATAATGCTGGACATCCTCCCGGAGACCCCAGGTCCCCTGATCTTGGATGTCCGTCAAAACGGGGCAGGCCCACCTCAACGCCCGAGGCGGGAGCACCGGGCACCAGTCGGCATCGGAAACTCCACGATCCACCACCGCCTGGCGGCCAGGATCACCGGGCCGCCGCGCAGCCGCGGCCGCCGAACACCACCGGCCACCGCCCCCAAACCCGCGTGTCGATTTCAGGCGCGCTCCAAGCCCCAACTCCACACGCACACAAGGGCCCAGCACTGCGTGTTGACTTCAGGTGCGGAGCACGCCCCAAATCCACACACGAGTCCGGCTTCCACACTGCGTGTTGACTTCAGGTGCGGAGCACGCCCGAAATTCACACGCGGGCCCGGCTTCCACACTGCGTGTTGACTACAGGCGCGGAGCACGCCCCAAATCCACACACGAGCCCGGCTTCCACACTGCGTGTTGACTTCAGGCGCGGAGCACGCCCGAAATTCACACGCGAGCCCGGCTTCCACGCGGCGTCAGTGGTCCTGGTGGGCGATCCTCGTCATCTGGGGCCAGAGCAGGATCAGGAAGACCGTGGAACCGGCGAAGGCGACCCAGAACGGCGCGGCGATGCCGTAATGCGTGGCCAGCACGCCGCCGAAGGCGGAGCCGATCACCAGGCCGCCGTAGACGCAGATCGTGTTCACGCTGTCCACCCGGCCCTGCAGGTGCTGCGGCACGGCGCGCTGGCGGACCACCCGGGACGTGGTGCCCCAGACGAACGCGTGCGCGCCGAACAGGAAGAAGACCGGCAGCGCGATCCACGGCGAGGTGGTGACGGCCAGGACCAGGTGGGTGAGGGTCTCGATGACCAGGCCGATCCGCATGATGTCGCCGAGGCTGAGGCGCGCGGTGAGCCAGCCGTAACAGGCCGTCCCGACGATGCCGCCCACCGCGGAGACCGTCGTGATCAGGCCGAATCCGATCGCGCCGAGGCCCAGCTGTTCACTGGCGTAGAGCACCAGCACCGACCAGGCCGCCCCGAACGTCAGGTTGAAGATCAAGATCGTGAGACAGAGGGTACGCACGGCGGGGTGCCGGATCACCCAGCGGATGCCCTCGGCGATCTCGTGCCGGACACCTCCCGGCTCCGCGGAAACCGCTACCGAACGACCGTGCGGCGGCAGCGTGACCCGGGCGACCATCAGCACCCCGGCGGCGACCAGCAGGGTCTCGGTGACGAACGGCCAGATCCGGCCGCCGGCGAAGAGCGCCGCGCCCAGCGCCGGGCCGGCCAGCTGGTTGAGGGTGATGAAACCGGTCTGCAGGCGGGCGTTGGCGATCACCAGGTCGTCGCGGTGCACCAGCATCGGGGTGAGCGTCGCGGTGGTGTTGTCGGCGAAGACCTCGGCCGTCGCGATCAGTCCGAGTCCGATCAGCGCGCCGTGCACCGTGAGACGTCCGGTGGCGAGCAGGCCGACCAGCGCGCCGAGTACGACGAGCCGCATCGCGTTGGCGACCAGCACGATCCGGCGGCGGTCGTGCCGGTCCGACAGCACGCCGGCGTAGAGGCCGAAGAGCAGCGGCGGCGCCCAGCCCAGCAGCGCGGCCAGGGAGATCAGGATCGGGTCCCGGCTGAGCGAGGCGACCAGCAGCGGACCGGCCGCCGCGGCGATGCCGTCACCGAGGTTCGTGGTCCACGAGGAGGCGAGCAGCCATCGGAAGCTGGAGCCGAGCCGGGCGGGCAGGAAGGTCTGGACGATCGCGCTCACAAGGGGATCACCCTACGGGTCGGCGGCCGTGACTACGATCGGAAAATGGTCAGCGTCACGGTCACCTGGGAGCCGTCCGGCGCCGGCGTGCTGCGACTGCCGTCGGGGCGGCTGGTCCGGGGCCGCGGACTGCGGGACGCCATGCCGTCCGGGCATCCGCCACAGATCGGTGTCTATCTGCTGGGGTCGCCGCCACCCGAGTTCGGCTGGGAGAGCCACTGGGTGAGATGGCCGGATTTCCGGTTGCCGGGCGATCCCCCGTACCTGGAAAGGGTTTTGATCGAAAGCCTGCGCCGCAGCGCGGGTGAGCGGGTCGAGGTGGCGTGCGGCGGGGGTCGCGGGCGGACCGGGACGGCGCTGGCCTGCCTCGCGGTGCTGGACGGGGTCCAGCCCCGCGAGGCGGTGGCGTTCGTCAGGCGGAACTATCATCCCCGGGCGGTCGAGACGCCGTGGCAGCGCAGATTCGTGGAGCGGTTCAGCTCGCGGTGACCGGGGGCCGCCAGACGGTGAAGTCAGCGATGTGGAAGTGGCTGGCCACCGTGCGGAAGGCGAACCAGCCGCTGGAGTACGGGTCCGGATCGGTGTAGTCGAAGACCAGCTGGTCGTCGCTGTAGTAACGGATCTGCGACCCGTTCACGGAGATCCGCACGCGGATCGGCACGTTCGCCTCGATCAGCGGAGTCGTGTAGTCGTAGATCAGCGGGCGGTTGCCCTTCTCCCCCACGTATTTGCGGAACCTGGTGGTGGTGTTGAGGTTGGCGCCCTGCCCGACGTAGTACGTCTTGAGGTAGTCGTACTCGGCGAAGGCGCCGTTGCGGGTGGTCGCGAAGATGTCGGCGGGCGAGCGCACGTCCCGCGCGTTCCAGAACGAGTTCAGGTCGGTGACCAGGTCGTTCGCGCCGCCCCGGGAGATCGGGGTGGCGGTGTACTCGATCTCGTAGGGGCCGGACAGCTCCTGCTTGAGCCAGACGGTCGCGCCGTTGGGAACGTCGATGTCCAAGATCCCATTGGCGGCCGAGACCGTGCCGCCGCTCTGCAGCTCGGCCTTCCACTTGCCGGAGTCCGCGGTGAAGTCGTCCTCCGCGACGACCTGCCAGGCGTTGCCCGCGGTGGCCGTCGTCTGGATCCGCGGCTTGGCGGGCGGCCTGCTGCCGTACCCGAAGTAGAAGTCGGTCAACGTGGACTGGAGGTAACCCCGCACGGTCCAGCCCAGGCGATATCCGGGGTTGTGAGCCAGCGTGTAGAGCTTCACGTTGGTCGGGATGTTCGTGGTGAAGAGCCGCAGCGCGGTGTGGTCGGCGGTCTCCGCCAGATACTCCTCACGCCAGTCGCCGAGGATGTCGCCGTAGAACGGGACAGCGTTGCGCCAGGAGGACACCACGCCGGACGGCTCGAAGATCTTGGACGACGTCGCGGTCTTGTAGTTCCACTTCTCGACGTACGTGTTGTCGAGCAGCTCCGCGCCCTTGTCGCCGTCCCACCAGATGCGGAAGTTCACGCTCGGCGTGGTCTTGGAGATCTGCTCGCCGTCGACGCTCCACACGCCGGCGCCGGGGAGCTCGCTGTTCGCTGTCGCCGCCCAGAACTCGTAGCCGTCGTGCCGCGGATCGATGTCGGCGGTGGTGCCGCGCGGGACGTCCCAGAGCGTGGCGTCCTGCGGGACGTCCGGGTGCGAGCCGGTGATCAGCCGCTCGCCGGTCGACGCGTCGTAGTAGTACCAGGGGAAGTTGGTGAAGACGCCGCCCTCGGTCTGCTGGATGGCGTAACCCTCCAGGCCGGGACGATCCGGATCCAGGTCACCGATGTGGAACCGGTCGCCGTGGATGGACTCCGGCACCACGTACCGGAAGGTGCCGTCGCTGTTGACGACGTAGTTGCCGTCCGCGATCTCGTCCTTGCCGTCCTGGTCGACGTCGATGATCCGCAGCTGGTGGAAGCTGGTGCCCTGGTCGGCGCCGCGCTGGTAGACCCAGCGCTGGGTCAGGTCGCGGCCGTTGTAGTCCCACGCCGCGAAGAGGACCCGGAAGTCGCCGCGCTTGGCGCCGGCCCGGACCACCTGCTTGGTGATCAGGCTCGGGTGCACGCCGTCCAGGTACGCGATGCCGTACTGGCCGCCGGAGGGACCGTCAGCGGCGAAGTCCTTACTCACTGACGCGCGCGAGCGCTCCACGCCGGTCCGGCCGTCGATCACCGAGACGAACTGGTCCAGCTCGTTGTCGGACTTGATCACCGCGCCGTCGGCGAACGTGGTGCCGTTCGCGGTCTTCACGAAGACCTCGGAGCGGCCGTCGCTGTCCGCGTCGTAAACCGTGACGTTGTCGTCGTTGCGGTACCCGGCCACGTCGCCGTACCCGCTGATCGCGGCGAGCGGCGGGTCGTTGGCGGCGTTGCCTCCCTGGCGGACGTGGGACGCCGGCCCGAGGTTCACCCGCCACAGGTTCGTCCCGGTGAGCGTGTACGCCTCCAGGTAGTTGGGCTGGTCGAGGGCGTACGACAGGCGGGACACCACGATCTCGTAGTCGCCGTCGCCGTCCAGGTCACCCGGCCAGGCGTGCTGGACGTAGTAGTTCGGCGCGTCGAGCAGCGGGATGTCGCCGGGAGTGACCGCCGGGGCGCTCGGCGCCTGCTCCCGGTTCTTCACCACGGCCCGGACGGTGTAGACGCCCGAGCCCTTCGTCGTGTCGGTGAAGCTGGTCGAGGAGTCGATCGGCTTCGTGTTGAGCTTCTTCGAGCCCTTGTAGACGTTGAACTCGACGTTGTTGCCGTACTCGGTGCCGAGCAGGCGCCAGCTCAGGAAGGTGCCGCCGTCCTTGGCGGGCACCGCGACGAGGCCGCGGTCCAGGGATTCGACGATGCGTTTCGGGCTCTTGTCCACAGCGTGGCCGCCGGCCTGAGCCGGCGTGGAAAGGAAGCCGGCGGCCAGCGTGATGCCGGTCGCCGCGGCGAGGACGCGTTTCATGGCCCGGAAACTAGGGGGCGGGTGTTGATCGATGTTTGCGCGAGTTTGAACGTGATCGCGAATGTGGTGGCGTTCGGTGAGGTGGCGCTATTTCTGCGCTGCAAAAGTATGACCTGGACTACACGCCTCGATCAGCTCCGCCAGCAGCGGCGCCAGCCGCTCGTCCGGGTCCAGCTCGCCGATCCGGGCGGAGATCTGCTCGGACACCCGCTCGTGCAGGCGGCGGCCGCGCGCCGCGAGATGCACCCGGATCCGCCGGCGGTCCACGTCGTCGCCCCGGCGGTAGACCAGGTTGTCCTCGACCAGCTGGTCGACCAGCCGGGTGAGGCTGCCCGGCGGCAGGGACGCGAGCTCGGAGAGCTCGGTCATGAAGTGGCCCTTGCCGTCCGCCAGCGCGGAGATGACACGCCAGGCGTCCGCGGTGCAGCGCTCGGCGTCGAGGATGCCGGAGAGACGCCGGGCGAGCAGCCGCTCGGCGCGGGTGAGCAGGTACATCAGATCGGAGGATCCCCGCATCGCTGGCATGTTACCGAAGCTCTATAAAAATCGAGCACGATGAGGCGATGCCGCGGCCGACCACCTTCGACGTGGCCCTCGTCGTCCCGCTGCGCGGCCCGGCCGGGATCTTCGGTCCGAGCGCGGAGCTCTGCGCGGAGCTCGCCGCCGAGGAGATCAACGCCGGCGGTGGCGTGCTGGGCCGGGAGCTGCGGCTGATCCCGGTGGACGGCGGCGCGCCGCCACCGGCGGTCGCCGACGAGGTGGCAGCGCTCGTCGGCTCGGGCCGGGTGCAGGGCGTGACCGGGTGGCACATCTCCCCGGTCCGGCAGGCGGTCGCCCCGCGGGTGGCCGGCCGGGTGCCCTACGTCTACACCGCCCTCTACGAGGGCGGCGAGCGGACCGAGGGGGTCTTCCTCACCAGCGAGACGCCCGACGTGCAGCTCTTCCCGGCGATGCGCCTGCTGGGCGCGGAGCGAGGCGCCCGGCGATGGTACGTGGTGGGCAACGACTACGTCTGGCCGCGCCGGACCGCCCTGGCCGCCCACCGGTTCGCGGCCGGCGCCGGGTTGAGCATCGTCGGGGAGAGTTATGTCCCGCTCGGCACCCACGACTTCACCGGCGCGCTGCGGGCGATCGAGCAGTCCGCCGCCGACGCGGTGCTGATGTTGCTGGTCGGCACGGACGCCGTCCGCTTCAACCGGGCCTTCGCCCGCTCCGGGCCGGCCGGGCGCTGCCTGCGCCTGAGCACGCTGATGGACGAGAACATGCTGCTCGCGAGCGGCGCGACGGCGACCGCCGACCTGTTCAGCACGGCCGGCTTCTTCGCCTCGATGGTGACACCGGAGAACCTGGACTTCCACGGCCGCTACGCCCGCCGCTTCGGGGCGGAGGCGCCCCCGCTCGGAAGCCTGGGCGAATCCTGTCACGAGGGCGTGCTGCTGCTCGCCGCGCTCGTCGAGCAGGCCGGGGCGGTCGACCCGCGCTCGATCGGCGGGGCCGCCGAGTCGGTGTCCTACGAGGGCCCGCGCGGGTTGCTGCGGTTGCGGGAGCGGCACGTGAACCAGCGCATCTATCTGGCCGAGGCGCGCGGCGTCGAGTTCGACGTCCTCACCCAGCTGCCCTGACCTGATCCGGCCATCTGATTCGACCACCTGGCCGGCGACCGTTCGGATCAGCGCGCGAGCTGACGTGATCATCGAGCCCTCCGGTACTCACACGTCCTCGGCGAGGACCTTCTGCACCTCGGTACGCAGCGACTCCATCTCCTCCTCGATCCGGTGGTGCTCACTCGGCGTGTATCGCAGGATCGAGCCCGCTTCCTGAAGGTTGGGCCTTGCTCCGGACTGGACGGCGATGTTCAGCCGCGTCTTCCACACCCGCTCGGCGGCCTTGGTGGCCGCCGCGTCGATCTGGGCGGAGAGCCACTTCTTGTCGGCGTCGGTGAGTGCCACTTCGATGTCCTCCAGTCGCCAGGACGAGGCGTCGGCCTCGCGCTTCGTCTCGTAACTCGCACTGAAGTGCGCGTGCTCGGTGTGCGGGCTGGCGCCGGTGTAGGCACGCCGGCGCCAGGAGTTGGACGCCTCCCAGATCCGGCGGTTGTAGATGATGTAGCGCAACCGCTTCTCGGCGCCGCTGCGGCACCGGCGAAGAACGTGCTGCACCACCATTTCCATGGTGAGATTCGGGGTCCGCAGATCGTCGTCCGCGTCGAATGCGTGCACCTCGTGCTTGCCGTCCGCGTCCCGGATCGGCACCCGCCCGACCTCGTCGTCGTTGTGGTCGGAGACGTTCGCCTGATGAGCACGGTCACCGATGGCGCCATCGCTGGCGCGATCACGGCCAGGCGCGATTCTGTTCAGGTCGGCGCGCAACCGCACCAGACTCGGCACCAGAACCCATTCAGCCATCCGGGGTCCTTTCAGCACTGTTGTCGGTCATCGAATCAGCCCCGCCATTGCCGTCCCATGGTTGCCGCTGACAAGCCGCAATAAAACGCTCCATGGTGGTGACAACTCACTACATGGAGTGAATGGACGACGAAAATCGCAGGTCGTCACGACCGTGCCGAGATGTGCCAGAATGCCCCGATGTGACGTCGGTCACCAGGTGAATCGGCCGGGATAGACCACGTCGGCCAGCTCGTTCTGGCCCTCCACGTTGGGATGGAAATAGTCGATCTCGTTGACCAGGTCGAGCGTGAAACGCACGTCGTGCGCCGCGCCGCCGTCCCAGCGGCACCGCTTCCCATAGGCCTTGCAGGCCTTGCGCAACTGCTCGTTGTACGCGTCGATCCGGTCCCGCACCGCCCGGCGGCGTTCGTCGTCCGCGCTCGCCGTGGAGGTCGGAGCGGCGAGCATCGACGGGCAGATCCGGCCGTCGCTCCAGACCCGCGCCGCCTGCTCGTTCTTGCGGCCCACCTCCCAGAGGCGGTACAGGTCCGGGATGCTGACCATCAGGACCCGCGCTTTCGGCAGGCCCTTCTTGAGCCGGCTCAGGCCCCGGTCGACCTCCTGCCGGAACGTCCGCACCGGGGTCATGTCCCGCACCCGGCCGGCGCACGCGTCGTTCGCGCCGATCAGGATCGTCACGTACTGCGCCTTCGCGTCCACGGCCCGGTCCGCCTGCCCGGCCAGCGCGTCCGCCTCGGCGCCCGGGTCGGCGAAGTTGTCCGCGTTGTTCTTCATCTTCGGGTTCTTGTCCAGGATCCGCTGGTAGTGGCTCTCCACCGCCGAGCTCGTGCCGGTCGACCAGGAGTTGCGGGAGCACGCCACGAACGCCAGGCAGCTGCCGAAGCCGGCGGTGATCGAGTCGCCGAGAGCCGCCATCCGCGACGGGTACGACGTGCTGCCGGGCTTGCGGCTCGGCGACGGCTCGGGCGCGGCCTCACCCGCGCCGTCGCAGGCGATCGCGACGGCGGCGAGGACCGCGAGGACTGCGGCGTGCCAGCGACGAATCATAGTCACCGAACGATATGACAGGTTTTGCGATCATGCACAGAGCTTGCTGAGTGTTGGCATAGCTTTCCCTCAGAATGGATTTCTAGCTTGCTGGGGCCGTGGGATTTCCACATTCCGAGGGGACCAGCACCGTGATCTACGCATCCACGAAACTGAACGAATCCAGCACCGCGAAGGTCTTCGTCGATTCCACCGGGCGGCGGAAGCGGATTCTGATGTTGTCGGGAATCGCGGCCGCGGCCGGCGCCCTGCTCTATATCGGCGTCATCGTGTCCAGTTTTGTTCAGGCGCCGTCGGCCGAGCTCACCACCAAGGGCACGGTCGTGAGGGCGAGCCCTTCGGCGGCGCACGACAGCCACCGCTGAGCCGGCGATGACATCGCTACTCGAAGTCCGCGAACAGCTTGGTGAAGGCGTACTCGGACTGCGAGATGCCGCTGCACGTGCCGCTGAGCTCGCCGTCGCCGCAATCGCCGTTGTCCCGGTTGACCGACCAGAACCGGACGAAGCCCAGCCCTTTCTCCGCCGCGAAGGCGAGCACGGCACGGGCGTTCGCGACGGTCGTGACCGGTCCGGTGTCGTTCACTCCGATCATCGGGGTGACGCCGAGCATCGCGTAGAGCTCCGCCTCGGTCCGGCCCGGCCAGACCGTCGCCAGGTCGGCGTGCACCGCCTCGGTGGCCTCGGTCATCGCCTCGCCCCAGCCGCTGTCGTAGCCGAAGTTCATGGTCATCGCGTTGACGGTGACCTCGACGCCCGCGTCGGCGAGCGTGCGCAGCAGCTCGACGCCGGTGTCGGTGAGACCGGTCTCGGTGCCGCCGACCGGCAGGGTCAGGCTGATCGCGGTGTCCCGGCCGGACTGCAGCTCGGCCAGGGCCGCGGCCACGGTCCCGTGGTCGACGTCCTGCTCGATGTCGACGTCGAGGTGGTTGCTGCCGGCGGCGTCCAGAGCTTCCGCGTACGCGTCCGCGAGATCACCCGACGAGCAGACGCTCTCCAGGTACGTCCCGGTGGCGCCACCCGTGGAGACGATCACCTCCCCGCCGATCCCGTCGATCGCCTCGATCTCGCCGGCCACCGCGCTGTCGTCCAGGGCAGTGCTGCCACCCCAGGTCGGCGTGCAGGTGCCCGCCGCGTCGGCCAGCACGAAGGCGAGCGAGAAATCGGTCAGCCCGGTCTTCTCGTGCACCTCCTCGATGTCCGTGTCGCCGCCGAGGATGTCGACGTACGGCGCGACGACCGGCCCCTCGCCGCCGTCCCCGGCCGGCGCGGTCGTCGCGCTCGCCGCGGCGCTGGGCGTGGCGGCCGCCGAGGCGCGGGGCGACGCGCCGGCCGTGGCGCTCGGGGAGGCCGAGACCGAGGGCGAGGGCGAAGCGGAGGCGGAGACGGTCGCCGCGGGCGCCGCGGCCGGCTGGGTCTCGGCTTCGGCCTGGCTCTTGCAGGCGCCGGCGAACAGGATCCCGGCGACCGCGAGGCAGGCCAGGGCGCGACTTATCGGGTGCATGCCGAGATAGTTGCATTTCTCGGTCATATCAGTACTTAACTATTCGCGCCTAAGCGTTCAATCCGGACACAGCACGCACACAATCTGCGCCCGATTCGCCCCGGAAAGAAAGGGAGCGACCACCGGCAGACAACGAATCAAGTGACCTGTCCCACATCAGATGAAAGGTATTCGCGTGAGTGTCTACACGTCGGGGAAGGCGAAACCACCCGGGAATTCGCCACCGAGCAGGCGGCGCATCCGCGTGCCCGAACCCCGCTGGGTGATCTTCGCGGTGCTGCTCACCCTGTTCGCGAGCATCCTGCTGGTGAACGGACTCGTCGAGGGCGAGTTCACCCAGGACGGCGCGATCGAGTCCACCGCGCAGACCGACCAGGTCCCCGACGCGGCGCTGACCGGCGGCCCGATCATCCAGACCGACGGGACCACCACCACGACCGTCGACGCCGGCGCCAAGCAGATCGTGCTGACCTTCGACGACGGCCCGGACCCGGAGTACACCCCGGAGATCCTCGACGTCCTGGCGAAGTACGACGTCCCGGCCACGTTCTTCATGATCGGATCGGAGATCAGCAAGTACCCCGACCTGGTCCGCCGGGTGGTGGCCGAGGGCAACGAGGTCGGCGTGCACACGTTCACCCACCCCGAGATGTCCAGCAAGGGCGACTGGCGGCGCACGGTGGAGATGCAGGAGACCCAGTACGCGCTGGCCGGCGCGGCCGGGGTGACCAGCGTGATCTTCCGGCCGCCGTACTCGTCGACGGTGGCGGCGCTGGACAACACCAACTGGTCGGTGATGGCCGAGATGGGCGCGAGCGGTTACCTCACCGTGGTCAACGACCTGGACAGCCGAGACTGGGAGTCCGGGGTCACGAACGCCGACATCGTCGAGGCGGTCACCCCGGAGGACGGCGAGGGCGCGATCCTGCTCTTCCACGACGGCGGCGGCGACCGGTCGGACACCGCCGAGGCGCTCGCCACGGTGATCCCCGAGCTGCTGGAGCAGGGCTACACGTTCACCACGATCGCGGCGCTCACCGGCATGGAGACGGTGAACCCGAAGGCCACCACCCAGGACCTGGTGATCGGCACGAGCATGGTCGGCGCGGTGCAGATCGCCCGGAACACCACGATCTGGTTCTCCGGGCTGCTGCTGCTCTTCGGCGTGCTCACGGTGGGCCGGCTGGCGCTGATGCTGATCCTCGGCCGCCGGCACGCGAACCGGCATCGCCGGGGCCGGCGACGAGCCGGAGGCGTCGCGCCGAACACCTGGGGACGGCCGTACACCGAGCCGGTCACGGTGATCGTCCCGGCGTACAACGAGAAGGAGTGCATCGCCGACACCGTGCGATCACTCGCGGCCAGCACCCATCCGATCCGGATCATCGTGGTGGACGACGGCTCCACCGACGGCACCGCGGAGATCGCCGAGCGGCTCGGCTACCCGAACGTCACGGTGATCTGGCAGCCGAACAGCGGCAAGCCGGCGGCGCTGAACACCGGCATCGCGGCGGCCGGCACCGACGTCGTGGTGATGATGGACGGTGACACGGTCTTCGAGCCGGACACCGTACGCCAGCTGGTGCAGCCGTTCGCCGACGCCACGATCGGCGCGGTCGCCGGCAACGCCAAGGTCGCCAACCGGACCGGCTTGATCGCCCTCTGGCAGCACATCGAGTACGTCGTCGGCTTCAGCATCGACCGCCGCGCCTACGACGTGATGCGCTGCATGGCGACCGTTCCCGGCGCCATCGGCGCGTTCCGCCGGGAGGCGCTGCGCCAGGTCAACGGCCTGTCCGACGACACCCTGGCGGAGGACACCGACCTCACCATCGCGATCATCCGGGCCGGCTGGCGGGTGGTGTACGAGGAGCACGCCCGCGCCTGGACCGAGGCGCCCACCACGATCTCGCAGCTGCGGCGACAGCGCTACCGGTGGAGTTACGGCACCATGCAGGCGATGTGGAAGCACCGCCACACGCTCGTGGAGCGTGGTGCGGGCGGCAAGTTCGGCCGCCGCGGCCTGCTCAACCTGCTCCTCTTCCAGACCCTGATGCCGCTGCTCTCCCCGCTGATCGACGTCTTCCTGATCTACGGGTTCCTGTTCCTGGACCCGATGGAGACCGCTGTCGCATGGCTCACCATGCTCGGCATCCAGCTCGCCGGCACGGTGTACGCGTTCCGGCTGGACGGCGAGAAGCTCGCACCGGTCCTGATGGTCCCGTTGCAGCAGTTCGTCTACCGGCAGCTGATGTATCTGGTGCTGATCCAGTCGGTGCTGGCCGCCCTGGGCGGCATCCGCCTCGGCTGGCAGAAGCTGCACCGCGCCGGCGGCCTCAGCTCCCTGCTCAGCAACCGCACCCCGAGCGGCGGTTAGAGACCGGCCCGGCCGCTCCGGATTGCCGACCCCGGAGCGGCCGGCCACCACCATTGACATCGATCTCGAATGTTGCGAGTGTGCGTCCACCACGTTTCGTGTGTGTTTTTGTGCACAAGGCTTCTGGGAGAGGCTCGATGTCACCAACAACTCACCGTCCTTCCCGTCGTTCGGTCACCGCCCTGCTGGGCGCCCTTCTTCTTTCGCTGGCATGTGTGAACGTTCCCACATCGGCGTCAGCAGGGTCCCGGCCCGTCGCCGACACCGCCTGCGCCACCACCGGCTCGGTCGATTTCGGCGTCGATCTCGCCGGCGGCGGCTGGAAGTTCACCACCGGCGACGACACCACCTGGTCCGACCCCTCGTTCGCGGACACCACCTGGCGCGACTGGAGCGTCCCGGACAACTGGGGTGATCACCCCGATCTCTCCGGTTACGACGGCTACGCCTGGTACCGCAAGACCTTCACGCTGCCGGCCCGGCCGGCCGGCGTCACCGACTCCACGATCATCGCGGCGCTCGGCAAGATCGACGACGCGGACCAGGTCTTCCTCAACGGCTCCGAGATCGGGCACACCGGCGGCTTCCCGCCCTCGTTCGACTCGACCTGGGAGGTTCCGCGCGAGTACTACCCGGCCGACGGGCTGCTCCGGTGGGGCGCCACCAACGTGCTCGCCGTCCGGATCTACGACGGCACCGGGGGCGGCGGCTTCTACCAGGGACCGGTCGGCCTCTTCTCCAAGGCGCGGCTGCGGGCCCTCGCGGGAGTGACCGGGACCGCTGCCACCCGTACCCAATTGGCGCACGCCTGTGCCGTGCTGAGCCGGCAGCACCGCGCCGTGGCCGCCGGGGATGTCCGCGGCTATGCCGCGACGCTGGCCTCCGGATTCTTCCACCAGGGCGACACCGCGGAGCGCCGGATCACCGAGCTGCGCGCGCTGCTGAAGAAGGGCAGGGTCACGCTGACCGACAGCCAGGCGGAGGTGTTCGTCGACGCGCGAGGTCGCCTCGTGGTGGACACCATCCGCACCTGGACCGGTCTGCCCACCACCCGTGAGCTGCTCTATCTCGACCCGCGCAAGCTCGTGGAGATCGGCGATCACGCCCGGTTCTTCCGGGACGACTACGACTCGGCCGCGATGGGGCGGCGGACGCAGTTCAACGTCTACCTGCCGCAGAACTACACCCGGACGACCGCGCAGCGCTTCCCGGTGGTCTACCTGCTGAACGGCTTCAACGGCAGCAACATCGAGTGGGAGGCGCGGGACATCGACACCGTTCTCGACAAGCTGGGTGTGAACGCGATCGTGGTCTTCCCGGACGGCGACAGCGGCTGGTACGTCGACACGTCCGCCGGCAACTTCCGCTCGATGATCGTCAAGGAGATCGTGCCGATGGTGGACCGGGTCTACCGGACCATCCCGGACCGCGAGCACCGCGGCATCAGCGGTGTGTCGATGGGCGGGCAGGGCGCGTTCACGCTCGGCCTGACGAACCCGGACGTGTTCAGCTCGATCGCCAGCCACATGGGCGCGCTCAGCCTGGCGCCGCTGGTCGGCACGGCCGAGGAACGCGCCGCGAACGCCGGCCTCCGGCCGCTCACCCTGGTCGCCGGGATGTCCGCGGACGCGCTGAACCGGCACCGGTTCTACTTCGACGGCGGTGACTCCGACGAGTACCGGTTCGGCGTGGCCGCCCAGCAGATGAGCACCGCGCTCGCCGCGAAGGGCGTGAAGCACGACTATCAGCTCGGAGCCGGGCGGCACGACGACGCTTACTGGATGCCGAAACTGGACCGGTCCTTCGCGCTGCACGCCGAACAGTTCGCCGCGCACCCGGTCCGCTAGGAGGTCAGTGCTGGAGCAGGTCGTGGGGGGGGGGGGGGGGGGGGCGGGGCGGGGGGGGGGGGCGGTATGGGAAAAAGAAACGTGAAGAGACCCCACCC
>NZ_JBEZZR010000077.1:0-15478 GCF_040639325.1 Actinoplanes sp. NPDC023936 | reverse complement strand
CCACTTCTTAACCGGCCCCCCTGTCGGGGGGGGGCCTCCCCCCCCGCGGGCCGGGTTCCTGGCGGCCCAAAAACCCCCCCGGCCCCCCCGTGGCCGTTTTCGGCACCCTCGACACCGGCGGGCGCGATGCGACTCGGTTGGCGGTGCGGGGAGGCGCCTTGGTTGAGGGCTCGTCCGATGCGGGCGGCGGCCTCGGCTAGGCGGTCCGGCGGGTGGGCGGCGTAACCGATGACGAGGCCGGGCGGCCCCTGCCGCTGCCGGTGCCAGGAGAGCGGCTGGACCAGTACTCCCTCGGCGGCCACCAGCTCCGACAGGGCGGTGTCGCTGACGTCCCCGTACCCGGGAAAAGTGACCAGAAGGTGCAGCCCGGCAGCGACACCGGCCACCCGCGCGCTCGGGAGATGCGCGCGCAGCGCGGCCAGCAGCGCGTCCCGGCGGCGGCGCTGCCGGGTCCGGACCGCCCGCAGGTGGCGCTCGTAGTCGCCGGACGCCAGAAGTTCGGCGAAGACCAGCTGCGGCAGGGCCGGATTGCCCAGGTCACTGGCGTGCTTCGCGGCGAGCAGGTCGGGTTGCGTCCGGCGCGGCGCGATCAGCCAGCCCAGCCGCATCCCCGGGGCGAGAGATTTCGAGACACTTCCCAGGTACGCGACCCGGTCCGGCGCCGAGCCCTGGAGTGCCGCGACCGGCGCCCGGTCGTACCGGTGCTCCGCGTCGTAGTCGTCCTCAATGATCAGTCCCGGCCACCGCAGCAGAGCCCGGCGGCGTTCCGGGCTGAGCACCACACCTGTCGGGAACTGGTGCGCCGGCGTCAGCACCGCCGCCGTCAGACCGGTCGCGACCAGCTCGTCGACCCGCATGCCCTGGTCGTCGACGGGCACTCCGACGGCGCGCGTCCCCCAGTAGGCGAGCTGGTCGGCGGCGCCTCGCGAGCCCGGGTCCTCGACGGCTATCTCGGACATGGCCAACACCCGCGCGAGCAGGGCGAACCCTTGCGCGACGCCCGCGCAGACCAGCACGTCGTCCGCTTCGGCCCGGACTCCCCGGGTACGCCCCAGCCAGCGCGCCAGTTCGACCCGGAGCCGGGGGACGCCGCCCGGGTCGCCGTACCCGAGATCAGTTCCGGTCACCCGGCTCAGCACCGCCCGCTCCGCCCGCAGCCACGCGGCGCGCGGGAACGCGGACAGGTCCGGCACACCGGGGGAGAGGTTCAGGTCGATGCCGTCCGGTGTGGAGAGCGGCAGCCGCAGCTCGTCCAGGGTGCGCCGGCGGTCACCGGCCGGGCGGTGACCCTGGTGCGTGCCGCGCCCGGTGACGACGGTGCCGGAGCCGGTCCGGGCGGTCGCCAGGCCCTCGTCGGTGAGCCGCTGGTACGCCTGGACGACCACGCCCCGGGAGATCCGCAGCTCGCCGGCGAGCAGCCGGGTGGGTGGCAGCCGGTCGCCGGGTGTGAGCCGCCCACCGGTGATGGCCGCGCGCAGGCCGTCGGTGAGCCAGGCGGTCAGGCCCTTGGCCGGCGCGGTCTCCGGGCGCAGCTGGAGGAAGTCGGACATTGGTCCACCCTGTCCCGCGTGAATTGGTCCTCGAACCGGACCATATCGCGGCGCAGGATCGAGTGCGTGAAAGCGTTACCGATCCTCGCCGGCGCGACAGGCATGGTGTTCGTCGGCGGCAGCGTGGCTGTCTCCGGTCATCTCTCCGACGCGCCGCTCTTCACCGTGCAGGCCCTCCGGTACGGGGTGGCCTGCCTCCTGCTGCTCGCCTGGTCCCGCTGGTCCGGCGCCTTCTCGTCACGCGGCGCCGTTGTGTCGCCCGGCTCTCCGGCGGCGTCTGGCTCTCCGGCGGCTCCGGGCTCTCCGGCGGCGTCTAGCTCTCCGGCGGCTCCGGGCTCTCCGGCCGCTCCTGGGCCGCGCGGCGGGCGGCTGCCGGGGCGGGCCGCGCGGCTGTCCTGGCCCCGGGGCGCCGAGTGGCTCTGGCTGCTCGGGGTCACCGGGACCGGCCTGCTGTTCTTCAACGTCGCCCTGGTGCGCGGCGCGGCACACGCCGAACCGGCCGTGCTCGGCGTCGCTGTGGCCTGCGTGCCGGTCCTGCTCGCGGCCGGCGGCCCGCTGCTGGAGGGCCGCGCTCCGGCGCTGCGGGTGCTCGCCGCGGCCGGGGTGGTCACCGTCGGCGCCGCCCTCGTCCAAGGCGTCGGCCGCGCCGACGCGGCCGGGCTCGGATGGGCGTTCGTGACGTTCGCCTGCGAGGCCGCGTTCACGCTGCTCGCCGTGCCGGTGCTGGGCCGGCACGGTCCGCTCGGCGTCTCGGTGCACACCACGTGGCTGGCGGCAGTGCTCTTCGGCGTGACCGGGATGGTCGCCGAAGGGCCGGCGGCGGTGCTCCGGCTGGGTCTGCCCGAGCTGCTGGCCGGCGCCTATCTGGCGGTGGCGGTGACGGCGGTGGCGTTCGTGCTCTGGTACACGTGCGTGGCCCGGATCGGCGCCGGCCGGGCGGGACTGCTCACCGGCGTCGCCCCGATCAGCGCGGCAGTGACCGGGATGGCGCTGGGCGGACCGGCGCCGCGCCCGCTGGTCTGGCTCGGCATGGCGACGGTGGCGGCCGGTCTGGCCCTGGGCCTGACCGGCCGCACCCCGGCAGCCGCCGGACCGGCGCCTGCCCCCGAGTCAGGCCCGAAGCCAGGCCCGGTCCCGGTGCCAGGGCCGACCCCGGCGTCAGGGCCGACCCCGGCGTCAGGGGCGACCCCGGCGCCGGTGCCGGGCCGTGGTCAGTTCTTCTCGACCTCGGAGTAGTCGGCGCTGCCCAGCGCGGCCGAGGACGGCAGCTGCGCGGACGACGGCAGGGCGGCCGTCGACTCGGCCTCGGCGGCCTGGACCTCGGCGTTCACCCGCTGCGCCTCGGCTGCCGCGGCCTCGGCGGCGGCCTGCGCCTCGCGCTCGACGGCGCCGGAGTCCACGCTCGCCGACGGGGTGTCGCCGGCCGTGCTCGCGAGACCGCCGAGCGCGCCGCCGAGGCCTTCGAGCGCCTTGGTGAGCTCGGCCGGGACGATCCACACCTTGTTGGCGGTGCCGTTCGCGATCTGCGGGAGCGCCTGGAGGTACTGGTAGGCGAGCACCTTCTGGGACGGGTTGGCCTGGTGGATCGCGTCGAAGACGGTCCGGATCGCCTTGGCCTGGCCCTCGGCCTGCAGGATCCGGGCCTGCCGGTCACCGTCGGCGCGCAGCACCTGGGACTGCTTCTCGCCCTCGGCGGTGAGGATCGCCGCCTGCTTGTGGCCCTCGGCGTTCAGGATCGTGGCGCGGCGTTCCCGCTCGGCGCGCATCTGCTTCTCCATCGAGTCACGGATGCTCGGCGGCGGCTCGATCGCCTTGATCTCGACGCGGGTGACCTTGATGCCCCAGCGGCCGGTGGTCTCGTCGAGCACGCTGGAGAGGTGCTTGTTGATCTGGTCGCGGCTGGTCAGCGCGCGCTCCAGGTCGAGCGAACCGATCACGTTGCGCAGGGTGGTGACGGTCAGTTGCTCTATGGCCTGCAGGAAGTTGGAGATCTCGTAGGTGGCCCGCACCGGGTCGACGACCTTGAAGTAGAGCACCGTGTCGATCGAGACGACCAGGTTGTCCGACGTGATCACCGGCTGCGGCGGGAACGAGACGACCTGCTCGCGCATGTCCACCTTGGTGCGCACCGCGTCGACGAACGGCACCAGCAGGTTGAGGCCGGGCGAGAGGGTGCGCTTGTACTTGCCGAGCCGCTCGACGACGTCCATCCGCTGCTGGGGGACGATCCGCACCGACTTGACGAGAGTGGTCACCGCGAGGACCGCGATGACTATGACGAGCACCAGGATGATGGCTTCCATGACGCCTCTCAGGTTGTTCGAAGGGTGTGACTAGACGTCGGGGAGATCGTCGTGCCACACCAGGACGGTGGCGCCACGGAGCTTGACGACGCTGACGCGGTCGCCGGGTTGAAACGTCTCCGTGCCGTCGAACGAACGGGCCTGCCACAACTCGCCGTCAATCTTGATCATGCCGCTGGACGCGTCCACCTCGTCCACGACCACGCCGTGCGACCCCACGATTGCCTCCACGCCGAACGGGGTCTCGCCGGTCTCGATCGCCGACCGGGCGTGCCGCATCACGATCGGCCGCACCGCCGCCACCGACAGGCCGGAGACCACCGCGAACACGATGACCTGGGCCAGCAGTGGCGCGCCGAGAGCCGCCGCCCCGGCAGCGGCCGCGGCGCCGGCGGCGAAGAAGATGATCAAAATGGTCGCGGTGAAGGCCTCGCCGATCACCAGCGCGATCGCGAGGACGATCCAGAGTACGGCTTCCACATCTCTGATCGTGGCACGTCCGCGCACCCTCGGCACATGACGATTTGGCGTAGCCGATTCTGCATCGAACAGTTAAACCCGTGAGTCCCCCCACCGAGAGGTCCCACCGTGTCGCTGCTTCCGGAGACCGCCCGCCGCGTCGACGAGATCGCTGCCCGCGCGCAGTCCAACGGCCGGGTGCCGTCGTTCGCCCTCGCAGTCGTCCGGGACCGTGCCGTTCTGCATTTCGCCGGGGCCGGTGAACAGCCCCGGCCGGACCCGAAAACCCAGTACCGGCTCGGCTCGATCACCAAGACGATCACCGCGACGCTGGTGATGCAGTTGCGCGACGAGGGGTTCTTCGCCCTCGACGACCTGCTCTACCGCCACCTGCCCGGCACGCCGATCGGCGGGGTGACGCTGCGCCAGCTGCTCGGGCACGTCTCCGGCCTGCAGCGCGAGCCGGACGGCCCGTGGTGGGAACGCAGCGCCGGCGGTGACGTCGACCACCTGCTGGCCGGTCTGACCTATGAGAAGCTGGCCGGCGCGCCGTTCCGCCGGCATCGGTACTCCAATCTCGCTTACGGCCTGCTCGGCGCGGTGCTGGCGCGGGTCACCGGGCAGAGCTGGGCGGACCTGGCCGCCAAACGGGTGCTCGACCCGCTGGGGATGAAGCGGACCACGTACGCGCCGGTCGAGCCGTACGCCCGGGGTTACGTGGTGCACGCGCTCGGCGGGACGCTGCACGAGGAGCCGCGCCCGGACACCGGCGCGATGGCCCCGGCCGGGCAACTGTGGTCGACCGTCACGGACATGGCCAAGTGGGCCGGCTTCCTGGCCGATCCGGCGCCGGCGGTGCTGGCCCGGGAGACCGTGGACGAGATGTGCGCGCCGGTGGTGATCTCCGATCTGGAGTCCTGGACGGCGGGGCACGGGTTGGGGCCGCAACTGTTCCGGGTCGGTGAGCGGGTCTACGTGGGTCACGGCGGTTCCATGCCGGGATACGTCGCCCACCTGGTCGTGCACCGGCGCAGCCGCTTCGGGGTGATCGCGTTCGCGAACGCCTACGGGCTGGTCGGCGACCACATCAGGGAGGTGTCGCTGCGGACGCTGACCACGGTTCTCGACGCCGAGCCGGCCCCGGTGTCCCCGTGGCGCCCGCCGGTCGCCCCGGCCGGTGAGGCGGCCGAGTTGTGCGGCCGCTGGTGGTGGATGGGCAGCGAGTACGAGGTCGTCCCGGACGGCGAGGCGCTGATCATGACGGGTCCGTACCACCGGACCCGCTTCGTCCGGGAGGCCCCGGACCGGTGGCGCGGGGTCGACGGCAACAACGAGGGGGAGTTCCTGCGGGTGGTGCGGGTTCCGGACGGGCCGGTCGACGCGCTGGACATCGCCACGTTCGTCTACCGCCGGGACCCGGGACATCTGGCCTGACCCGTCGCATGAGCCGGCGGCGGTGCGGCTGGCATCGCATGAGCCGGCGGCGGGGTGCGGCCGTCGGGGCCGCCCGGCCGGCCGCCGGGTGCTCGGGGAGCCTGCGTCGTGCGTACCAAATGGGCCTGACTTTTCAGTTTTTTTGGTGATTGACCCCACATCTTCGCGGAGTTTGGCACGCTGATCCCAGGGTCCGACCGGTGCCCCCGGCCGCTCGGCTCGTTGCCCAGGGACACGAGGCGGAGCGATGAGCATCAGCCAACGGCAGACCGCGAGCGGACGACCTCTGCGGGTCGCCCCGGCGTGGGTCGGCGCCCCGACGCCGGCTGCCGGGAGCGAGGCGGAGAACCACCCACTGCCGGTACGCGACGCGGTGTGGATCTGGTCGGTCCGCCGGTACGCACGGCTCGCCCTGTGGGCGTTGCCGCTGGCCGCCGTCCTCTACGGCTGGCTCACGCTCGGGGTGAGCAGCGCGCCCGGCCCGCTCGCGGTGCGGCTGGTCGCCGGATGGCTCGCCACGGTGGCGCTGATCGCCCTGGCCGGGCTGCTGGCCGCGTCCCGGAGCCGCCGATGCGCGCTGACCGGGCTGCTCCTCACGCTCGCCGGCTCGACGACGCTGGTGCCGCTCGCCGCGCTGCCCGCGGACGCGGTGGTGGCCAGCGCGCCGATCATGACGGGTCGGGTGCCGGACTTCGTGGCGGCTGCCGGAGCGATCACCGGGATGGGGTTGCTGCTGCTCGGCTGGGCGGTGTTCCGATCGAGGCTGGTGAACCCGGCGGACGGGATCCTGATGATGCTCGCGGCCGTGGCCATCGGCTCGGAGTCGCTCACCGCGAAACCGATACCCACGGTCGGAGCGTTGCTGCTGCTCGCCGCGGGGATGGGGCTGGCCTGGACCGGCGGGCGGCTGTTACCCCGGGCGTGACGGGTCGATTGCCGCTGCTCCGGGCGAGGGCGGCTCACGGAGGCCGGGCTCCGCGTGATGGCGGCTCACGGAAGCGGCGCCCCACGCGAAGGCACCTCATGGAAGCGGCGCCCCACGCGAAAGCACCTCGCCGAGGGCGCTCCACGCGACGCCGGCCATCCGTCCGGCCGGTATGCCGGTTTTGTCGCTTCTCGGTTGTGCGGAGGGTGTTCGGCAGCCGTGGCTCTCACGGTGAGTGCCGGTATCTCCGGTAAAGCTGGCGCTTTTCGGAAAGGCGTGGACGGTCCTGGCCCCGCAGAATGACGCAAACCGCTACTGCTCCGCCCAGCCGGTGACCGAGCGTGACATCGGCTCTTGTTGGTTTCCAAGATCGCTCGGTGCCCGGTCCATCACGGGACAACTCTGCGCTCGGTGCCCCGTCCATCACGGGTTGAACCCCGTGAGCCACCGCGACCCCACGGGACGACCCCCACCGTGACCCACCACCCGTAGCCGTAGCCCGCGCAACGGCCTTGACCCGCACATGGCCGCGCCGACTCCACGGGACGGCCAGCACCTGCGGTTGAGGGCGACCGGCCACCCGTACCGGATCATTCCGGCGGATCGTGGTGAATTCGCGCCGACGGCACCCCGAGCTCCTCCAGCGCCGCCGTCGTCGCCGCCACCATCAGCGGCGGGCCCGCGAGGCAGACCTCGTGGCGGGACCACTCCCCATAGGCCGCGACCGCGTCGGTGACCAGCCCGTACGCATACGGCCCGGGATTGCCCTCGGACACCACCGGAACCACCGTCGCCTTCGGGGCCGCATGGGCGATAGCGGACACGTCGTCGATGTCATACAGCTCGCTCAGCTCTCGGACACCCCAGAACAGGACGACCGGGCGCGGGTCGGCGGTGGCGGCCACCTGGGTGAGCATCGCCTTCATCGGGGCTATCCCGGTGTCCCCGGCGATCATCAGGACGCCGCGGCCCGGTTCGGCGGGGAGTGCCAGGTCGCCTTCGGCTCGGGTGAGCCGGATCCGGTCGCCTTTGCGTGTCGCGTGCACGAGGGTGTGGCTGACGCCGGCCGCGGACTTGGCGCGGACGTGCAGTTCCAGAGTCTCGTCCCGGTGCGGGGCGCCGGCCAGCGAGTACGGCCGCCAGACTCCGGGCAGCCGAGCGACTTCGACGCGGGCGTACTGGCCGGGGCGGTACGGCATGGGCAGGAACGGACGGACCCGGATCACCGCGAGGTCCGGCCGGCGCAGCTCGTGGGAGAGCACCTCGGCGGTCCAGGCGGTCGGCTGGTACGCGGTGAGCGTCCCCCCGTGCACGATCCACTCGTAGGTGTGCTGCCACGCCCACCGCCACGCCTGATCGAAGTCCTGCCGCCACCCGCCGGGCGCCATGCCGGCCCGCAACGCCTCGGCGAGGGCCGCTCCGACGAGTTGCAGCTGCTTCCACTGCACGCCGCTCTCGGAGAGCGCCGCGCCGAGCTGCCCGCACCCGGTGACGACGGTGGGCGGATCGTCCAGGTTGTGCGCGATCCAGGTGAGCGCCCGGGCCAGCTGGCGGCGCTGGGTCTCGGCCGTTCCGGGAACCGTCGCCAACAGGTCGGGCTGGGCCTGCAGCAGGGCGTTCCACAGTCGTTCGGCCACCTCGCCGGTGCCGCCCGCGAACGTCAGGCTGGTGCTGAGCAGCCGCTGGACGTCACGCAGCTCGGCGTCGTCGGCCGGGTTCATGCCGTCGACGCCGGGGGCGTTGCGTTTCGGCGCGGGGCCGTGTGCGCCGCCCCGGGGCGAGGACGGATATCCGTAGAGCGTCGGGTCGGTGGGGAACTCGGTGCCGGGGCCGCCGATCGGGCGGATCCCCTCGATGCCGGGGATCGGGGCGGCCGGTGCGGCGGGCCCGGCCGGGTTCACGCCGGTGATCGGGTTGATCCGCCCGGCCGCGCCGGTGATCGGGTTGATCCGGCCGGCGGCGGCGCCCCACACGCCTCTCGACGCTCCGGGGCGTCGTTTCGCGCCGAGGCCGGACCGGCCGAGGGTGGCGCCGGGATCGCCGCGCCAGAGGATCTCCGGGTTGGCCCGGTCCGGCGGGCGCTGCGGGTCGGGCGGCGCGGGCCGTGCGGCCGCCGGCCGTCCCGATGGTGGCCGGCTCGCGGCGGGCGGGATCCGGCTCGGTTGCGGCGCCGGCTCGTCGGGGAAGCGGGACACGTCATCCCCCGGCGACGCCGGCCCGGAACCCGGTGCCGACTCGGGAACGCCGGCCGACCCGGGAGCGCCGGCCGACCCGGGAGCGCCCGCCGACCCGGAAGCACGCGCCGCCCCGGGAGCGCCCGCCGACCCGGAACCCGGCGCCGGGTCGGAAGCCGCGGGAACGTCGGAGAGCGCCGCCGCGGTGTCCGCCGCGCCGGCCTCGGCGGCGTCCGGCGCGTTCTGGCGCAACCGGATGGCTCGCAGCAGGGCGAGCAGATGCGGGTCGGAGCCCGGTCCCGAACCAGCCGACACTGGCAAACCCCTCGGAGAAGTGAGCTACATCGTCTCCACCATATGCCGGATGTGCCGGAAATATCCGGCACGCAGGGGCCAGGGGCGGCCGCCCGATCGCGGTAGGCACAATGCCTGGGTGCCACCACTGAGCATCACCAGCCCCGACGACCCGCGCATCGCCGACTACCGTGCCCTCACCGACGTCGAACTGCGCACCAAGTGGGAACCCCCGAACGGGCTGTTCATCGCCGAAGGAGAACTGGTCATCCAGCGTGCGCTGCGTGCCGGATACCGGATGCGCTCCGCCCTGGTCGACCAGAAACGCGCCGACCAGCTCGCCGACCTGCCGCCGGACGCCCCGCTCTACACCGCGCCCGCGCCGGTCCTGGAGTCGATCACCGGCTTCCACGTGCACCGGGGCATCCTCGCGTCGTTCCACCGCCGCGACCTCACGCCGCTCGACGAGTTGCTGGCCGGAGCGCGACGCCTGGCCGTGCTGGAGGGCCTGAACACGCACACCAACCTCGGCGCCCTGTTCCGCAGCGCCGCCGCCCTCGGCATCGACGCGGTGGTCCTCTCACCCAACTGCGCGGACCCGCTCTACCGCCGAGCCGTCCGGGTCAGCATGGGCGAGGTGTTCGCCATCCCGTACGCCAAGTCGGAGAACTGGCCCCAGACACTCGCCACGATCCGCGAAGCGGGCTTCACGCTGCTGGCGATGACCCCGGCCGACGACGCGGTGGCCCTCCAGGATCTGACACCCGCCCAGCGCGAACGCCCCGCCCTGCTCCTGGGCGCCGAAGGCCCCGGCCTGACCTCGCACGCCCTGCGCGCCAGCGACGTCCGCGTGGCGATCCCCATGCGCAACGGCGTCGACTCCCTCAACGTCGCCACCGCCGCGGCGATCGCCTTCTGGGAATTGTGCCGATGATCGGGTACGCGCCCGCACCTCCCCAACCGCACCGGAACCGTCCCGCCCCCACCGCGCGGCCACCGTCTCACCGCCGGGCCGCAGCGCGGCCGCCGGGACACGTCAGTGGTCACCGTGGAGAGCTCCCGCCCGCCCCAGCCGCTGAGCGTGTGGGTTTCGGGTGCGCTGCGCGCCTCAGTTCCACACGCTGGCCGGGGATCCGCTGAGCGTGTGGGTTTCGGGTGCGCTGCGCGCCTCAGTTCCACACGCTGGCCGGGGATCCGCTGAGCGTGTGGGTTTCGGGTGCGCTCCGTGCCTCAATTCCACACGCTGGCCGGGGATCCGCTGAGCGTGTGGGTTTCGGGTGCGCTCCGTGCCTCAATTCCACACGCCGGCCGGGGATCCGCTGAGCGTGTGGGTTTCGGGTGCGCTCCGCGCCTCAACTCCACACGCTGGCCGGGGATCCGCTGAGCCGGGTCAGGGGACGGCGTAGCCCGGGATCGACGGCCACCGGACGGTCAGCACCACCGACTCCTCGGCGGCCACCCACGAGTGATCCACACCCCGCGCCCACACCACGTAATCGCCCTGCTTGTCGAGAACCACTGTCCGCTCCGGGAACTCCATGTGGAAACAGCCGCTGATCAACACGAGCAGCGCCGTCCGCTCCTCACCGCGAACCCACTCCGCCCGCCGGTCACCCTTCGGGTGGCGGCCCCACTTGATCTCGACGTCCGTGCTGTGCCGCAGGTCGCCCTCGGGCTTGAAGTGGCCGAGCAGCCAGCCCCGATCGGCGAGCGCGTCCGGGTCGGCGTTACCTACGTAGATCCCATCTGTCACGGTCGCCGACGCTACCGGGTGGCGCCGAGCACCGCCGCAACGAGCGGTCCCACCTCGCGGGCCGCCCCGCCCGGATAGGTGCAGCGCCGGCGGGTGTAGGCGAGGGCGACGCCCCGGGACGGGTCGGCCAGAGCCTGCGTACCGGAGACGCCGCTGTGACCGAAAGCGGTCTCACCGAGCCCCGGGTAGCGCAGGTGCTGGATCTCGAAGCCGAGGCCGAAGTGGTGGCGTTCGCCGGTGATCCGGTCGAAGCCGTCCGAGGAGATCGCGGCGAACTCCGCGAGGGTGTGCCGGTCGACGAGCGGTTCCCGGCCACCGGTGCCCCAAAGGGCTGCCGCGTACATCGCGGCCAGGCCTCGCGCACTCGCCACGGCGGCGCCGGAGACCGGGCCGCGAGCGCGCACCGCGGGCGTGTTGATCCACTCGATCATGTCGGTGGGCGGGTCGGCGTTGCGGTTGAACGCGATCGCGGTGAGGCTGCGGGGCGGGATGACGGTCGTGTCGGCCCCGGGCAGAACCGGACGGTACCGGGACTCGTCGGATCCGCCCAGGAAGACATCAACGCCGAACGGTGACCGGATCAGATCAAAGAACAACCTCTGCAGGGTACGGCCGGTGGCGTGCCACACGACCTCGCCGAGCATCGCCCCGATGGTGAAGGCGTGGTAGCCGTACGCGGTGCCGGGCTCCCAGTACGGGGTCTGGTGGAGCAGGCGGGCCGCCACCGAACGGTCGTCGAGGAGCTCGGCGGGGCTGAACCCGCCGTCGACGCCGATCAACCCGGAGCGGTGGGCGAGCAGGTCGCGCAGGGTGAGGCGGGGGAGGGGGAACGCCGGCCAGTACTCGGCGACGCGACGGTCCAGCTCCAGCACACCGTCGTCGACCAGTCGCGCGACCACCAGGTAGACCGCGCCCTTGCCGGCCGAGAACACCCCGGTCAGCGCGTCGCCGTCACCGGCCGCCGCCGTCCACAGGTCGACGACGAGCCGGCCGTCCACATAGACGGCCAGCTGCGCGCCGGGATCCTCGGACAGTCCGGCGAGCACGTCCGTCACCCCGGCGAAGGAGTCGTGGGCGTACCCCCGTACCGAAATCGTGGCTGTCGCCGGATAGCGCAGCTCTCGCGTCGTGGGGTAGATGATCAGACCGCCTCGTCCAGGATCTTCCGGTAGGCCGGCGGGATGTGGTGGGGGCCGCCCGGGGTGAAGACGTTGCTGTGCGACGCGTCGGCCCACGCGGAATCCGGCACGGCGGCGCGGAGCGCGACGAGCACCGGGGCGTCGTCGGTCAGCATGGAGAGCGCGACCAGGCACTCCTCGGCCTCGCCGACGCACTCGAACGGCTTGTGCGCGTCCACGCCGAGCAGTTCCAGGAAGCCGGGGACCTGGGCGGGGTCGGCGAACAGGTCGTGGCCGAAGATGTGCGCGAGCCGTTCGCGGGGCATGTGCGGAGCCATCGCCAGGAAAACGAACCGGCACTTCGGACAGTCACCGCACCAGCGGGCCGTCGGGTCGTGAAGTTTGAACGCCTTGTTACAGCTGGTGACGACATCATCGTACGCTGTGTAACCGGCGAAGAGCTGCGCGATGTGCAGCTCGGAGAGCGTGCGGAGCAGTGAGAAGTACGGGTCGGCGAGCCCCGCGTACGCCGTGACGGCCGCCCGCAGCAGCCCCTCGGCGGTCGCGCCCTTGGACCACTGGTGATTCACCTCGTGGCCGTTCCAGATCAGGTTCGGGTCGGAGGCGGAGCGCTCGTTCGACATCACCACCGGGCCGAGCCCGTGCCAGACCGCGGTGGCGATCGCGATCAGCGAGTTGATCGCGGTGACCGGGATGTGGCCGTTCAGCGCGCCGGCGGCGTTCAGCTCGAACAGCCGGGGGTCGAGCTTGCGGCGCGCGGCGAGGGCGGGCAGGCCGGACGCGGCGTTGACGTTCTCGATCACCGGGTTCGGGTTGACCGAGAACGGCACCGGGTCCAGCCCGGCGGCGCGCAGGATCTCCAGCGTGACGATCGAGTCCTTGCCACCGCCGACCGCGGAGAGCGGCCTGCCGGACATCTCCGAAATTTCCGCATCCGGGATCACGCCGGGCGTGTCGACGGTGAGCTCCAGCACGTGCGGCAGCTGATTGCGGTACGCGTACTCCGCCAGGCCGTTCGTGTAGATCGCCGTGAAGAACGAGGTCACCGCCGCCGGCACGGCTTTCGGCGCCTCGATCCGCGGCGGCGCGCCCACCTTGTAGTAGCTGACCCCGGCCACCACGTGCAGCAGGTCGAGAACCCGGTAGAACGCGTCCGGCACCTCCCGCCGGTCGGGCAGCGGAAACGTGATCGTCTCGGTGAAGCGCAGCGGCTCCGGCCCGTCGAGCAGGTAGTCGAACGCCGCCACCCCGGTCGTCGGATCAAATGTGTACGAGGGGAAGCGCATGACGTCGAACTGCACCCGGAAACTCCTGTCTTCTGGCCGACGGGCAATATTAGTTCGGTTCCACGAGATGCATTGGTTCGGTTCCGCGAGATGCGATCCGGTTAGGGGAGAGACGTGCGCCTGGCAGATCTGCGTGGCCGCTCGGTGGCGGTCTGGGGCACCGGCCGGGAGGGCCGGGCCGCGGTGACCGCGATCGCGAAGCACGAGCCGTCCCGGCTGATCGCGGTCGACGACAGCGCGAACTACCTCTCCACGCCCTGGGAGGACGAGTTCGCGGCGCTCGCCCCGCTGGCCGGCGGGGAGCACGCGCAGGCTGCCCTTTACACAGCTGACGTCGTGGTTCGCTCGCCCGGCGTGCCGCTGACCCACCCGTACCTGACGGAACTGCGCGCCCGGGGCGTCACGGTGACCGGCGGCAGCGCGCTGTGGATGGCGGAGAACGCCGCCAAGACCGTCGGCGTGACCGGCAGCAAGGGCAAGAGCACCACGTCCAGCCTGATCAGCCACCTTCTCGCGGCGGTCGGCAAGCCCAACGCGTACGGCGGGAACATCGGCATCCCCCTGCTCGACCTGCCCGAATCTGATCTGTATGTGCTGGAGCTCTCCAGCTACCAGTGCGCGGATCTCACCGACTCGCCGCGGGTCGCCGTGGTGACCTCGCTCTTCCCCGAGCACCTGGACTCGCACGGGAGTGAGCAGGCCTACTACCGGGACAAACTAAACCTTCTCCGGTACGGGCCCGAGCTGATCGTGGTCAACGCGGAGGACTCACGACTGCGCGACGAGATCCGGGGGCTGACCGATTCCAGCGGCTTCCCGCCGGTGCCGGCCGCCGCCGAGGACTCCCGGTTCCGGGTCGAGGACGGCGTCGTCTTCTGCAGCGACGAGCCGCTGTTCGCCCGGTCGGCGCTGGAGCTGAAGGGCCGGCACAACGAGCGGAACCTGTGCGTGGCGCTCGCCGTGCTGGACGGGATGGGCGTCGACGTGGTCGGGCTTCGGGACGATCTCGAAGCGGCTGTCCGATCGTTCCGGGGACTGCCGCACCGGCTCGCCGAGATCGAGGACCCGTCCGGTGTCACGTTCGTCGACGACACGTTGTCGACCAGCCCGTACTCGGCGATGCACGCCATCGAGGCCTACGCCGACCGGCCACTCACCGTGCTCGTCGGCGGGACCGATCGTGGGCTGGACTACACACCGTTACGTTCCTTCCTGGAGTCCCGCACACTGACCGTGATCGGCCTGCCGGACAGTGGCCCCCGCATCATTTCCGAGATCTCCGACCTGCCGGGCGTGCGGACGCTGGTCGCCGAGGATCTCGTGGATGCGGTGCGGCTCGCCCGCGAGGTGACGCCGGCCGGGGGAGTGGTGCTGCTGTCACCGGCGGCGCCGAGCTACGGCCGTTTCCGCAACTTCGAGCACCGCTCCGAAG
Source organism: Actinoplanes sp. NPDC023936 (assembly GCF_040639325.1). Classification (NCBI taxonomy): domain Bacteria; kingdom Bacillati; phylum Actinomycetota; class Actinomycetes; order Micromonosporales; family Micromonosporaceae; genus Actinoplanes; species Actinoplanes sp. NPDC023936. The sequence goes on along the minus strand of NZ_JBEZZR010000077.1, from coordinate 729 downwards.
TCTTCACCCAGGCAGTACACGACACCGCCAAGTAACCCCCGCCCGCCGCTCCCCACCCCCTCGCTGCTCGCCGCTCGCCGCTCGCCGCCCGCCCCCAGCGCGATCTAGGCAAGTTGTGCCCACCTGTGGACCCTCGGTTGCCAAGATTGTGAGGTGTTCGGTCAAGTGGTGACGGCGTGGGAGGCGCTCGGTGAGCAAGTGGCTGCCGCCGGGCCGGCATCGCGTGGTCACATGTGTCGGCTACGGCTGAGCGGCCCGAGCCGTAGCTGACACATGTCATCCGGGCCCGATTCCATGCGCGGGCGACGGCTGAGCGGCCCGAGCCGTAGCTGACACATGTCATCCGGGCCCGATTCCATGCGCGGGCGACGGCTGGCGGGCCCGAGCCGTAGCTGGTGCATGTCATCAGGGCTCGATTCCATGGCTGAGCGACGGCTCGCGGACTTGAGCCGTAGCTGAGGCAGGTTATCCGGCACCGTCCGGCGCCTGTCCGCGCTCCGGCCAGGGTCAGGGGCACACGATGCGGTTGCGGCGCGGGGATGAGAGCACACCGAAGCGTTGCGTGTGCCCGCGTCTCGGTCCTGGCGCAGGTGGGAGCTCACGATGGCGTTGTGTGTTCCCTGACCGCTGCCTCGGAGCCTGTTGCTTTTTGGCTACGGTGGTTACGGGTGACTAGCCACTTTGATCCATGTTTGTGATCATTTAGGGGTGGCGAAGTGGTATCGGCCG
>NZ_JBEZZR010000076.1:0-16723 GCF_040639325.1 Actinoplanes sp. NPDC023936 | reverse complement strand
ACCACCCGCACCGACCTCGCAGCACACGCAAGCAACGCCGGAATCAACCCCACCAGCTTGATCAAAGCAGCGAGTTATTAATCGACGGGTCCTAATCAGACTCGCTTGCCTGCGCCGGCTACGGCCCGCGCCACCGAGCCGTAGCCCAGACCGGCAACCACACCCGGTTTGCCTGCGCCAACTACGGCCCGCGCCAACGAGCCGTAGCCCAGGCCGGTAATCGGGCCGGCTTTCCTGCGCCGGCTACGGCTCGCGGCGCCGCGCCATCAGGGAGCCACACCAGGAAGCCCATTGTTATAGTAGAATGCAAACATGTTGTTCCGCGTGGATGTGGCGGCCGGCGAACCGCTTGCTGATCAGATCGCTGCTCAGGTGCGTGGCGGGATCATGCGCGGCGAGCTGAGCGCCGGTGAGCGCCTGCCCGCCGCCCGGGAGCTGGCCGATGTGCTCGACGTCAACCTGCACACGGTGCTGAGGGCGTACGGGCAGTTGCGTGACGAGGAGCTGATCGAGTTGCGCCGGGGCCGGGGTGCGGTCGTGCGCGGCGATGCCGACGGCGCACGGTTGCGGCTGGCCGAGCTGGCCCGGCAGTTCGTACGGGAGGCACGGCGGCAAGGGCTCGGTGAGACGGAGATGCTGGAGATAGTGGTGAAGGAGGCGCGACCGTGAGGAAACTGCACGCCGCTGCGGCGGTGATCTGGCTGCCGGTGGTGGTTACGGCCGCGACCGGGACCTGGCGGGACGAACTGCCGGAACGGATCGCTACCCATTGGAGCGGCTCGGGCACGGCCGACGGGTTCAGCTCGACGACCGGGTTCTGGGCCGCGATGCTGACCACCGGCATCCTGGCCGGCGTGCTCGGCCTGGTCGCCGCCGCGATGGCAACCCACCACCCGGAGCAGCCGACGCGAGACGAGAAGCCGGCGCAGAGCGGGGATCCGGCACGGAACCCAGAAGCGGCCGGGAAGGCGGGACCGGCCGGGAACGCGGCATCGGCCGGGAACGCGGCGCGAGATGTGCGGCGGGTTGCTGTGGGGCGCGGGCTGCTCGTCGCCGCCGGCGCTGTCGCCGGCGGGTCGGCCGGTGTCTGGGTGGCCACCGCTGCCGCGAGTCTCGCCGATCCGGCCGACCCGCGGCTGGGCTGGCGGTTCGCCTACCTCTTCCTCGGCATGGCCTGGGCCCTCGTCGTGTGGCTGATCGCCGGGAAGGCGCCGCGGATCGACGTGCCCGCCGAGCCGCCGGTCGACGCGCTGGCGTTGGGGCCGACCGAGCGGGCGGCGTTCAGCACCACGCTGCGCTCGCCGTTGCTGTTCGGCTCGACGCTGCTGGCCGCCGCCGCGCTGGCGGCCGGCGCGGCGCTCGGCACGTCCGGGCTCTGGCTCGCGGTTCCGGTGCTGCTGGCGCTGGCGTTCGCGCTGGGACGGGTGCGGATCACCGCGGACCGGCGTGGACTGCGCGTGGTCACCGGCGTCGGGGTGACGATCAAGCATGTCGCGCTCACGGACATCGTCAGCGCGGAGGCCGCCGAGATCAATCCGACGGAGTGGGGCGGCTGGGGCTACCGGGTGCTACCGGGCCGCAGCGCGCTGGTCCTGCGTGGCGGGCCCGGCCTCGTGGTGAACCTGCGCGACGGCCGCCGGTTCGCGGTGACGCTCGACGACCCCCGCACACCGGCCGCGCTGCTGAACGGCCTGCACGCGAAAACCGCCGACTGACCGCCCGCACGCAAAACCACTGACCACCCGCACGCGACACCACTGACCACACGCACGGGAAACCCGACTGACCGGCGGCACGCGAAACCGCCGACCGAACGGCCTGCGAAAACCGCTGACCAACCGGCAAACACAGCGCCAACTGAAGCCGCCTTGACAACATCCTGAAAACGATTCCAGACTGGCCCAACCGATCGATCGACATCGAATGATCAGGGGGCCCGCCATGGCGGCGACCATCAAGGACGTGGCCCGGCTCGCCGGTGTCTCACAGTCCTCGGTCTGCCGGGCCCTGGCCAAACCCGAGCAGGTCCGCCCGGAGACCCGGGAGCGGGTCGAGCGCGCCGCCCGAGATCTCGGCTACTACCCGAACCGGGCGGCCCGCGGCCTGATCACCGGCCGGACCGCCAACATCGGCGTCGTGCTGCCGGATCTGGCGAACCCGTTCTTCCCCAGCGTGGTGAAGGCGATCCAGACCCAGGCCCGGCTCTTCGACTACGCCGTCTTCCTGGGCGACACCGACGAGGACCCGGCCGTCGAGACGTCGCTGATCAGGGCGCTCGCCAAGCAGGTCGACGGCTTCCTGCTCTGCTCGCCGCGAGCGAGCGACGACGAGTTGCGGGCCTGCGACAGGGAGTTGCAGACCCCGATCGTCGTGCTGAACCGGCGGGTCAGCCCGTTCCCGGCGGTCACCGCCGACAGCGCCGACGGGATGCGCCAGGCGGTCGGTCACCTGCACGCGCTGGGACACCGCCGGATCGCGTACGTGGCCGGCCCCCGCACGTCCTGGTCGAACCGTGACCGCCTGCGCGGCCTGCGGTCGGCCACCTCCTCCTACGACATGGACCTGATCGAGGCCGGCAACGTCGCGCCCACTGTCGATGGCGGCGCGGCCGTCGCCGACCTGGTCGCCGCGTCGCCGGCCACCGCCGTGATCGCCTACAACGACCTGGTCGCGCTCGGCCTGCTCAACCGGTTCCGGGACCGGGAGATCGCCGTGCCCGGCCGGATCAGCGTCGTGGGTTTCGACGACATCCTGCTGGCCGGGCTGGTCACCCCGGCACTGACCACCGTCGCGATCGCCAAGGAGCAGATCGGCCGGGCCGGCGTCGAGCTGCTGCTGGATCTGCTGGGTGACCGGAGCCCGGTGAACAAGCGAACCCCGACCCAGCTCATCGTGCGGGCGTCCACCGGCCCCGTACCCCAATAAGGATTTTTGAAGCGATAAAAGGAGACGTCGTGAAAGGGAAGGTCACTCTTAGTATTGCCGCTCTCACGCTCGCTCTGACGGCTTGCAGCCCGCCCGACTCGGGTGGGGACACCACGAGCGCCGACGGAGCCGTACCGGAAAAGCCCAGCAAGCCGGTGACCCTCAACGTCCTCGACGTGGCCGGGAACCTGCAGCTGACCCAGGGCATGATCGACGACTTCGTCGCGAAGAACAGCGACGTGGTCGAGAAGGTCACCTACACCAAGGCGACAGCGCCCGAGCTGGTCGGCAAGATCAAGGCGCAGCAGGACGCGAACCGCGTCGACATCGACATCGTGCTGACCGGCGTCGACGGTCTCGCGGCCGGAATCGATCAGGGTTTGTGGCTGCCGCTGCTGCCCACCCACGCGAACCGGCTGACCGGCATGGCCGCCTACCTGCCCGGCGCCGAGGCGATGCAGAAGCTCGCCGGCGACAACGGCGTCACGATCACCTACTACCCGTCCGGTCCGCTCATCGAGTACCTGCCCGGGAACGTGCCGAACCCGCCGAAGACCGCGCAGGAGCTGCTCGATTACGCGAAGGCCAACCCGGGCGCCGTGCAGTACGCCCGGCCCTCGAACTCCGGTCCGGGCCGCACGTTCCTGATGGGCCTGCCCTACCTGCTCGGCGACAGCGACCCGAAGGACCCGGAGAACGGCTGGGACAAGACCTGGCAGTTCCTCAAGGAGCTGGACGCCCAGGTCACGCTGTACCCGTCCAGCACCAGCGAGACGATGAAGAACCTGGCCAACGGCTCCGCGAAGATCATTCTGACGACGACCGGCTGGGACATCAATCCGCGGGTGCTCGGCACCGTACCCAAGGAAGCCAAGATCGGTACGCTGGACGGCTTCCACTGGGTGACCGACGCGCACTACGCGGTCGTGCCGAAGGGCGTGTCCACCGACAAGCAGGCCGCCGTGCTGTCGCTGCTGACCTCGATGCTCACCCCGGAGCAGCAGGCCAAGGCGTATGACAAGGGGTATTTCTTCCCCGGCCCGGCGATCAAGGACGTGCCGCTGACGATGGCGCCGCAGGAGAGTCAGCAGGCAATCAACGAGTACGGCCGGCCGGAGTACGCCGACCTCATCCTGAACAACCCGCTCGAAGTGCCGCTGGACGCGAAAGCGCTGGTCGCCGCGTTCGACAGGTGGGACCGGGAGGTCGGCGGGTCGAAGGTGAAGAAGTGACACGCTTCGATCGGCTGCGGCTCGACGGCGTGACCAGGCGGTTCGGCGACGCGGACGCGCTGAGCGACCTGACCTTGGAGATCCAGCGGGGCGAGTTCATCGCCCTGCTGGGCCCCTCCGGTTGCGGCAAATCGACGGCCCTGAACTGCCTGGCCGGACTGCTGCCGCTCACGGCCGGCAGCATCTGGCGCGACGACACCCGGCTCGACACGCTGCCACCGGAACGCCGTGGATTCGGGATGGTCTTCCAGAACTACGCGCTCTTCCCCCATATGTCCGTACAGAAGAATGTGGCTTTCGGCCTGCAGATGCACGGCGCGGGCCGGGCCGAGGCACGCCGCCGGACCGCCGACGCGGTCCGCCTGGTCCATCTGGAGGAGCACGCCACGAAGCTGCCCGGCCAGCTCTCCGGCGGGCAGCAGCAGCGCGTCGCGATCGCCCGCGCTGTCGTGATCGAGCCGTCGCTGGTGCTGATGGACGAGCCGCTCTCCAACCTGGACGCCAAGCTGCGCCTGGAGATGCGCACCGAGATCCGCCGGCTGCACCAGACACTCGGGCTCACCACGGTCTACGTCACGCATGATCAAGAGGAGGCGCTGTCGCTTTCTGATCGCCTGGTGGTGCTCCGCGACGGCCGGGTGCAGCAGATCGGCACGCCGGAGGACGTGCACACGCGCCCCGCGAACCGGCACGTCGCCGACTTCATGGGGTACCGCAACCTTCTGCCCGGTTCTTTCACTTCTGGCAAGATCAACATCTTGGGGGTACGGGTGACCGGCACGCCCGTGGGAGACCTGGCGGACGGCTCCTCCGCCGTCGCCGCGATCCGCCCCGAGGACATCACGCTCGACGGCGACCTCGAAGCGACGGTGGACGTGGTCGAGTACCAGGGCCGGGAGTTCACCGTCGAGGTCCGCACCGCCGACGACATGGTGCTGCATCTGCGCACGTCACAGCGGCTCTCACCGGGCGATCACGTGAAGGTCGGCTTCCCGCCGGAGCGCCTGTTGATCTTCCCGGGCGAGGCGTCGTGACAGCCACGACGGTCGCCGTCCGGCACCGGCTCGCCGAGCGTGGCGTCGACCGGCAGATGCTGCTGCTCGTGCCGGCCACGGTGTTCGTGGTGGCGCTGTTCATCTACCCGTTCGCGTACGGCATCGCGGTGTCCCTGCAACCCGCCGAGGGTGGGATGCTCGCCGCCTACCAGACGTTCTTCACCGACGCGTACCAGCGGGACACGATCGTCACGACGCTCGCCATCGCGCTGCCGGCCGCGCTGCTCAACGTCGCCGCGGCGGTGCCTATCGCGTACCGGATGCGCGGCCGGTTCCGCGGCAAACGGCTGGTCACCACCATTCTCGTCGTGCCGATCACGCTCGGCACCGTGCTGACCGCGGAGGGCCTGCTCAACTTCCTCGGACCGGCCGGATGGCTCAACCGGTTCCTGGTGACGAGCGGGCTGACCGACGCGCCGGTGCGGCTCACCAACAACTACTGGGGCGTGTTCTTCTCGCTCGTCATCACCGGATTCCCGTTCGCTTTCCTGCTCGTTCTGTCGTACCTCTCGGGCATCGACCCTTCGCTCGAACGTGCCGCCGCGACGCTCGGGGCCGGCTGGCGGCAGAGGTTCTTCCGGATCACGCTGCCACTGCTCGCGCCGGGGCTGGCGACGACGTTCTGCCTGACGTTCGTGCTGGCGTTCAGCGTGTTCCCGTCGGCGATCCTGGTCGGCGATCCAACCGGCAGCACGCGGGTCATCTCGATCGCGGCGTACGAGGCGGCCTATGTGCGCTACGACTACGCCGGGGCGTCGGCCGCCGCGATCATCATGGGCGCGGTCGAGCTCGCCGTGATCGCCGTGGTGCTGGGCCTCCGAGGGCTGCTCTACACCGGTTCGACGGCGGGAGGAAAGGGATGAAGCGCTCCATCGTGGCCTCCCCCGCGGCATGGCTGGTCTGGGGCGCGGTGATCATCTTCTTCATCGGGCTGGCCGGCGTGATCGGTTCCGTGGTGGTCAACTCGTTCGGGTTGCGCTGGTTCGACTCGTGGCTGCCCGAGGAGTACACCACCCAGTGGTACGGCCAGGCGTGGGACGAGTTCACCCTGTTGCCGGTTCTGACCGTCACGTTGATCGTCTGCCTGCTGGTGGCCGGCATCTCGGTGCTGGTCGGGGTGCCGGCCGCCTATGTGCTGGCTCGGCGCAAGTTCCCCGGCAGCCGTGCGCTCTATCTGCTGTTCCTGTTGCCGATTCTGATGCCACCGATCACGTACGGCATCCCGCTCGCGACGGTGCTGTACAAGTACGGTCTGGCCGGTCACCTGTCCGGAGTGGTGCTCGCCAACCTGGTGCCGTCGATCCCTTTCGTGATCCTCACGATGACGCCGTTCATCGAGCAGATCGACCCGGCGGTCGAGCGGGCCGCACGGATGTGTGGCGCCCGCACCCGGCATGTCTTCACGCGCATCCTCGCGCCGCTGCTCATCCCCGGGATCCTCGCATCGTGCATCCTCGTGGTGGTCCGCACCGTCGGGATGTTCGAGTTGACGTTCTTGACCGCTGGACCGGACTCGCAGACGCTCGTCGTGGCGCTGTTCTACTCGATGTCGGCGGCCGGGATCCGGGCGCAGCAATCTGTTGACGCGATGGCTGTCATATACAGCTTGATGATGCTCACCTTGCTGGTGCTTGCCTTGCGTTTCGTCAACCCCACTCAACTTGTTGCACGTGTGAAGGAGGATCAATATTGAGCATGCTCAATTCAAGTACAGGCAAGTCCAGTACAGGCAAGTCCAGTACAGGCAAGTCAAGTGCAGTCAACATGAACGCGGGCAGCGTCAATATTGTCAACGCCCGCGTCATCATCACCTGCCCCGGCCGCAACTTCGTCACGCTCAAGATTGAGACCGCCGACGGGTTGACGGGCGTCGGCGACGCCACGTTGAACGGCCGTGAGTTGGCCGTCGCCGCCTACCTGACCGAACATGTCGTGCCGATGCTGATCGGCCGTGACGCCTCCCGGATCGAAGACATCTGGCAATTTCTCTACAAGGGCGCCTACTGGCGTCGCGGCCCGGTGACGATGACCGCCATCGCGGCTGTCGACACGGCGTTGTGGGACATCAAAGGCAAGGTCGCCGGCTTGCCGGTCTACCAGTTGCTGGGCGGGCGATCCCGAGAGGGCGTGACCGTTTACGGCCATGCGAACGCGCTCGACACGGAAAGCGTGCTACCCGAGATCGCGTCGTATGTCGATCTAGGCTATCGGGCGGTCCGGGTGCAGACCGGCGTTCCCGGACTGGAGTCCACCTACGGCGTCGGCGGCGACAAGATGTTCTACGAGCCGGCCGACGCGGCGCTGCCCACCGAGAACGTCTGGTCGACCGAGCACTACCTCACCCACGTACCGAAGGTGTTCGCCGACGTCCGAGCGGAATTCGGCCCGACGCTGCGCCTGCTGCACGACGTCCACCACCGCCTCACGCCACTGGAGGCCGCACGTCTCGGGCGCTCGCTGGAGCCGTACGCGCTGACCTGGATGGAAGACCCGGTCCCGGCCGAGTTGCAGGAGGGCTTCCGCCTGATCCGCCAGCACACGACGACACCGATAGCGGTCGGCGAGGTGTTCAACTCGATCTGGGACTGTCAGGAACTGATCACGTCCCAGCTGATCGACTACATCAGGACCACCGTCGTGCACGCCGGCGGCATCACCCACCTGCGCCGCATCTTCGACCTGGCCGCGCTGTACCACGTCCGCAGCGGCTCCCACGGCGCGACGGACCTCTCCCCCGTCTGCATGGCGGCGGCCCTGCACGTGGACATCGCGATCCCGAACTTCGGCCTGCAGGAGTACATGCGCCACACGCCGGAGACCGACGAGGTGTTCCCGCACGGGTACTGGTTCTCCGGCGGCTACCTGCACCCGTCCGAGGAGCCGGGTCTCGGCGTCGACATCGACGAGGAGAAGGCGGCCCGGTATCCGTATCGGCCGGCGTCGCTGCCGGTAAACCGCCTCCAGGACGGGACGATGCACAGCTGGTAGCACCGGCGACGATCAGGTCACACCGAAGCCGCCGCCAGCAACGATGAGGTCACACCGAAGCGGTGCGTGTGCCCGCATCCCTGCCCTGGCATGGATGCGTTCGCACAATGACGTTACGTGTGCCCGCATCGCTGCCGAGCCCGCGCATCCATGCCGAGCCGGCGCAGGCCACGGCCCGGGGACGGGACGCCCGGGGACGGGACGCCCGGGGACGGGACGCCCGCCTAGGCGCAGGCCACAGCCCGGGGACGGGACGCCCGCCTAACTGAGCGGCGCTGCCGCCAGCTCGGGCGGATACATCACCGCGAAGCGCTCGAAGAGGACCTCCTCGGTGTCCTCGTCGAACGCGACGCCGGCGGCCTGGCAGACCCGGCCGAAGTAGGCGCGGTGGGCGTCGAGCCAGCCGTCCCGGGTGCGGTCGTTCTCGCCCTCCGCGTACGCGAACGACTCCGTGACGCTGCTGAACGGGCCCAGGCGCAGCTCCACCGTGCGCAGCACCACGCGAGGCTGCCCGGAACCGTCGCAGACCACCCAGTGGACGCCGATCCGGGGCAGCGGCTCGTCGCCGAACTGACGGACCAGGGACGCGGTGGCCCGCTTGCGGCCGTCGATCACCAGTGCCAACAGGGCGTCCGCCAGCTGCGCCGAGTCACCGAAGCGCTCGACGGTGTATTCGCCGGTGAGGCCGGACACCGTCCAGAACGAAGCGGCCGCGGTCAGGTCAAGGGGAGACATAGCACCATGTTGATCTAGAGGACGGGCGGCGGACAACTGGGATTCCCCTACCACGAGCAGCATGGGCAGGCTTGCTTACCAATGGAAGGACAGCTATGCGTAAGTGGCTGATCGCCGGACTGGCGCTGCTGCTGGCACCCACCCCCGCCGCCGCGCACGCCGCGGAGATCGACCCGTTCGACGCGGTCGACCAGTTCATCGGCACCGAGTTCGACACCACGCAGAACAAGAGCAACGACGCCTACGGGAACACGTTCCCCGGTGCCGCCCTGCCGTTCGGCATGGTGCAGCCGAGCCCGACCACCTACCAGCCGGGCAACGCCCTGGTCGGGGAGAAGGGCGGGTACGAGTACACCGCGAACCTGATCCGCGGCTTCGGCATGACCCGGTACTCCGGCACCGGCTGCACCGGGCGGTACGGCGGGTACGAGTTCCCGACGATCCCCTACGCAGGGCGAACCCTGCCGGTGAGCCCGTCCACCGATGTCAAGGGTTACTACCTCGGCTTCGACCACGCGAACGAGCGAGCCGAACCGGGTTACTACCGGGTCACCGCGGATAACGGCATCACGACCGAATTGACGGCCACCACCCGTACCGCGGTGAGCAAATACGATTTTCCCGGGGAATCGACGCTCATTCTCGATGTCAGCGGGCCGAACAACCGTACCTTCGGCAGTGAAGTCACCATCGATCCCGCGAAACGCACGGTCAGCGGCTGGATGTTCGGCGCCGACGTCTGCGATGTCGGCAACACCTACAAGGCGTATTTCTCCACCACCTACGACCAGCCGTTCCAGTCCTACGGAACGTGGAACGACGCCGAGATGACCGCCGGCAGCACCCACGCGGTCAAGGCCGGCACCGATACCAGCGTCGACTACCGCCACGACACCGGCGCCTGGATCACCTTCGCCGACGGCGCGACGGTCACCGCGAAGACCGGATTCAGCTATGTGAGCGTCGCGAACGCCGCCGCGAACCGGGACCGCGAGACGGGCCACAAGAGCTTCGACACGGTGCGGAAAGCGGCGAAGAAGGCTTGGCAGAAGGCGCTGAGGACGGTCGACGTCAAGGGCGGCAGCACCGAGCAGCGCACCAAGCTCTACACCGCGCTCTACCACTCGCTGCTGCACCCGAACATTCGCGACGACGTCAACGGCGAATACCTCGGTTACGACAAGCAGGTCCACCGGATCACCGGGAACAGGCACTTCTACCAGAACCTGAACTTCGCCGGCTCGGGCTGGGACATGTACCGCAGCCAGGCGCAACTGATCGCCCTGACGTTCCCGGACGTCGCGAACGACATGGCGCAGTCGATCGTCACGATGGTCCAGCAGACCGGCCGGTGGGCGCCCGGCGCGGCCCGCATGCAGGGCGACAACTACCAGGTCATCCTGGCCACGCTCGACGACATGGGCGCCACCGGGTACGACCGGCGGGCCGCCCTGTCCAGCATGATCGAGACCCAGAAGCTGCCGGCCACCACGACCACCCGCAGCGAGGCGTTCCAGTACTTCACGACCGGAATGATCGAGAACCGCAAGGGTGACTTCGCGACGTCGCGCGTCCTGGAGTACGCGATCGACGACTTCGCGATCTCGCAGCTGGCCGGCCGCCTCGGCGACACCGCGAACCGGGACTTCTTCCTGGCCCGCTCGCAGAACTGGATGAACGTCTTCGACCCGGTGACCGGGCACATCCGGCCCCGGGAGCGCACCGGCTTCGACCGGAACTTCGACCTCCGGGTACGCGACGACGGCGCCGGCCGCGGCCAGTTCAACCAGTCGACCGGCTACCAGTACGGCTGGATGGTCCCGCACAACATGGCCACCCTGATCGCCAAGCGGGGTGGCACGGACGCCGCGACCGCCGCGCTCGACGTGCTGATGGCCGACCTGGACGCCGGCGCGTACACGAAGACCGGCAACTACCTGTCGAACCAGGCGGCGTTCGGCACCCCGTGGGTCTACCACTGGCTCGGGCAGCCGGCCAAGACCACCGACGTGCTGTACCGGGCGGTCACCGAGATGTACGACACCACCCCGTCCGGCCTGCCCGGCAACGACGACCAGGGCTCGCTGAGCGCGTGGTACGTGTTCGCGAACATCGGCCTCTACCCGGCGATCTACGGCACCGGTGACCTGCTGGTCAGCGCGCCGATGTTCGACGAGGTCCGGATCGGCAAGCTGAAGATCAAGGCGCCCGGTGTGTCGAAGGGCAAGCGGTACACCACCGCCCTGCGGGTCAACGGCGAGCGGACCGACGCGAACTGGATCGAGGCCCGGACCACCGGCACGCTCGACATGACCATGTCGGCGACGCCCGGGAACTGGGGCCGGGGTGTGCCGCCGTCGTACACCGGCGGCGCCGACGCCCGCAACAACGCCGGGACCACGCCGGACGGGCAGGGCAACCTGGGTTCGCTCGACCTCAGTGACTGGTCGCTGTCGCGGACCGCGCTGGCGCAGGCGGGTGCCGCTCCCGGCGCCGCGCTGGCGTTCGGGGACACCACGTTCACCTGGCCGGACGCCGCGCCGGGCGAGCCGGACAACTGGATTCCGCACGGCCAGCGGATCGACCTGCCGGACGCCGCGGCGGCGAGCGTGTCGTTCCTCGGCCTCGCGACGAACGGCCCGGCCACCGGGACCGCCCGCGTCGAGTACACCGACGGGACCAGCCAGGACGTCGGCGTCACCTTCGGCGACTGGGCGGCAGCCGCGCCGGCGGGCAACAGCGCGCTCATCACCCTGAACGGACGAAACAACGCCAACGGTACGAGCGGAACCGGCACGTTCCGGATCTTCGCCACCACTCCGGCCGCCCTCGACCCGGCGAAGGCCGTCGATGCCGTTGTGCTGCCGGACCACACCGACAAGGGCATCATGCACGTCTTCGACGTCGCGATCTCCTGACCTCAATCATCCGGCCGGGATGAACACGGGGCTGGGCGCGGAAATTAGCGTCCCGCCCCGTGACGGCGACGGAGACGACGACCACCCAGAAGCTGACTCTGCTGACGATGACCTCGATGGTCGTCGGCGGCATGGTGGGCGCCGGGGTGTTCTCGCTGCCACGCCGGTTCGCCGAGGAGACCGGCGTCATCGGGGCGCTGATCGCGTGGACCATCGCGGGCGCCGGCATGCTGATGCTGGCGTTCGTGTTCCAGACCCTGGCGATGCGGAAGCCGGATCTCGACGCCGGCGTCTACGCGTACGCGAAAGCGGGTTTCGGCGAGTATCTCGGGTTCTTTTCGGCGTTCGGCTACTGGGCCAGCGCCTGCGTCGGCAACGTCACCTACTGGGTGCTGATCATGTCGACGCTGGGCGCGGTGGTCCCGGCGTTCGGCAATGGGGACACGCTGCTCTCGGTGCTGTGCTCGACGGCCGGGATCTGGCTCTTCTTCTCCCTGGTGCAGCGTGGCGTCAAGGACGCGGCGGTGCTGAATCGGATCGTGACGATCGCCAAGGTCGTACCCATCATCGTCTTCGTCCTGCTCGCCCTCTTCGCGCTGGATCCGGCGGTCTTCGCGGACAACCTGCGCGGCGGCGTCGGGTACGGCTCCCTGTTCGAGCAGGTCAAGGGCACGATGCTGGTAACCGTCTTCGTGTTCCTCGGTGTCGAGGGCGCGAGTGTCTACTCCCGGCACGCGAAACGTCGGCAGGATGTCGGCCGGGCCACGATCCTGGGTTTCCTCAGTGTGTTCGCCGTTTTCGCGTCGGTGACCATCGTGTCGTACGGAATCCTGCCGGCCGCCGAGATCGCGCGGCTCCGCCAGCCGTCGATGGGCGGGGTTCTGGAGGCCGCCGTCGGCGGCTGGGGCATGGCGTTCGTCAGCGTCGGCCTGGTCGTCTCGGTGCTCGGCGCCTACCTGGCGTGGACGCTGATGGCCGCCGAGGTGCTGTTCGTGGCGGCCGCGGACGACGACATGCCCCGTTTCCTGGGTCGCGCCCGGCGCGGTGACGTGCCGTTCAACGCCCTGCTGCTGACCAGCATCCTGGTCCAGATCGTCCTGGTCGTCACGTATTTCAGCGAGGACGCGTTCAACTTCGCGCTGGACCTGACGAGCGCGCTGAGCCTGATCCCGTTCCTGCTCGCCGCGGGTTACGCGCTCAAGATCGCGGACCGGGGCAAGGAGTGGGTCATCGCCGGGCTGGCCGTCCTCTACACGATCTTCCTGCTGTTCGCGGCCGGTCCGAAGTTCCTGCTCGTCTCGTTCATCATCTACGCCCCGGCGACACTGCTCTTCGTCAAAGCCCGCCGGGAACAGGGGCGGCAGCTGTTCTCCGGCCGTGAGCTCGTCATCCTCGCCGTCTCCGTGATCGGCGCCATCACCGGCATCACCGCGCTCGCCGCGGGCTGGATCTCCATCTGAGAGGGGCACTTCCATGTCCACCAACCTCGGCGTTCACTCCGAAGTCGGCCGGCTCCGCAAGGTCCTGGTCTGCTCCCCCGGCCTGGCGCACCGCCGGCTCACCCCCAGCAACGCGGACGACCTGCTCTTCGACGACGTGATGTGGGTGGAGAACGCCCAGCGTGACCACCTCGACTTCGTCAACAAGCTGCGCGGCCGGGGCGTCGAGGTGGTGGAACTGCACGAACTGCTCGCCGCGACAGTGGCCATCCCGGAGGCGCGGTCCTGGCTGCTCGATCGCAAGATCGTCGCGAACGAGGTGGGTCTGGGGCTGGTCACCGACACCCGGGCGTTCCTCGACGAGCTGGCGCCGCGCGACCTCGCCGAGTTCCTGATCGGCGGCCTGGCCACGAGCGACCTGCCGGACGACTTCCGCTCCGGGTACCTGGCGCTGGCCCGGGAGGCGACCGGCGCCCGCGAGTACCTGATGCCGCCGCTGCCGAACACGCTCTACACCCGGGACACCACGTGCTGGCTCTACGGCGGGGTGACGCTCAACCCGCTCTACTGGCCGGCCCGGCACGACGAGACGCTGCTGATGAAGGCGATCTACCGGTTCCACCCGGATTTCCGGGAGGCGACGGTCTGGTGGGGCGACCCGGAGCAGGAGTGGGGATTGTCCACGTTCGAGGGCGGCGACGTCATGCCGGTCGGCAACGGCGTGGTGCTCGTCGGCATGAGCGAGCGCACCTCGCGGCAGGCGATCACGCAGGTGGCGGCGGCGCTGTTCGCGCAGGGCGCCGCCGAGCGGGTGGTGGTCGCCGGCATGCCGAAGCTGCGCGCCGCGATGCACCTGGACACCGTGTTCACGTTCGCCGACCGGGACATCGTCACGCTGTACCCGACCATCATGGACGGCGTTCACACGTTCTCGATCTACCCCGGTGAAAAGGCGCCCCAGGTGGTCGACGAGGGCGACCGCAAGTTCACCGAGGTCGTGGCCGAGTCGCTCGGGCTCAAGTCGCTGCGGGTCATCGAGACCGGCGGAGATGTGTACGCCTCCGAACGCCAGCAGTGGGACAGCGGCAACAACGCTGTCGCTGTCGAGCCCGGCGTGGTCTTCACCTACGACCGGAACACCACCACGAACACGCTGCTGCGGCGCGCCGGGGTCGAGGTCATCACGATCGTCGGCGCGGAGCTGGGCCGGGGCCGCGGCGGCGGGCACTGCATGACCTGCCCGCTGATCCGCGACGCCGTCGACTTCTGACGACGATGTCCTTCAAGTACGAGGCGCTGGTCTTCTTCCTCGCTCTCTTCGCCCTCTACAGCCCGGTCGCGGCGCTCTCGTCCTACCTGCCCTACGTCCGCGGTTACGCCCACGGCCAGCAACTCCGCCTGGCGCTGGGCCTGGCGCTCAACGCGTTCGCCTTCGTGCTGATCGCGGTCTGGGTGGGTGAGCCGCTGCTGGAGCTGCTCGGGATCAGCCCGGCGGCGCTGACCGCGACCGGTGGCATCGCGCTGATCCTGGCGGCGGTGCCGCTGATGCGGGGTTCCGGGGAGGCGCCGCCGGAGCCCTCCCCCGGCGACGAAGCTCCGGCCGCGCCACGGAAGAACCCCCTCTTCACCCCGCTGACCTTTCCGCTCACCGTCGGCGGCACCACGTTCGCGTTCGGCGTCGCCGCCTCCGCGGACGCCGGTGACGTCCCGGGCCGCCTGTGGCTGACCGTGGCGGCGCTGGCCTACGGCATCGTGACCGGCGTGACGCTCTACCTCTCCGGGCACGTCGAACGGCGGATCTCCGCGGAGACGGCCGCGATCCTGGACCGGGTGGCCGGCATCCTGCTGACCAGCATCGCGGTGATCCTGCTGGCGAACGGCTTCACCGATCTGGTGACGGCGCGACTGGGCGTCTGACCACGGCTCAGAAGGTCAGGGGTTCGAGTCCCGGGAGCCGTCAGTCTCGAGCTCTGCTCCGGCCGGTCCACAATTCGAGCTCCGCGAACCCGCTGGTGAAGGACGGGAGCATGGGTCGCAGGATGCCGGGGGCGATCGGCACCAGGCCGTCGGTGTGCGTGCCACCGGAGACGCGACTGTAGCGGTGCAGATCGCCGTGACCCGCATCGACGACCATCCGGTGGTAGACGTCGCCGTACGTCGCGGGCGGAGTCATGACGTCGAGGGTGCCTTGGATGCTGACCAGCGGACGCTTGATTCGCCCGGTGAGGCTGATGCGGGCGACGGCCCGGTGGACCGAGCCGGGTCGCGCGGCGAGGTCGTAGTCGGTGTCACAACCCGCCCCGGTGCCTTCGGCGCAGAACGGGGTGCCGGCCTGGGTGTCGCCGTCGTAGCCCGGGTCGAGTTCCTCACGGATCACCCGCTGCAGGAAGTCCCACTGGTTCTTGTGGTGGTAATTCCAGAGGGCTTCGGAACCCGCGGGGTAGCCGGCCGCGATCATCCCGGCGTGTGCCGCCGGGTCGCCTGCGGCGTAGCGGGGGTAGGCGCGCAACGCGGGCGGAAGGGTCCTGAGCATGCTGATCTCTTCGGTGAAGATGAGGGCGTTCCAGTCCAGGCCGCCGGTGTAGAGGTCCGGGCGGTTCTCGAGCTGCCAGCGCACCAGGTAGCCGCCGGCCGACAGTCCGGCCGCGTAGGTCGCGCGTGGGGGCCGGCCGTAGTGCCGAGCGGCCACCTTCTTGGCGGTGATGGTCAGCTCGGTGACCCGGCGATGCCATTCCATGATCGCGTCACCGGGGCGGCGGCCGTCCTGGTAGATCTGCGCGCCGGTGTTGCCCTTGTCGGTGGCGGCGTAGGCGTAGCCCTTGGCCAGGACCTGATCGCTGATGATTCGGTCGTTGGCGAACTGTTCCCGGGTCGAGGGCGGTCCCGCCACCACGAGCCCGCCGTTCCAGCGGGCCGGCAGCCGCAGGACGAACTGGCTGTCGTGGTGCCAGCCATGATTGGTGTTGGTGGCGGAGTTATCGGGGAAGTAGCCGTCCACCTGGACCCCCGGCACACCGGAGGGTGTGACAGTGCCAGGTGCTTCCAGACCGGCCCAGTCCGCCGGATCGGTGTGCCCGGACGGGACCGTGCCGGTGGTGGTCAGATCCGCCAGGCACGAGGTGACGGCGTGCTCGGCTCCCGGCACCCGTACGCCTGGGCAGTCCGCCGGATGGGCGGCGGCGGGAACCGGTGACAGGACGGCCAAGAGAAGTGGGGTGATGGCGAGACTGCGGCGCATGCGGGCCTGCTTTCCGATTGGAGATGACGCTGAAAATCTAGGATCCGCAGGTCACCCGGAATAAGTGCCAGAAGAGTGGACCGTCGCAGCCATCCGACACCTTGGAGTCAATCAGTGGTTGCAACACTCGATTGATCAGGGGTTTTGATGGGGAAGATGGTGCCTCGTGGGGTGCAGGTGCGGTTCTGGGAGC
>NZ_JBEZZR010000075.1:0-17543 GCF_040639325.1 Actinoplanes sp. NPDC023936 | reverse complement strand
ACCGCCCGGCGGGTGGCCGTGGCCCCCACCCGCGCCTGCCTGCCGCCGGCCGCGCGCCGCGCGCTGGTCGTCCCGCCTTGCCGGCGCCGCGCCGCGTGCCGGTCGGCGGTCGCCGCGCGGCGGTCGGCGGTTAGTGGGCTCGCGCTGACCGGGCTGCTCCGGCGGCCGCGTGGACCGCCGGGGCGAGGGCGGCGGCGATGACCGCGTAACCGGCACTGGACGGGTGGAACCGGTCGGCGCTGAACAGCGCCGGGTCGGCGGCGAACGCGCCGGCCGGTCCGCTGCCGAAGTCGGCGACCCGGGCGCCCGCCGCGATCGCGGCACGGGTCTGCTCCTGCTGCAGCAGGCGGCTGCCGGCCTGCACCAGCATCCGCATGTGCGGCGGCACCCACGGCACCACGCTCACGTCGGGCGCGGGCGCGACGACCACCTCGGCGCCGGCCGACCGCAGCATCCGGACGGCGTCGCCGAGCAGCGCGGCGGCGTGCTGCGGCGGGACGAGATGGGTCAGGTCGTTCGCGCCGATGATGATCAGCGCGAGGTCCGGCCGGCCGGCGGCGGCGCGCTGCGCCTGGGCGGCCAGGCCTCGGCTGTCGGCGCCGGGAACCGCGTGGACGTGCACCTCGGCGGCGATGCCGTGGTCGCCCAGGTCGGCGGCGAGGCGGGCGCCGATGGTGTCGGACGGACGGGCCGCGCCCTGCCCGTAGGCCAGCGAGTCACCGAGGACGGCGAAGGCGAGAGTCACGGAGATTGGCAACGCCGGGGACGCCGCTTTCGTTCCGGATCCCCCTCGGCGCGCACTCTGCGTGACCAGCCTCACAGGCTGTTGGCACTCGAGGTGCAAAAAACTTCGGCTGGTGGGCAACCGTTCCGCCCTCTCCTTCGTATTCCAGGGCGCAATCCTATGGCGGATAGGGAGGAATCAATGACTACTCGACGTAAGCGGCCGGGCAAGGGCCGGCGCCTCGCGCTGATCGGCGCGAGCGCGGCCGTGGTGGCCGCCGGTGCGGTCGTCACCCCGCAGGCTTTCGCCGGCACACTGTTCGGCGGGGCGAGCACCGCCGCGGCGGCCTGCTCCGATGTGGAGCTGGTGTTCGCGCGCGGCACCGGGGAACCGCAGGGCCTGGGCATCGTGGGCCGGCCCCTCGCACGGGAGCTCGCGGCCGAGCTGCCGGATCTGACGGTCGGCTCGTTCGCGGTGGTCTACGCGGCGGCGGGCAACCAGCGCAGCGCCGGGCCAGGCGCGACCAACATGAGCCGGCACATCGCCGAGGTGGCCGCGGCGTGCCCGGACACCCGGTTCGTGATCGGCGGATACTCGCAGGGCGCCAGCGTCACCGACATCGCCATCGGCATCCGGGGCGCCGGCACTCGCGGCGAGACGATCCCGGCGGCGCTGGCCGGCCGGGTCGCCGCCGTGGTGGTCTTCGGCAACCCGCTCGGCCTGCAGCGGCGGACCATCGCCGGGAGCAGCGCGGTCTTCGGCCCGAAGGCGAAGGAGTTCTGCAACACCGGGGACCCGGTCTGCGGCGGCGGCGGCAACTTCGCGGCCCATCTCGCCTATCCCCGCAACGGCAGTGTCCAGCGGGCCGCCGAGTTCGCCGCCGGCAAAGTCACCGGCTGAACCGGGCGGGATCGGCGTAAGGCGCGACCGCCGGCCGGCTCAGCGACCGCCGGCCGGCTCAGCGGCCGCCGGCCGGCTCAGCGGCCGCCGGCGGATCGGCGCGCAGGTTCGCCACCAGCAGGTCCCGCGTCGACTCCAGGTGCGCGCGCATCGCGGCCTCGGCCGCCTCGCCGTCCCGGGCGAGGACCGCGGCGACCACCGGCTGATGCTCGGCGTGGATCTCCCGCAGGGTGCGGCCGCTGGCCGTCGTCGGCGGCCCGAGCAGCGCTGTCGTGCCGCGCAGCCGGTCCACGATGCCGGCCGTGCGCGGCTTGCCGGCGGTGTGCAGCAGCAGGTCGTGCAGGGTCCGGTCGGCGGGCCAGAACGACGCCTCGTCGCCGGCCGCCACGGCAGCCGCCATCGCGCCGAGGGCGGCCCGGATCGCGGCGTGCTGCTCCGCGCTGCCGTGGACGGCGGCCTGCCGGGCGGCCGGCGGCTCCAGGGCCAGGCGGATGCCGATGATCTCCTCGATGTCCTGGACCTGGGGCGGCAGGACCCGGAAACCGCGGTTGCGGCGAATCTCCACGAGGCCCGCCTCGGCCAGCCGCAGCAGGCCCTCGCGCGCCGGGCTGCGGGACACGCCGAGCAGGTCGGCCAGCTGGTAGACCGAGTATGTCGTACCGGGCTCCAGCTCGCCGGTGGCGACGCCGTCGCGGACCGCCTGGGCGACGGCGTCGGCGAGCGAGGGGGCGTCCGTCGGGAGCACGAGCTTCGGCATGGGTAACATGTTACTCATGAGCGAGCAGTCGAGCGGTGCGGCGGACGCCGTCATAAAAGAACTGGTGACGGCCGGGCTCGAGGTGCGGTCCGACGCGGGCACCCGGGGGATGTACGCGTCCGACGCCTCCCTCTATCGGATCCCGCCGCTCGCCGTGGTGCGCCCCCGGCACGTCGACGAGGTCGCTGCCGCGCTCGCCGTCGCCCGGGAGACCGGCGTGCCGCTGACCTCGCGCGGCGCCGGGACGTCGGTGGCCGGCAACGCGGTCGGCCGGGGCATCGTCCTGGACTTCTCCCGCCACCTGAACCGGGTGCTCGACATCGACCCCGAGGCGCGCACCGCCGTGGTTGAGCCCGGCACCGTGCACGCGGTGCTGCAGAAGGCCGTCATGCCGCACGGCGTCCGGTTCGGCCCCGACCCGTCCACCCATCCGCGCTGCACGATCGGCGGGATGATCGGCAACAACGCGTGCGGGTCGCGGTCGCTGGCCTACGGCCGGACCTCGGACAACGTGGCCGGGCTGGAACTGCTCACGGTTGCTGGGGAGGCGTTCAGCACCGGATATGACGAGAGCGGTACCCCGTACCACAAGGGTTTTGATCGTGGCATCTCCGGCGTCAAGGAAGTGATCGGCGGAAACCTGGCGACGGTCCGGACCGAATTCGATCGGTTCGGGCGGCAGGTCTCCGGGTACGCCGCGCACCACCTACTGCCCGAGCGCTTCGACCTGACGCAGGCGCTCGTCGGCTCCGAGGGCACCCTCGCCGTGATCACGCAGGCGACCGTGAGGCTCGTCGTCGACTCCCCGATCCGGGTCGTCGTCGTGCTCGGCTTCCGGGACATCGTCGCCGCCGGCGAGGCCTCCCCGGCCGTCGTCGCGCACGGGCCCACCTCCTGCGAGGGTCTGGACTCGCGGCTGCTCGACGTGCTGCGCGCCCGCCGTGGCCCGGACGCTGTCCCGCCGCTGCCGCGCGGTGGCGCCTGGCTCTTCGTCGAGCTCGCCGGCACCGACCTCGGCGAGGTCCGGGACCGGGCGCGGAAGCTGGCCGCCGACGGCATCGGCGCGGACGCGCTGGTCGTCGAGGACCCGGCGACGCAGGCCCGGCTGTGGCGGATCCGGGAGGACGGCGCCGGTCTGGCCGGTCGCGCGCCCTCGGACAAGCCGGCCTGGCCGGGCTGGGAGGACGCCGCGGTGCCGCCGGAGAAGCTCGGCGCGTACCTGGCCCGCTTCGACGAGCTGGTCGCGTCCTACGGCATGACGTCCGCCCCGTTCGGGCACTTCGGCGACGGCTGCATGCACGTCCGGCTCGACTTCCCGCTCGACGCGCCCGGTGGCACGTCGGTGATGCGGTCGTTCCTGATCGACGCGGCGAAGCTCGTCGGCGAGTTCGGCGGGTCGCTCTCCGGCGAGCACGGTGACGGCCGGGCCCGCTCCGAGCTGCTGCCGCACATGTACTCGGCGGACGCGATCACGCTCTTCCGGAACATCAAGCACGTGTTCGATCCGGACAACCTGCTCAACCCCGGTGTGCTCGTCGACCCGGACCCGGTGGACGCGGACGTGCGGGCGGCCGGGAGCTTTCCGCTCAAGCGGCTCGCGATGGCGTACCCGCACGACGACGGCGACCTGGCGCAGGCCGTGCACCGCTGCACCGGCGTCGGCAAGTGCCGCGCCGACAACTCCGCGGCCGGTGGCGTGATGTGCCCGTCGTTCCTCGCCACCCGCGAGGAGAAGGATTCGACGCGCGGCCGGGCCCGGGTGCTGCAGGAGGTGGTGCGCGGTGAGCTGCCGTTCTCGCACCCGTCCGTGCACGACGCGATGGATCTCTGCCTGGCCTGCAAGGGCTGCGCCTCGGACTGCCCGACCGGCATCGACATGGCGACCTACAAGTCCGAGGTGCTGCACCAGACGTACTCCGGGCGCCTGCGTCCGCGCTCGCACTACACGCTGGGCAAGCTGCCGCTCCTCGCCCGCTTCGCCGGGTGGGTGCCACGCCTCGCGAACCTGTCCACCCGCCTGCCCGGCTTGCGCGGCATCGCCCTGTGGCTGGCCGGTGTCGACAAGCGGCGGTCCGTCCCGGCCTTCGCCAAGCGCCCGTTCCGGCGGACGTTCACCCCGTCGCCGACGCCGCAGGGCACCCCGGTCGTGCTCTTCGCCGACTCGTTCTCCGACGCCTTCTCGCCCGAGGTGGCCGAGGCGACGGTCCGGGTGCTGCGCGCCGCCGGCTACGAGCCCCGGCTGCCGTCCGGCAAGGTCTGCTGCGGCCTCACCTGGATCACCACGGGTCAGCTCGATTCCGCCAAGAAGATCCTTTCCCGTACGGTCGAGGCCCTCGCGCCCGATGCCCGCGCCGGAATCCCGATCGTCGGCATCGAGCCGTCCTGCACCGCGGTGCTCCGCTCCGACGTGCACGAGCTGCTGCCCGGCGACGAGGACGCGGCAGTCGTCGCCGGGGCGGTGCACACCCTCGCCGAGCTGCTCGCGAAGACGCCCGGCTGGACCCCGCCGGACCTGTCCGGAGTGGAGGTCGTCGCCCAGCCGCACTGCCACCACCACGCCGTCCTCGGCTGGAAGACCGACGCCGACCTGCTCGCCGAGACCGGCGCGACGGTGCGGCGCCTGGCCGGATGCTGCGGCCTGGCCGGTAACTTCGGTGTGGAGCTGGGGCACTACGAGGTGTCGGTGGCGGTCGCCGAGCAGAACCTGCTGCCGGCCCTGGACGCCGCGCCCGGCGCGGTGGTTCTGGCCGACGGATTCTCCTGCCGCACGCAGGTCGCTGACCTGCGCGACAGGCCCGCAGTGCACCTGGCTCAGCTGCTGGACCGGTGAATCAGGCCCGGAGGGGCAATCACCGAAGGGGGTTATGTCCTGTTTATGCTAATTAGACCTGCTTTTCATGAGGAGCGACATGACCATCTTCGAGCACCTGGATGTCCTGATCATCGGGGCCGGGATCTCCGGCATCGGAGCCGGTCGCTACCTGAAGACCGAACTGCCGGGTAAGAGCTTCGCCATCCTGGAGGCGCGGCCCGCGCCCGGTGGCACCTGGGATCTCTTCCGCTACCCCGGCATCCGCTCCGACTCCGACCTGCACACCTTCGGGTACGAGTTCAAGCCGTGGCGTGACAAGGAATCCATCGCCGACGCGCCGCGGATCCTCGCCTACCTGCGCGAGACCGTCACCGAGAACGGGCTCGACAGCCACATCCGCTACCACCACAAGGTGGTCGCCGCGTCCTGGTCCACGACGGACGCCCGGTGGACCGTCGAAGTGGACGCCGGCGGGCAGCGGACCCGGCTGACCTGCCGCTGGATCTTCTCGGCGAGCGGCTACTACCGGTACGACGAGGGATTCACCCCGGAGTTCGCCGGCCGGGAGCGGTTCCGGGGCACTGTCGTCCACCCGCAGCAGTGGCCGGACGACCTCGACTACGCCGGCAAGCGCGTCCTGGTGATCGGCAGCGGCGCCACGGCCGTCACCATCGTGCCGGCGATGGCGGGCACCGCGAGCCACGTGACGATGCTGCAGCGCACCCCCTCCTACATCCTCCCGGTGCCCCGGACGGACGGGCTCGCCAACGCGCTGCGCAAACACCTCGGCGCCGAACGCGGCTTCGCGCTGACCCGGCGCAAGAACATCGCGCAGCAGAAGGCGATCTGGTCGTTCTGCCGGCGCTACCCGAAAGCCGCCCGCCGGGTGATCCGCTGGGTCAACGCCCGCCAGCTGCCGGCCGGCTATCCGGTCGACGAGCACTTCAACCCGCCGTACGACCCGTGGGCGCAGCGCCTCTGCGTGGTCCCGGACGGCGACCTGTTCCGGGTCATCCGGGACGGCGCCGCGTCCGTGGTCACCGGCCGGATCGCCACGTTCACCGAGACCGGCGTGCTCCTGGAGTCCGGCCAGGAGCTGACGGCCGACATCATCGTGACCGCGACCGGGCTGAACGTCCAGGCGTTCGGTGGCGTCCCGCTGAGCGTCGACGGAGCGCCGGTGCGGTTGCCGGACACCGTCTCGTACAAGGGTGTGATGCTCTCCGGGGTGCCCAATCTGGCGTACGCGATCGGGTACACGAACTCGTCGTGGACGCTGAAGGTGGGCCTGCTCTGCGAGCATTTCTGCCGGCTGCTGCGACACATGGACTCGCAGGGGTACGAGATCTGCCGTCCCGAGGTGAGCGATCCGGCCATGCCCACCCGTCCGTTCCTGGACTTCGGGGCGGGCTACATCCAGCGGGCGGTGGCCACGCTGCCGCGGCAGGGTGATCGGATGCCGTGGCTGACCTCGATGGACTACCAGTCGGACGTGAAGCTGCTGCGGGCCGAGGATGTGACGGATCGGGAGCTGCACTTCTCCCGGGCCGCCCCGCCGCCGATTCCGGAGGCCCGGGCCTCGGTGGTCCCGGAGGATTGGATGGCCCCTGGGGCGCTCCGCGTCGGTCACGAGCCGTAAAGCCACACGACCGGCACCCTCCGCGTCCACGAGCTTTGACCTAGCCTCCTAGGACGCGGTAGGCGGGGTGAGCCTTGCCATCCACGGTCACACTCAGGGTCGTGGATCTCGATCGCTTTCGGCCACGCAGCGAGGCCGCCAGCCGGCTGACCCTGTTCGCCTGCCTCCTGGCGCCCAGCGTGGTGGCCGCGATCGGCAGCCTCCGGTCATGGCAGTGGTGGAACCTGCTGGTGTTCCTGGCGGTGGGACTGGGCTTGGCCGCGGTGTTCGTCCGAGGCTTTACCGGGCCGGCTGCGCGGGAGACGTTCGTGCAGCGGGCCGCGGGAGTGGCGCTGCTGGTGGCGGCGTTCGTCCTCGGCGTCTCGGCATCCGCCGGCACCCGCCTGACCGTCCTGGAGTGGTGGGGGCGGCCCACGACGGTGACCGTCCAGGATGTCCGGGTGAAGCATGACGTGCGCCGCGACAGATCAGTCTTCGAGTTCTGCTTCCGGGTGGCCCGGCTCGACGGCTCGCCGGTCTTCGGTGACTTCTGCCGGAGCGGCCGTGAATGGCGCGAGGGCATGCGGATGGAGGTGCTGCTGGAGCCCACCGGGTTCGTCGCTCCGGAGACTCCGGAAGAGGTGTCGATGGCGGGTACCTGGCGGACCGTCGGACTGGTCTCGATCGCGGTGATGGGCCTGTCCATCCGGTTCGTCGGCGGGATGTCCCCGGAACGGTCCGGCCCGACGATCGTGCGGCGCCCCGATCCCGGTCCCCGCCATCCCCGCATGCTCCGGCCGAAAGGACCCGGGAAACGCGGGCGTGGCCGCTGATCGATCGTGTTCGGCGGCGGGAGGCGCGGGTACAGCGGTGGCATGACCCACAGGATTCGCGTGATGACGTGGAACATCTGGTGGCGATTCGGGCCGCACTGGGAGGACCGGCAGCCGGCCATCCGGGCCACAGTGGAGCAGTTACGCCCGGATGTGGTCGCCCTCCAGGAGGTGTGGGCCGGTGACGGCACCACGCAGGCGCACGAGCTGGCGGACGCGCTGGGGATGCACGCGGTGTTCGCCGGGCCGTCGTTCCCGCAGGCTCCGGCCGGGTCCGGCTTCGAGCTGGGGCTGGCGGTGCTGAGCCGGTGGCCGATCCTGGACACCGCGACGGCCGTGATGCCGGCCCGGCACCGCGACTGGGATCCGGTCGCCCTGACGGTGCGCGCCGACCATCCGGCCGGGCCGCTGCCGATCGTGGCGGCCTGCCTCGACTACGGGGTGCCGTACACCGATGATCGCATCGCCCAGGGAACGTTCGTGGCCGACCTGGCCACGGATCCGGGCTTCGACGGGCCGTGCCCGGTGCTGCTGATGGGCGACCTGAACGCGGCGGCCGGCTCCCCGGTCCTGCGCCGCGCCGAGGACGTGCTGGTCGACGCGTGGACGGCGGGCCGGGGAGCGGCGGACGCGGTCACGCTGCCGTCGACGCATCCGTCGGCGCCGCTGAGCGCCGGGCCGCAGCTGATCGACCAGCGCATCGATCACATCTTCTTCCGCGCGGGGCGGGAGGATCAGCAGGTGCTCGTGGAAGGGGTGCGGCTGGCCGGGGACCCGGTCGGCGGGGTGTTCCCGTCCGATCACCGGGCGGTCGTCGCCGATCTGCGCTGGCGGGAGTGAGGGTGCGCGGGGGTGCGCGGCGCGATCACATTCGGACGGGCGCTCGGTGTTGCTGCGCTGGTGACCAGCTGGACCAGCTGGCGCTCAGTGCTGCCCCAAGCGACCTTCGGCAGCACTGGTAACCAGCTTGTCCGGGCGAGCTGGTTACCAGTGCTGTCACGCGACCCTTTCGCCGACACTGAGCGCCAGCCGGCCTCCGTCGCTCCACGATCCACACTCCGTAGTCCACAGCGCGCGACCGGGCCCTGCGCGGTGACCGGGCCCTGCGCCGCGACCCTGCGCAGGGACCGGGCATCCGTTGCTCAACCCACCCCGCCGCCTCTCAGGAAGTCGTCGATCACCGTGCGGAACAGTTCGGGCTGCTCCACCCACGGGCGGTGGCCGGACTCGGCGAACACCTCCAGGCGGCTGTCCCGGTAGGTCTCGTGGATCAGGCGCGCCGGGACGGTCCCGATCAGACCGTCCGACGCGCCCGCGATCGCCAGCACCGGGCAGGTCACCGCGGCCAGCCGTTTCAGCCGCTCGGGCAAGGTGTCCGGGGTGGCCGACCCCGCGTAGAACGCCGCCCGCAGCCACGGCAGCGTCGTGGCGTGCCCGGGGACGTACTCGGCGCGGCGGCGCTCCGGCGTCCACCGGTGCCAGGAGAACGGCACCAGCCGGGCCCGGCCGAGCGGCGACTGTACGTCGGCGCCGGCCGCCTGCGGGTACCACGGCTCGTTCCGGCGGGCGGCGCGCAGGGTGGCGATCTCGGCCGGATCGGCTTCCCGGCCGGCCCGGCCGACCGGGGTGACCAGGACCAGGCGGCGGACCCGGTCCGGGTGGGTGGCGGCGTACTCCTGCGCGGTCAGGCTGCCGGCCGAGTGGGCGAGCACGTCCAGCGTCTGCAGGCCGAGGTGCCGCCGCAGCTCCTCGACGTCCCGGGCCTGCTCCACGAACGACACGGTGGCCGGGTCGGCGGGCACCGCGGAGCGGCCGGCCGCGCGGGCGTCCGTGAGGATCAGGCGCCGGACGGCGGACAGGCCGCCCAGGTCCCGCAGGTAGCGCGCATCGGTGCCGGGCCCGCCGGGCAGCACGACGAGCGGCGGCCCGTCGCCGTCCTGGTCGTAGTGGAGGCGCAGGCCGTCGTAGGAGGTGAAGAAGGGCACGCGACAGGCTATCGGGATACGCTCGGGGCGTGTTCTCGGCCAACGGCCCGTCGCTACGGGAGCTCTGCGTGCAGGCGCTGTCGTCGGTGGAGCGCGGCTATGACCTGCTGGCGCCGAAATTCGACAACACGCCGTTCCGCACGCCGGACCGGATCCTCGAGATGACCGCTCGCGCGCTGGCGGACGAGGGGCCGTTCGACAGGGGACTGGACGTGTGCTGCGGGACCGGCGCGGGGCTGACGGTGCTCACCCGGCTGTGCCGGGACCGGGTCGCCGGTGTGGACTTCAGCGCCGGGATGCTCGGGCAGGCCCGGCGCGCCTGCCCGCCGGCCACGCTCGTGCGGGCGGACGCGCGGGCGCTGCCCTTCTCCGCGGGCTTCGATCTGGCGGTCACGTTCGGGGCGCTCGGGCATTTCCTGCCGCGGGAGCGGCCGGCGGTGTTCGCCGGGGTGTTCCGGGCGTTGCGGCCGGGCGGGGTGTTCGCGGTGCCGGTGGGGGAGCTGCCGCCGGTCACGTCGGTGGCGCACTGGGCGGCGCTCGGGTTCGACGTGGTGATGCGGGTGCGCAACGCGCTGATCCGGCCGCCGTTCGTCATGTACTACCTGATCATGGATCCGGTCGCCGTCCGGCGTGACCTGGAAGAGGCCGGGTTCCGGGTGGAGCAGCGGCCGGGCATCCAGCTCGCCCGCAAACCCGGATAGGACTTTGGTCCCGGGCGGGACGGGACCTGATGCCGCTGTCCCCGGCTGATCAAGGGACGAGGGTGAGGGAGCCACCCCGAAGCAAGGAGCGCCTCCCGTGTCACTTGAACCCCTCGCGCCTCTGCTCGCCACCCGGCGGTTCCTGACCAAGGAGACCGTCGGTGACCACGGCCGCACGGTGCACCAGGTCCGCAGTGAGGACTGGGACGCGTTCTACCGGGACCGGTATCGCTACGACAAGGTGGTGCGCTCGACCCACGGGGTGAACTGCACCGGCTCCTGCTCGTGGAACGTGTTCGTCAAGGACGGGCTGATCACCTGGGAGCACCAGGCGACGGATTACCCGACGACCGGGCCGGACGCGCCGGACTACGAGCCGCGGGGCTGCCCCCGGGGTGCCTCCTTCTCCTGGTACGAGTATTCGCCGTCCCGCGTCCGTCACCCGTACCTGCGCGGTGTGCTCGCCGAGATGTACCGCGAGGCGCGGCAGCGGCTGGGTGACCCGGTGGCCGCGTGGGCGGAGATCGTGGAGACGCCGCTGAAGGCGCGGGCCTACAAGGCGCAGCGCGGGCGCGGCGGTTTCGTGCGGGCGAGCTGGGACGAGGCGATCGAGATCGTCGCGGCGGCGCACGTCTACACGACCAAGACCTACGGGCCGGACCGGGTGGTCGGGTTCTCGCCGATCCCGGCGATGTCGATGGCGTCGTTCGCGGCCGGCACCCGCTATCACGCGCTGCTCGGCGGCACCCTGCTCAGCTTCTACGACTGGTACGCGGACCTGCCGATCGCCTCCCCGCAGATCTGGGGCGACCAGACCGACGTCCCGGAGGCCGGGGACTGGTGGAACGCCACGTACCTGATGATGTGGGGTTCCAACATCCCGGTCACCCGGACGCCGGACGCGCATTTCCTGGCCGAGGCCCGCTACAAGGGTACGAAGGTGGTGGCGGTCAGCCCGGACTACGCGGACAACGTGAAGTTCGCCGACGACTGGCTGGCGCCGCATCCGGGCACCGACGGGGCGCTCGCGATGGCGATGGGTCACGTGGTGCTCAAGGAGTTCTTCGTGGACCGGCAGACGGAGTACTTCATCGACTACGTCCGGAAGTACACGGACATGCCGTTCCTGGTGACGCTGCGCAACACCGGCACGACGTGGGTGACCGACCGCTTCCTCACCGCCGCTGACCTGGGGGAGAGCGACGGCGAGCACAAGACCGTCCTGATCGACGAGCGCACCGGCGAGCCGGTCGTCCCGCACGGATCCCTGGGCTTCCGCTACGGCGAGCCCGGCCGCTGGAACCTCGACCTCGGCGACGTGGTTCCCGCCCTCGGCATCACCGGCGACGAGCACGTGGTGATCGAACTCGCCCGCTTCGACACCGGTGAGACCGAGGGCGGCGCGACCATGCGCCGCGGCGTCCCGGTGCGCTGGATCGGCGGACACGCCGTCACCACGGTGTTCGACCTGATGATGGCCCAGTACGGGGTCCGCCGCGGCGACCTGCCCGGCGAGTGGCCGACCGGCTACGACGACGCGGACGCACCGAACACCCCGGCCTGGCAGGAGAAGATCACCGGCGTGCCGGCCACGCTGGCTGCCCGGATCGGCCGGGAGTTCGCCCGCAACGCCGAGCGCAGCCGCGGCCGCTCGATGATCGTCCTGGGCGCCGGCGCGAACCAGTGGTTCCACTCCGACATGACGTACCGGGCGTTCATCTCGCTCGTCACGCTCACCGGCTGCCAGGGCGTCAACGGCGGCGGCTGGGCGCACTACGTCGGGCAGGAGAAGGCCCGCCCGATCACCGGCCAGCAGCACATGAGCTTCGCGTTCGACTGGCAGCGGCCGATGCGGCACCAGGCGTCCACCCCGTTCTGGTACCTGCACACCGACCAGTGGCGGTACGAGCGGGTGCCGGCCGACGAACTGGCGTCGCCGCTGGGCACCGGGCGGTTCGCCGGCATGTCGTTCGCGGACACGGTGGCCGCGGCGCAGCGGATGGGCTGGACGCCGGGACACCCGTTCTTCAACCGCAACCCGCTCGATCTCGGAGACGACGGGGTGGAGAAAACCCTTGAAGCGCTCAAGTCGGGTGCTTTGACGACGGTCGCCGAAGACCCTGACGACCCGGCCAACTTCCCCCGAGCCCTCACCCTGTGGCGCTGCAACCTGCTCGGCTCGTCGGGCAAGGGCAACGAGTACTTCATGCGCCACCTGCTCGGCGTGGAGAGCGACGCCACCGCGTCCGAGTGCGAGCCGGGCCAGCGGCCGCGCGACGTCATCTGGCGGGACGAGGCGCCGGTCGGCAAGCTCGACCTGCTGACCACCCTGGACTTCCGGATGACCAACACCGGCCTGCACTCCGACCTGGTCCTGCCGGCCGCCACCTGGTACGAGAAGAACGACATCTCCACCACCGACATGCACCCGTTCGTGCACGCGTTCAGCCCGGCGGTCGAGCCGCCGTCGGACGCGCACACCGACTACGACACGTTCCTGGCCCTGGCCGACAAGGTCAGCGAGCTGGCGGTCACCCACCTCGGTGTCCGCACGGACATCCTGGCCGCGCCGCTGCAGCACGACACCCCGGACGAGCTCGCGATGCCGAGCGGCCGGGTCCGGGACTGGAAGTTCGGCGAGTGCGAGCCGGTCCCGGGGAGGACGATGCCGAAGCTGATCACGATCGAGCGGGACTACACGCAGATCGGCCGCAAGATGCGCACTGTCGGCCCGCTGCTGGACACGCTCGGCACGACGACCAAGGCGATCACGGTGGACGTCAGCGACGAGATCGCGTACCTGAAGCACCAGAACGGCGTGATCGACGGCCGGCCGTCGCTGGCGACCGCGGACCGGATGTGCGAGGCGATCCTGGCGCTGAGCGGCACCACCAACGGCGCACTGGCGCTCAAGGGCTTCGCGGAGCTGGAGAAGCGCACCGGGCAACGGTTCACCGACTACATCGAGGGCCACGAGAAGGACCGGATCACGTACGCCGAGACCCAGGACGCCCCGCAGCCGGTCTTCACCAGCCCGGAGTGGTCCGGCTCGGAGAAGGGCGGCCGCCGCTACTCACCGTTCACCATCAACGTCGAGCGGCTGAAGCCCTGGCACACCGTCACCGGCCGCCAGCACTTCTTCATCGAGCACGACTGGGTCGCCGAGCTCGGCGAGCAGCTGCCGGCGTTCCGGCCGCCGCTGAACATGGCCCGGCACTTCGGCAAGCCCGGCGAGGCGGTCGACGGCGGAGTGACGGTGCGGTTCCTGACCCCGCACGCCAAGTGGTCGATCCACTCGATGTACCACGACAACGAGCTGATGCTGGCGCTGTCCCGCGGCGGCCCGGTGATCTGGATGTCCCGGCCGGACGCCGAGAAGATCGGCGTGGCCGACAACGACTGGATCGAGGCGCACAACCGCAACGGCGTCGTGGTGGCCCGCGCCGTCGTCAGCCACCGGATGCCCGAGGGCACGGTCTTCCAGTACCACTCGCCGGAACGCACCGTGAACGTCCCCAAGGCGGAGAAGTCGCGGCGGCGCGGCGGCTACCACAACTCGATGACCCGGCTGCTGATCAAGCCGACGCATCTGGCCGGCGGGCACGCCCAGCTCACCTACGCCTTCAACTACTACGGCCCGATCGGCAGCCAGCGCGACGAGATCACCGTGATCCGGCGCCGCACGCAGGAGGTGGAGTACTGATGCGTATCCGCGCGCAGGTCGCCATGGTGATGAACCTGGACAAATGCATCGGCTGCCACACGTGCTCGGTGACGTGCAAGCAGACCTGGACCAACCGGGACGGCACCGAGTACGTCTGGTTCAACAACGTCGAGACCAAGCCCGGCATCGGGTACCCGAAGGGCTACGAGGACCAGGAGAAGTGGAAGGGCGGCTGGAAGCTCGACGACCGCGGCCGGTTGCGGCTGCGGTCCGGCGGGCGGCTCAAGCGGCTCTCCCGGATCTTCGCGAACCCGGATCTGCCGGCCATCGACGACTACTACGAGCCGGCCACCTTCGACAAGGACATCCTGGTGAACGCGCCGGCCGGCCGGACCGACACCCCGGTCAAGCAGCCCTACTCGCAACTCACCGGTGAGCCGATGAGCGTCGTCTGGGGCGCGAACTGGGAGGACTCGCTCGGCGGCGCGACAGGCCTCGACGACCCGAACCTGCGGGCGGTGAGCGACAAGGTCAAATTCGAGTTCGAGAAGACCTTCATGTTCTACCTGCCGCGGATCTGCGAACACTGCCTCAACCCGGCGTGCGTCTCCGCCTGCCCGTCCGGCGCCATGTACAAGCGCGAGCAGGACGGCATCGTGCTCGTCGACGAGGACCGCTGCCGGGGCTGGCGGATGTGTGTGTCGGCGTGCCCGTACAAGAAGGTCTACGTCAACCACGCCACCGGCAAGGCCGAGAAGTGCACGTTCTGCTTCCCCCGCCTGGAGGCGGGGCAGCCCACCATCTGCAGCGAGACCTGCGTCGGCCGCCTGCGCTATCTCGGCATTGTCTGGTACGACGAGGACGCCGTGCTCGCCGCCGCGTCGGTGCCCGAGTCCGAGCTGCTGGACGCGCAGCGGTCGGTCTTCCTCGACCCGTTCGACCCGGCGATCCAGCAGGCCGCCCGCGACGCCCGCCACCCCGAGGAGTGGATCGTCGCCGCGCAGCGGTCCCCGGTCTGGAAACTGATCAGCGAATACCGGATCGCGCTCCCGCTGCACCCGGAGTACCGCACGCTGCCGATGGTCTGGTACGTCCCGCCGCTCTCCCCGGTCCTGGACGCGGCCGGCGCCGCCGGTCGTGACGACACCGACGCCGACGACATCTTCCACACCATCGACGACCTGCGGATCCCGGTCGAGTACCTGGCGTCGCTGTTCACCGCGGGCGACACCGCGACCGCCGGCGGGGTGCTGATGAAACTCGCCGCGATGCGCTCCTACATGCGCGCCCGCACGCTCGACGGGACCGTCGCCGAGGAGTTGCTCGACGGCATCGGCATGACCGGCGAGCAGGTCGAAGCCATGTACCGCCTGCTCGCCATCGCGAAGTACGACGAGCGCTACGTGGTCCCGGCCGCGCACGCCCGCGACGCGGCGGCCCTGGAAGCGCAGGCCGCCGCGCAGACCGACTGCTCCCTGGACTGCGAAGGCGGGCCGGGCATGGCCGATTTCCATCTGCCGCAGCAGCCCACGCGGCGTCGCCTGCCGATCAACCCGATCCGGGGCCGGTCATGAGGGCGACGCTGTTCCAGCTGGCCTCGCTCCTGCTGACCTACCCCGACGACGACCTGCTCCGGGCGGGGCCCGAGCTGCGGGAGGCCGCCGCCGGCCTGGAGCCCTCCGGGGTACGGGAGAAGGTGTCCACCTTCCTCGATTGGTTCCTGGCGGTCAGCCCGATGACCGCGCAGCGGCACTACGTCGAGACCTTCGACCTGCGCCGCCGCAGCGGGCTGTACCTCACGTACTACCTGCACGGCGACACCCGCAAGCGGGGGATGGCGCTGCTCATGCTGAAGCAGCGGTACCGGGCGCACGGCCTGCGTCTCGCCGACGGGGAACTGCCCGACCTGCTGCCGATCGTCCTGGAGTTCGCGGCGGTGGCCGGCCCCGGCGACGGCGAGGCCCCGCTGCGCCAGCACCGGCAGGGACTCGAACTGCTCCGGGCGGCGCTGGAGGAGTCCGGTAGCCCGTACCGGCAATTGGTGGAAGCGATCGTGGACGTCCTGCCGCAACTCGGCGACCGAGATCGCGAAGCGATCGAGGCTCTCGCCGTCGACGGGCCGCCGGAACTCGAAACCGTCGGCCTCGGACCTGATCTCATTGAGGTGTCCCGATGAACACGCTGCTGTGGACCGTCCTGCCGTATGCCTGCCTCACGGTGTTCGTGATCGGACACGTGTGGCGCTGGCGGCACGACCAGTTCGGCTGGACCACGCACACCAGCCAGCTCCTGGAGAACCGGCTGCTGCGGCTCGGATCACCGCTGTTCCACCTCGGCGCGTTCGGGGTGATCGCCGGGCACGCGATGGGCCTGCTGATCCCGGCATCGGTCACCGAGTTCCTCGGCGTCTCCGAGCACACCTATCACCTGGTGTCCGTGACCGGCGGCGTGATCACCGGGGTGACGCTGGTGGTCGGTCTGGCGCTGCTGATCGCGCGGCGGTTCGTGAGCGGCCGGATCCGGCGGGTGACGACGACGATGGACAAGGTTCTGTACGCCGCGCTGACCGCCATGGTCGTCCTCGGGATGAGCGGGACCGTCGTGATCAACCTGTTCGGGGAGGGGTACGACTACCGGGAGAGCCTGGCCGTCTGGTTCCGGCAGATCTTCTGGTTCCAGCCGGACCCGTCGCTGATGACCGGGGCGCCGCTGGTGTTCCAGTTGCACGCCCTGGGCGGGTTCCTGTTTCTGGCGCTGTGGCCGTTCACCCGCCTGGTGCATGTGTGGTCGGCGCCGCTGGCGTATCTGTCCCGGCCGTACGTCGTCTACCGCCGCCGGCGCGGCCCGGTGCCGGCCGCCCAGCCGAGCCCGGCCGAGGTGCGCGACGCGGCCCGGCGGGGTGCCGCTCGCGTGGGGGCAGCGGGGCACCCGAACGGTGTCGCCCCCAGGGAGGCGACCGGTGATCGAGTCGCCCGGTAGCCGCGAGTCGGCCGGCGATCGAGTCGGGCCAGCGCACACGGTGAGCTGTGGCGGGGGTGGCGGGGCTGTTCGTGTGCGCCCATCGCCGCACGGGTTGAGGCGCTTGGCGGCCGGGCGGCTGTGGATCGTGGAGCGGCGGGGCGGGCTGGCGCTCAGTGCTGACCCCGCTGGCTCATTGACACGCCCGCTACCAGCAGATATTCGGCCTCGGCCCCGCGCCCCCGCGTGCGTGCCCCGCCGCCCCGCGCTGGCGTCCTCGCATCTGGCACCTCGCATCTGGCACCTCGCGCCTGGCACCTCGCACCTGGCACCTCGCACCTGGCACCTCGCACCCGGTACCTCCCGCCTCGCCGATCTTGGAATTCACCGCCCCGGCCGTAGCCCACACATGTGATCAAGCCTGGGTAACCCCTCTGGCCTACGGCTGGTGTCGCCCGGCCGTAGTCCAGGCATGTGATCAAGCCCGGGTAGCCGTTCTGGCCTACGGCTGGTGTCGCCCGGCCGTAGTCCAGGCATGTGATCAAGCTCGGGTAGCCGTTCTGGCCTACGGCTGGTGTCGCCCGGCCGTAG
>NZ_JBEZZR010000074.1:0-17993 GCF_040639325.1 Actinoplanes sp. NPDC023936 | reverse complement strand
TTCTCTTCCCTAGACAAGAAGATCATCGATCAAGGGCTGTTCTCATGATCAGCCAGGGTCGATGCCACCCAGCCGTACGTTAAAACTCAAGCTAGGGCCCGTTTCGTAAAGGATGGCTGGGCTGCGGCGTGGCCCAGCCGCCGTCTGGCCGCACGTCGCGAACACCCAGATACAACCCCGGTATCTGGGCGCCCGCGCCGCACACCCAGACGACACCTGGACCTCGCCTCGCTCCTGCCCCCTTTACGAAACGGGCCCTAAGCTTGCGCTCATGAGCATCGTTCTCTCGGTCAACGTCGGATCGTCCGAACCCAACCCGGCGAAGGGCGTCGGTGTCACAGGCATCGGCAAGCGGCCGATCGACGGCCCGATCGCGGTGCGGCCGCCCGGCCCGAAGAACGCAGGGCTGCACAGCGGGGTGGTCGGCGACTTCATCGGCGACACCCAGCACCACGGCGGTGACGATCAGGCCGTTTATGCGTACGGGCGGGAGGACTACGCCTGGTGGGAGGCCGAACTCGGCCGGGAGCTGCCGAACGGCATGTTCGGCGAGAACCTGACCACCGAGGGGATCGACATGCTCGGCGCGGTGATCGGCGAGCAGTGGCACTTCCCGTCCGGTGTGGTCCTGCAGCCCACGTTCGGCCGGATCCCGTGCGCGACGTTCCAGCACCGGATGGGCGAGCCGCGCTGGGTGAAGCGGTTCGCCGAGGCCAACCGGACCGGGGTGTACCTGCGGATCCTGACGCCCGGCGAGATCCGGGCCGGCGACCGGGTGGAGGTACGCGAACGCCCCGGCCACGGGCTGACCGTGGCCGAGGCGTTCGGCATCTACATGCACGACCCTGACCGGCTGCCCCGGCTGCTGGTCGCGGACGCCCTGCCCCCGTCGACGCGCAGCGAGATCGAGCAGCGACTGTCCCGGACTACCGGCAGCGCCAGATGACCGGTTGGACAGGGCGTTCCGCGGCGATGCCGCTCAGGTTGGATCCGGCGACGATCCGGGCGTTCTCGCTGATGAAGCTCACCCCGAACGAGTCGTCCGGGTACTTCTCCAGCAGCGGCAGGGACATGACCTGCTTGCCGACGTAAACCGCTGGTTCACCCTGGATGAACCAGTCCGCCTTCCGGTGCGGCCCGGGTATCTGCGCGGCCGTCACCTGGTCGAGCAGCTTCTCCCAGGTCTTGCTGCTCGGGTCGTACCGGAACATGCGCGGGTTGCGGACGGCCGCCGGCTGCCGCGTGCTGGGCTCCAGCAGCATCCGCACCTCGGCGTAGATCCAGCCGTAGTGGTAGGCGCGTGGCTCGACGTACACCTTCTGGTCGTCCTTCTCCGGCTGCGGGGCCTGGACCGCCTCCACCGTGCCGTCGCGGTGCCAGAGGAACATGCCGCTGAGCTCACCCCCGTAGAGCGAGGTGATGATCGTGCCGTCCTCGGTGACGTCCCAGGCGGTGCCGGCGGTGTACCCGGCCGGCATCGGCATCGCCTCGGGTTCCGCGGTCCACGACGCCCAGCGCTGCGGGGCGCCCTCACCCTGGATCGTCTCGGCGTCCCCGGCGATCAGCCCGGCCTCGTTGATGGCGGCCGCGTTGCCGATGCCCTTCAACCGGGTCACCGTGCCGTCGTGCAGCACGTACGGCATCACGTTCCCCTCGGTGGTGGCGCCGACCGCGATCCCGGCCGTGTTGATGTCCGTCATCGACACGGTGGGCCCGGAGTACGTGACGTGCTCGGTCAGCTTCCCGTCCCGCCACACCAGCACGTCTCCATCGCCCCCGGCGACCGGCTCGGTCTCGCCGACCAGCACACTCCCGGTCGGGTCACCGCCGTTCACCGACGCCGATGTCGCAGTGCCCAGTGGCAGCTC
Source organism: Actinoplanes sp. NPDC023936 (assembly GCF_040639325.1). Taxonomy (NCBI): domain Bacteria; kingdom Bacillati; phylum Actinomycetota; class Actinomycetes; order Micromonosporales; family Micromonosporaceae; genus Actinoplanes; species Actinoplanes sp. NPDC023936. The sequence continues at coordinate 16,125 of NZ_JBEZZR010000074.1, read as the reverse complement.
CGCGGCCGTGCAGGCGGCCGGCACCCCGGGGTCGGCCGGGAGTGGCGGCGGCAGCGCCTCCGGATGCGGGCGCAGCACCAGGATCCCGCTCGTCACCGCGACGGCCAGGCCGGCCGTGACAGCCGCGCCGGTGGACCAGGTCCGTACCCGCCGGGCCCGCAGACCGTTCCGCATGGCCTTCGCCACGTCGATCCGCCCCGTCGCGTCCGGTTCGGCGTCCAGCGGCCGCAGCAGCAGCGTCCCGTACTCGTCCTCGTTCATGCCGCTCTCCCCCTTCACCGGGTCTCCTGCAGCGCCGGTCCGTTGTCACCGAGAATCCGGCGCAGGGCGGCGAGCCCGTGCGACGTCTGGCTCTTCACCGTCCCCTCCGAGCACCCGAGGATCTGCGCGACGTCGGTCACCGACCTGTCACACAGGAATCGCAGCACCAGCACCGCCTGCTGCCGGGCCGGCACCTTGGCCAGCGCGGCCCGCAGCACCGTGCGTTGCTCCACCCCCGGCGCCCCACTCGACTCCACCCGCTCCGGTGCCGACGCGAACAACCCGACCCGCCACCACCCGCGCCGCTTCTCGTCCAGGAACGTCCGCACGATCATCGTGTGCACATAGGCGTCCACGTTCTCCGCACGGGAGACCTTCGGCCAGCGGGCGTACAGCTTGGTGATCGTCTCCTGCACCAGGTCATCGGCCTGATCCCGGTTCCCGCTGAGCAGATAGGCCAGCCGGCGCAGCGCCGGGAGCCGCCCGTTGACATACGCCAGATAGTCCTCGTCCATCCCGCTCCCCGTTCTGCCGTCACTTAGATAGACGCCGGTTCGGAAGGCCGGGTTGTATCAATCTTTCGGGTACGGGCATACCACTCCCCAACCGCACCCACAACGCCCGCGGCACCCGCGCGACCAGGGTGCAACGCAAGGCCGCCCGGCGGCCGCCGGCGACAGGTGCATGGCTGAGCAGCACCCCGCCCCGCCGCCCCGCCCGCCACCTCGTCCCGCCGCCTCGCCGTCCCGCCGCCCCGCCACCTCGTCCCGCCGTGGCTTCGCGCTGCCGCCCGCTGTGGCTCCGCTGCTGTCCCGCCGCCGCCCCGGAACCGTGCGCCGGGTCCTCACGGCGCCCGAATTCCTCACCCCTCGTGCCGGGATCCGGGGTAAAGCCCGCGCTTCACGGAAACCAGCGGACGCCCCAGGCCCCACAGAATGACGCAAAGCAGCAGCGCTCCACGATCCGCACCCCGCGTGCCGGGAACGGGGGTAAAGCCCGCGCTTCACGGAAACCAGCGGACGCCCCAGGCCCCACAGAATGACGCAAAGCAGCAGCGCTCCACGATCCGCACTGACACACCGTGACACGCGGCGACACGCGGTGACGCCGAAACGAGAACGGCCCCGGAGCGCGTTTCCGCAGCTCCAGGGCCGTTTTATTTCCCAGTGGCGGGTAGAGGATTCGAACCTCTGTAGCTTTCGCGACGGATTTACAGGGAGCGCTAGATCTTGGGTCTGTCGGTGGGTCTGACCAGGTGATTTCCGTCCGACCGTGTGCCCAGCGAAGGGACTTGCCCACGGTTCGCCCACCGTGGGCAGATCCTCACCCCAGCGCACCGCCGATGCGATCGTTCACTCCGGCATCCCCGCCGTCGATGCAGTTGGCGTAGACCCGGAGAAGAACCGCGACGCTGTGACCCAGTCGCCGGGCTACCTCAGTAGCCGGAACTCCGGCGTTCAGCCATAGCGACGCGGCGGCGTGCCGGAGATCGTAGGGCCGCCGAGCCAGGGGAGAGGCAACCTGGATGTCGTTGAGGACCTGGGCGCGGGCGAGCTTCCACCATCGGTCGTACACCGACTCCGATAGCGGGCCGCCATGCAGGCCCCGGAACAGCCGGCCATCCGGTGCCGTGCCGTACTCCCCGATGTGGTGATGCAGCAGGGCGACGAGCTGCGGCGGGACCGGCACCACGCGGGTGTCCTGACGAGCCCGGTGCTTGAGGCCGCGCCGCTCGTGAGGCATCCCGTCGTCGGTCCAGGCCGTACCTGATCGAGGTGCGGTCTCGGCCAGCGTGATACGGCCCCAGCCGTACTCGATCTTCTCGTGAAGGCAGGAGCCAGACGGAGGTGCGGTGACATCCGTCAGATCGGCATCGCAGTCCAAGCAGCGGCCGGGGAGTTCGCAGTCCGGCTGGCGAAGGTCAGCAGCTTCAGACGGCCGGGTGCCGGCGTAGTAGAGACATCCGAAGAATGCCCGCACCCGGTCGGCGCGATTGCCGAGCGACTTCACGGCATCCAGCAGCGCCGCGATCTGGCCGGGATTGGCGACCACCCGCCGGTCGATGGCCGAGGCGACCTGCGGAGCGGTCCACTGGATGCGGTCGATCGGGTTGGCGTCGAGGCGCCCGAGTTCGACCGCGTAGCCCACCGCGTTGTAGAAGATTGCTCGTTTGCGGCCAATGGTGCTGGCCGCAGCCGCTTTGCCGTCTTGCCGAACGCAGAGCCCGTCGAGCACCCGTCGGACGGTGGCAGTCGTCTCCAGCTCCGTGATCTGCATCGAGGCTCGCTCCAGCCAGGCGAGAGCGGTGGCATGTGCTTCCGGAACGTCGTCCTCCCAGCGCATCGGGTTGAGCGCGTACCGGTACAGCGCCTCTCGTAGCACCGCATCACTCGGCCGACCTCGCCGACTCTTTGCCGAAAGCATGATCGTGACGTCCGTCAGCGCCTCCACGGTGCCCCGCCGAGACTTGGCCGCCAGCCGAGGCCACTTGACCTTCATGTACTGGCGTACATGGGCGTACCAGGTCACGGCATTGAGCGCTCGCGTCTCCGCCATCGGGCGCCCGGTTTCAGTGTCGAACGGCTCCCCGTTGTTGGCGGCTTTGATCAGCTCAGCTCGGAAAGAGTTCGCGAGTGCCTTCGTCCGGAATGTGTCCTCGAACCGGCGTCCGGCCACAGCCCACCGGACACGCCACGGCTTGGTCTTCCGATCTTTGCGGCTCGTGATCTCCCAGGTCTGAAACTCGAAGCTCTTCATGCCGCACTCGATTCAAGATCGCCAAGCCACTCGTGCAGCACGGCCCGCCGGATGCGAAGCTCGCCGTTGGGCAGCTTGATCGCTCGCGGCGCCTTGCCGATCTGCCGCCAGTAGAACCAGGTCGAGCGCGACACCCGTAGCTCGGCCAGCACCTCGGGAACGGTCAGCAACTCGTTCATCGGTCCTCCCCGTAGCCAGCAGTCGGTGTGTCGTCGGTTGCCGAGACATCTGCGGGCGGGTCGCTGCCAACCCGTTGCCGAGCGGTGTTCAGTTGCGCCCGGCGCTGGATGCGCTGGGATATCGCTCGCAAGAGCCGGTGTTCGAGTGCGGGTAGGTCGGGATCTTCGTTACGGGCCATCTCCCAGGCGACTGACGGTGGCGGCTCGTCGGAGGAGGTGTCCGTGTCTGTGGCGACGCCGAGCACTGCCTTGACCCAGGCGTGTGCGTCGGCGCGGTGGTCGGCGAGGGTTTTGCCGGACCAGTCGCGGGAGACCAGGACGCGCCGGCCGCCGATGCCGAGGGTGGTTTTCTGGTGCACGCGTCCCTTGCAGTGGCCGGGTCGGAGCCGTCCGTGTGCCTTCTTGGGCTGGATGCCGTAGAGGAGCCAGTTCGCGCAGCGTTCGGAGCAGGGGGTGACGCGGAGTTCGTGCCAGAGGCGGTCGAGGTGGGCGCGTTGGGGGTCGCTGCTGGCCGTGTGGCAGTCCACCGCGGATTTGGTGATGTATTTCGTGATGTAGCCGATCGTGCGCTCCGCGTCGCGGGTGCCGGGGTCGACGCCCTTGGCCTTGACCTGGGTGCCGAAGCGAGCCAGGTGCGCCGGTTCGGCTTCCGGGTCGTCGTCGATGGCGTCCAGGGCCTCTGCCCAGGTCGCCAGCGGGCGGCCGGTGTCCGGGTCCACCCACGCTTCGGCGTTGGTGTCCCAGGTCGGTGGCCGGTCGATCGGGTACCGCAGCCGGTCGGCGGCCGGCCACCACACCTGGTGATAGGTCGCGGTGGCGACGAGTTCCAGCATCGTGCGGGGAACGGTGCCCCGGATGGCGAAGTGCGCGTGCGGAGCGAGGCGCCGTTGCGGCTCGACACAGCCCGCGTACTGGACGTTCCAGCCGACGGCGCGGCGCAGGTTCTGCCAGTACCGGTCGAGCAGCCGGGGGAAGTGGACGGCGTCCCAGGCCGCGCGTCGGTAGTCGTACCGGGCGGGGTCGACGGGTGTGCCGAGCAGCGGGTCATCGTCGGTGTGCCGGCGACGGCAGGCACACGGCCGCCCGGCATGGATCGAGTGGACCGGGCCGTAGCTGTCCAGGGTCAGGGTCAGCCACATCGAGGGCCGGTGCTCGACCCCGTCCGAACCGGTGTAGGTGCGGCCGACGGTGCGCGGGTCGACCTTCTGGCGGGGCAGCTCGGGCACGTCCGGCCGCCGTTTCGTGGACCGGACCCGCCGAGGGGTGCTGTCGTCGCCCTGGTCGTCGCGGGTGTGGCCGGGAGCGATGCTACCGCGCAGTCCTTCAGCGGCGATCTCCTGCTCGACCGCCCCAATGGCGAGGTCGATGCGGTCCAGCTCCGCCGCGCGGTCGTCGGGGTCCATCGCGGCGAGCTGGAGCGCGGCCCGCTCGAATTCCAGGTGTGCCCGTGCGGTGATCAGGTCGCGTTGCCGAGCGGTAGCCGGGGCCGGTCCGGGGAGCGGTTCGTCGGTGCGGTGCCAGCCCTCGCGGATCTGTACCTGCCGCAGCCTGCGTGCCCGCTTGGCGCAGGGCGGGCACTTGGCTTCGAGGGTGGCGCCGCAGGGCAGGTCGATGAGTTCGGTCTTGCCGGTGGTCAGGTCGGTGCGGCGCAGCGCGATCGGGTGGATGCAGACGCCGTGGTCGATGGCGAGGTCTTTGAGAGCGTCGATCGCGCGGGGCTGGGCGAGGCGGGCGGCCCGGGAGCCCGGCCGAGGCGTCGTCGTCTCGGCCGGGGTGGGCATGGTCGGGATCGTCAACGGGTCACCTGCCCGATGACGGGGACGCCGTTGGGCCGGGTGATCGGGCGGGCCGGGACCGCTACTGCTGCCGGGGCCGGGGCGGAGGCTGGCTCCTGCGGTGTGGTGGTCGACGCGGTGGCGCTGAAGACCAGCTTGACCAGGGCCATGAACGCCAGGGCAGGCACCGCGGATAGCAGCCAGCCCGACGGGCTGGGTTGTGCGACGGCGAGTTGAGCAGCCAGGGAGAGCGTGCCGGCGGCGACAAGCAGGAACAGCGGGTAGCCGATCGGGACGCCGGTCCGCCGGCGCCGCTTGATCGTGAGCAGCGCCGCGACCGGGACGAGTTCGGAGATGACCGCGTTTACCCAGCCGAAGGCATCCGGGGTCCCGGCCGGGGCGTGGCGCATCGTCCAGTCATGCACGTGGGAGAAGGAGGCCCACCCGGCCGCCACGGCGACGATGGTGAGGATGCCGGCCAAGGTCAGGGTCTCGATCCGCTCCGCATCGAGCTTCATGCCGCACCCCCGACCGGTTCGCCGTACAGGTCGGCCATGTCGCGCACGGTTTCGTCGTCGCAGTAGGTGTGCCGGACCCGCATGGGGGTGGGGTCACCTTCCAGGACCACGTAGCCGGTGCCCGGCTGGGTCTGCGGGATGCGATCGCAGAGGGCGCCACGGTCACGCATCCCGTCACCAAGGACCATGTCGACCTCAGCGGGTTCCGAAAGCCGCAGTCCGATGCGGGTCGGGAACAGCCCGCGTGCCGGCAAGACCTCTTTGCGGGGGTCCTGGATCGCGGCGACGACGTGCACGCCGACCGCGCGGCCTTGGGTAAGGACGATGCCGAGCGCGGCCTTGATCCGGTCTTTAAGCTGTCGCTCGGTCAGGTAGGCGGTCAGGTTCGCCAGCTCGTCGATGACCAGGACGATCAACGGCTCATCCTCGGTCGGGGTGTGCTGGCGGGTCCGGCCGGCCAGCCGGGCCGCGCGTTGCTGTGCGGTGGCCGCCGCCTGCTCGATCAGGGCGGCCATCTCGGCGAAGTCCCGTGAAGCGAACTTGGCGAACAGCGGCCGGCCGATGCCGAGTTCCATGCCGCCCTTGGGGTCCAGGCCCCACAGCTCGACGACACCGGCCGTCACACCGCCGGCGAGGGCGCGGACGATGGACCAGATCACCGAGCCCTTGCCCGACCCGGTCGCCCCGACGATCAGCACCTGAGTGCCGAACAGTCGCAGCCGGTACAGATCGCCGTCCTCCTGCACGGCGATCGGCAGAGCGGTGAAGTCCGGCAGGTACGGCACCGGCAACGGCGGCACCGTGGCGTGGAGAGCGTCGCCGCGCATGAGGACCAGGACCACGGTCGCGTAGGTTGGGCCGGGCATGGCCTTGACCTGCCGCACCCCGAACGTGTGAGCCAGCCGCTCGGACGCCTTGGCGAAGTCGTCGGGGATCTGCCCGGTCACCATCCGGACCGTGACCTCATCACAGCCCGCCCGGCATCGAACCCGCATGATCTCCGGAATGATCGTGCGCTTGTCGTACGAGATCGACAGCTTCGCGGTGACCATCGCGGCCATCCACCGCCGCCGGTAGACCAGCCTCCGGACCCTCGCAAGGACCGGCCACCAGCCGAACCGCAGCCACGACGGCCGGTGCGCGAACGCCCAGCCGGTCGTCGTCACCATGATCCCGCCGAGTAAGGCAGCGAGGGCTTGCCAGCCGTGGACGACGTAGAGGGCAGTCAGGAGCGTGATCGGCAGCGTGGCGTACCCGTGCCGGACGTAGGTGCTGACCAGCCAGGCGAGAGCCTTGACGATCTCCCACAGAACGACAAGCCAGATCGGGAGTTTGACGATCGGCGTACGGACGTTGAGCGGGGCGACGGGGATCGTCTCGCCCCGGATGATGTTGACCAGAGGCATCGTCACTTCACCGCCTTGCCGTCTTCGAGAAGGCGCCGGATCTGTGCGAGACGTTCCGTGTCGCTGAATCCGGGGATCTTCTCGTCGGTCCACGCGCTGATACGGCCGACGAGTTCGGCGTAGTGCTTGGCGACCTGCCAGCCGGCCTCAGCAGCGGTCGAGGGCTTCGGTGCGGTGCACTCTGCGCAGCGCTCGATGTCGTCGAGCAGCGGCTTGAGTTCCGAGCAGCTGGTGCAGGTACGCCATACGGTGTTATCTCGTGTGGTGACGCGGGCAGCGTCGACTACCTTGGGCATCACAGCCCCTTCCCTTCGCAGGTGGGTGGTTGAGCGGCCGGGGCGGGGATGACTTCTTGGCGGTTGTTGGCCCCGCTCCCGGACGCGACGAGATCTAGGCGGCTTTTGCGTGCCCGGCGGATTGCGGCGCGGTCATCGCGGTCGCACGCACCGACCAGCCCAGCCGCGCACGGCACTTGGCGGCGGCACCCTTGCACTTCTGCGAGTCCACGTACGGCGTCAACGTCACGTCCGCGAACTCCACCATCGGCGGGTATCCCGGAACGGCCGACGACGGCGGGACCGGCTGCTGCGGCGCGACGACTTTGACCTTGAACTCTTTCGACCCGCCGAACTTGCCCGCTTCCGGGTCCAGGTCGAGAAGCCGGACCAGCCAGACCCGCTCGCCGGTCTCCTTGTCGCGGAGCTGGTCGTCACCCTGCCCGCGCTTATCGAAGTCGGTGGCCGGCTCCACACCGAGGCAGAGCGCACCGTGAGGCGCGACGTACTCCCACGGAACCGGCACCTTGATCGAGTTCGGAATCACCGAACGACTCCCTCCGTCAGACTTGACTACTTGACTAACCAAGTTGGACAGAAGACTACACATGGACAGCATGGCTAGCCAAGTGAGATCAGGGGCGGAGAGAGAAAAGTTCTTCGATGCCTTGCGGTGGCAGTGCGCCGACAAGATCAACCGTGAGCAGCGGAGATGCCGCCGCATTGCGGACCACCAGCAGAAATGCCAGCACGCTGACGCCCGGCGTGAGAGTGAGAAGTGTCGATTCCTTGGCGGTTGCGGGCCGCAGCGACATTCGCTCGACAACGTCAGCCGCAGCGAGGCGCCGATGCCGCTCCAAGTGATCGAGCACGCCTTCACGGAGCGGGTCTGTCGCGGCGAACCCGGTTCCTGCTGCCGCAACCGCCGGGAGGTGGACGGTCGAAAGCGTCGACCACCGCACCTCGTCGCCATGCATGATCCGCCGACGGGCGATCACTGGCTGGCCGGCCGGAATGGCGAGCAACTTAGCGATCCGCTCCGAGGCCGGCGTGCGGCCAGCGCCAACAAGAGTGCCGTTCCCGACTTCCGGCGCATGCAACGCTTCGTGTGTTCGCGCCGGTGGCGAGGGTCGGCGACGGGTAGGCACACCGAGGACGAGTCGCCCCTTGCCTTGCACGCCCTCCAAGTAGCCGCGTTGCCGCAGGTAGTCCAGCGCCCGAACCACCGTCGATCGGGACGCGCCGAATTCGCGCACCAACTGCGCCTCGCTGGGCAACATCGCCCCGAGCGGATACATGCCTCGCGCGATCCGCTCCTGTAGTACGTCGATGATGTGCGCGTACTTCGCCGAACTGGAGCCAGCGGGCATACCGGTCATGCCGCGCCTCCGACGGTGACCGCGCGCAAGCGGCAAGCGTCGACATGCACGAGGGCTTGCACCCATCCCAGCCGGTATCCCGTATCGGCCAACTCGTCGCCCTCCACCCAGACCCAGTGGCCGCCATGCCAGCGCGAGATATCGAGCCGCACGCGCCGCACGAACAGAACCAGGGCGGCATCGCGATAGCGGCACGAGCCAGCCGGAATGTGCAAGACGCGACCGATGAGCTGATCGGCAGGAACTGGCAGGTGGGGTGGCACAGAGATCGACAGCCCGCTCACCAGTGGTGACCTTTGTTGGCGACGTGCGGACCGGCAGTGGCCGGCCTCACCGCGACGGCAAGACCGAAGTCCGCGAGCTGGCGCGCGACACAGGGATAGACGATCGCGGGCCGGCAGTTCAAGCACCAACCGTCCGGGCCGGGCTGATGATCGGCGTACAAGCGCCGAGCCAGCCGCCAGATCAGCGGGCTGACGCAGTCGGCAGGGGGATCAATCGGCGGTGTCTGCCCGCCGAAGTCGAGCGGTTCGGGCATGACGGGACCTCCGCAGCAGCCTGGAAAGGCGCCGAGGTGGACTCTGTGGGATTCGTGAAGCCAGCCCACCCCGGCGCCGACCGCCCTCCCGGACGAGGTCAGCCGCAGCGGGATGCGGGTGAGCAAGATCCGATGAGAGCAATTTGACTAGCTTGGCTAGTCAGATCGACCGTAAGGCTCTCGCCAGACATACGCAACCCTCAACGTCCCGAATCACCTAACCTGGCTAGCCAGGCTTTAAGCTGTCGACTGTGAACGTTGAAGCCCGCGACCTCGACGACCTGGAGCCGGACGACGCCCGCCCTGCCTCCCAGCAGATCGCCAATGTGCTGCGCGCGGCGATTCTGACTCGACGCTTCGCACCCGGTGAACGCCTGCCCTCACAGACCGATCTCGCCGAGCGCTACGGAGTCGCCCGCGAGACTGTCAAGACAGCGTTACGCATCCTGCGCGAGGACCGGCTGATCATCAGCCGGCAGGGGAGCGGTGCGTTTGTCCGTGCCCAGACGGATCGGCCCGTGGGTCTACGTCCGCACATTGAGGCCGCGTTCGAGCAGGCGCACATCAGCATCGACTTCGCCGGCTTCTCCAGCGAGACTCTGCACGGCGCCATCCAGGAACCGCTAGACAAAATCCGAGCAGGCCGGCTCACCCCGGAGTCCATCGCGATCCGCATCCTGTTGCCGGACCTGAGCCAGCCAGCGATCGTGCCGTCCCGCGCCGAACCAGCCGGAGACGACCCCGCCGTGCGCGAGCGCGCCGCCCGCATTGCCCGCCGGCACACCGAAGCCATCGTCGAATCGGTGGGGGAGTTGTCCACGCTGGGACTGGTCCGTAACGCCACCACCGAGATCCGCGCCTACGGCACCACGGTCCTGTCCAAGCTGTACATCGTCAACCGCGAGGAAGTGTTCTTCGGCTTCTACCCGGTCGTCCGCAACACCGTCTCGGTCGACAAGCAAGCCGTGCCGATCTTCGACGTACTGGGCAAAGACGTGCCGCTGTTCCACTACGCCACCAGCGGCGATGACGGCGATGCCGGGGACCAGTTCGTGCAGCAGTCCCGCGCCTGGTTCGACAGCGTGTGGGACACCATCGCCCACGAGTACACCCCGTGACACTCGCCGAACTCATCGGCCAGACCCGCCACCTGCTGATCGACTTCGACGGCCCCATCTGCTCCGTATTCGCCGGCTACCCAGCCCCTGCCATCGCGGACGAGCTGCGCGAGATCATCCGCCAACACTGCGGCGGCACGCTGCCACCCGAACTGACTGAACCCCACGGCGACCCACTCCGCCTTCTGGTCGACGTTGCGGAGCTCGGAGACGACGAGCTGACCGGAAAGGTCACGGACACCTGTCGCGATGCCGAGGTGACAGCAGTGAAGTCGGCCGCCGGGACGCCGGGTGCCGAGGAGGTAGTTCGTATTGCCTCAGCAGCTGGCCGCCGCGTAACCGTGGTCAGCAACAACGCCACCGCGGCCATCTGTGACTACCTCCAGTCGCATGGTTTGAGTCCCTACGTCGTCGGGGTGGCTGCTCGCTTCGACGGCATGGACCCGCGCCAACTCAAGCCGCGTCCCTTCCTGCTGGAACGCGCCCTCGATGGCACCGGTGCACCGCGAAAGAGCACGGTCTTCATCGGCGACTCCGCCACGGACATCGAGGCCGGCATCGCGGCCGGAGTCGCCACGATCGGCTACGCCAACAAGCCGGGGAAACACCAGAAACTTGCCGATGCTGGCGCCGACGTCGTGATTGATTCCATGCGAGTGCTGGCCGCTGAGCTGCGTTCCACGGTAGCCAGAGCAGCGCAATGACCGATCGGATCGCAGTGCCAGCCGACGTGCTGGCGAACGTTCGTCGTCGTTGGCCAGGAGCAGCCGAATCCTGGGCCGCACAGGCCGAAACGCAGCTCCGTGAGATCTGCGAGCGTTACCGTGCCACACCGCGTGAGGTGCTGTCGGCGCGATACGGGTTCGTGGTGGCAGTTGACACCGCTGACGGTCCTCTAGTCATCCGCAGTAGCCCCGACCCACACGGAAGCGATCAAGCAGCGGTCGCTGTCGCGCTCGCCGAGCTGAGCATTGCTCCACGGGTGCACGAGGCGTTCAGTACCGAGCACGGCACCTGGAGCGTGCTGGACCGGGTCCTTCCCGGTACGCCACTCAGCCGAGCCGATCCGGTCACCGTCACCCCTCACGCGCTGTTCGCGCCACTGGCAGCCATGGCGGATCAGCCGCCTCCCGTGGCGGGAATGCCATCGATCTTGGATTGGCTACGGGACCGGCTGGAAGACGATCACCTTGCTGATCTGCGTCCCGGTACGACCGTTGCCTCGGTCGACGAGCGGAGGGACGCATTAGAAGTACTCGCTGATCTAACCTGCGACCACACCCCTGCTCTTTGTCATGGCGATGCTTCCAGCGGAAACATCCTCGCCTATGCCCCCAGCCGCTGGATGTTCATCGATCCACGCGGCATGACCGGCGAGCATTCCTACGACGTTGCAGTGCTCGCTCTCCGTGTCAGCGCCGTCTTCAGTTCGCCAGACCTGACCGATCTGATCGCCGCTTTGGCCCAGACGGATAACGAGCGCCTCCGTGCGTGGATGAAGATCGCCCAGGCCGCGCGCGTGTAGGCGCCTGCCTAAATGTCGGATTCCCGCAGACGATGTATCCGTCGGCTTCGTGAACCGAGCCAGCGTCACGGGCGTGTACCACTGTGAATGGAATCGGCTTTCCGCCCTTAGGTACCCGCGTGACGAGATGACTACTTGAGTAGCCAAGTTGCGCCGGACAGCTGGTTCGAGATCATCCTGTCGAACGCTGGCGGACGAGGAGTGGACATGGTCGGGCAAACAGGCCGCGGAGACCGTGCCGGCGGCTTCACCCTGCTGATGCTGTGCACGACAGCGTCGGTCTTGCTCCTCGGTGTGGCGTTGCTGGTAGCGATCTCTGAGGACGTCGCCGATGCGACGCTGTTCAGCCGCGCTGGGACCATGGTCGTGACGATCGGTGCTGCCGTCGTGGTCTGTGCTGCCGCCGTAATCGCTCAACGCCGGACGGGACCCCCGGTGCGTACGGTGATCGTGATCTTTTCGATCGTCGCCGCCGCCCTGGTCGCGTGTGTCGGGTGCCTCTTCCTGTTCTCCGCGACCCCACAGCTCTCTGCAGGGCTGCTGCTGGTCGTCGCGGCCGTGCTGATCGCCCTGTGCGGGCGGGAGGCCGCGCACACCTCCGAAGTAGGGGAGGCACGCTGAGATGCAACAGGATCTGATGCAATGCCTCCAGCAGCTACAGCAGCGTGCCACCCAGCTCGGTCAGCTTGCGGGAGAGTTGGCGTCGGCCGTGCCTGAGCGCTCGGAGGGCTATGACGTGAGCGGACGGGTGCTGGTGGTGCTCGGTCCGGACGGGTTGCCGACCGAGATCCGTGTGCGCGAAGGATGGCAGGAGCGACTGGAGCCGGATCAACTCGGCGCCGCGATCCTGGACGCCGCCTCCGACGCCGGGCAGTCAGCGGTCCGGACGTTGGCTGGGAGGCTGGACGAGAGTCGCTGGTGGCGCCGGCAGCGGGACGCGGACGAGGGCGTTGAGAACCCGGACGAGAAGCCACTGGTGAGGCCATTTCTGGGACGGCCGCAGCATGACGGCGAGTTCAACGAGCAGATCATGAACGCTTTGCACGCGTCGGTACGCCAAGCGAGACAGCCGTGTCCGTCCGTCGAGGTGACGGGCACGGACACCGGGCAGCACGTTGCCGTGACGCTGACCGGCGGAGGCATCGCTGGATGCATCATCGACCCGTGGTGGGCACGCGACCGTACAGGCAGCGCCATCACCGAGAGCGTATCGACGGCACTTCGGCGAGCACTGCACGACCTGGCGGCCCCCGCGCACCCGAGCGCCGAACTCGACGCATTGGTGGGCGATGCCCTGTCCACGCTGAACGCCGTCGTCCAGCACCGGGCCAGTGGCGGTGATGGGTGATGGCACTGCCCAGTTCAGAAGAAGTCTCGGTCGCCACCGATGCACTGCGTGCCGAGGCAACAGTGTGGGAGGCCCAGGGCGGGAAGCTCAATGTGCTCAGCGTCCAAGTCGAGACCATGGAATTCGGTCGGGTCGAAGCCGGCCTCTTTCAAATCATGGTGAGCCCGTACAACGAGGTGGTCCGTGCCGTCACCTCCCGGTGCGCGGAAGGCGCCGCCGCGATGACGGAGATGGCCAGCACGCTGCGCCAGGTGGCTGACGTGTACGAGGCCGAGGACCAGGCCAACGCGCACCGCATCAGGAATGTCTACTGAACCCGGGAGACGCAATGTTCAGCATGGCGCAGTACGAGGCAGTGATCAGCGAGATCGAACAGGGGACGAAGACGTTCGAAGCCCGACTCGCCGAAGTCATTCCCGCCGCCGACCGGGTCTCCAGCCAGTGGTACGTCGGCGAAGTCCTCGGCGACCTCCTTCAGTGGATCGCCCGCAAGACGGTCGAAGTAGGGACCGGGATCCTGAGCTTCATCCTGGACGTGCTCAAAGGCGCCACCGCACCGATCTTCATGTTCATCGATGCCTATAAGTGGACCGACTTCAAAGGAACCGCCAACGGGATCTCGGCTGATCTCACCACCCAGAACCTAGTAATCGACAATACGGACTGGTCCGGCCGGGGGCATGGCGCCTACCTCACTGCCGCAGCGGCCCAGTCCGCCGCCGCTGGCCGCGTCGGATCCATTGCCAAGGCCGCGTCCGACAACCTGTTGATGTGCGCCGCCGCTGGCCTGGCGTTCTACATCGTGGTCGCCGGCGTGATCGCCAAACTGATAGCTGAGGTCGTCGCCGCTACCGCCGCCATCAGCACCGCCGTCTTCTCCGCCGTGGGTGCGATGATCTTCCTGGAGTCAGGTGCCGTCAATACAGCCGCCATTGTCACTGCCCTCGGTGTGCTCGCCGCCTTCCTGGGCACGCAAGTCAACGCTCTGGTCACCCTACATAGCGAAGCCGTCGATCCGACGAGCTTCCCGAATGGCACATGGCCGAAGTCGAACACAGCTCAGTACAACGACGGCTCGGTCAACGACGGAGACGCGGACTGGTCCCTCATGAGCGGCTAGGTCTGGCCCGGCAAGAATCTGTGAACGTACCGCCGAATTCCTTCGCTGTCCTCAGCTTGATCAGATACCGATCCGGATAGACGTGCAACACGGGCGAAGTTCGACGGCAGATACGCGCTATGCGTCGTCTTCAACCAGCGTGATGACCTACGGATTGCCCCACTGTCGTACATGCGGCGGCGCTGAACTTAGCTCGCGAGAGGTTCCTGTACGGGTTCAAGGCAGCCCGCTTCTCGAGCCGCTCGCGCCGCCCAAGCAGAGCCCCGCCTCGCGCTGTCGGTCTCGTCTTGACGCCGAGGTTGCAGCCCTGCGGCAGGCGCTTCGATTACAGGCAGTTGACTCCGTTGGATGAGGGAGCGCCCACTAGTTCGCGGAAAGCTGAACAATTGTTAGTTTTCGCTGACTGAACCAGTCAGTTTCGAATTTGGCGTTAGCAAGATCGCTTTCGCGACTGAGGATAACCGTACATTCCATTCCGCCGAGACCGTCTTCGCCTCGAAGGGTGTAATTCAATGTTTGGAGCACTTTAATCATGCTAGTGCGCGGAGTGGCGTCGGGGAAGATTAAGACGGACACGGGCCGCAGAGGGGCGTTATATTCTAATGCTGTTGTTTCGAATGCTCTCCGAAGCCATTTGCTGACAATTTCAGAAGCCACCCGCGGGCTCATTCCTTCGCTATAAGTTCGGATATCCGCCACTATGCCAGGGATATGATCCAACCTCGAAGTGACCACGAAATCCGCGCGTCCACCTCCTCGGATCCTTACGTCACGTACAATGTCAATGTTCTCGCCTCCCCAGAGGTCGATGAACCGATGAATCGCCTCTTGCTGTGCCTTGATGAATCGAACCATTCCCTTAACGGTCGCAGATGATTCCGGATCCAATTCAAGAATCGTCTTCTGGAGGGCGGAATCAGGCGTTTCGGATACCGCGACGTCCGAAGAATTCGTCCTCGGCTTGGGGCCTACTGCCGATGCGGCTTCGCTGCTTGATAGCTCCTCAGTGCTTTGGCTGTCTATCACCTTCTCTTCGAGGGACTGGGCCGTCTCGTCCAGATCTTCTTTATGTGAGCGGATAATTGCAACGGTTTCTTGATATGCTTTTTCTCGTTCTGCACGGATTTTGTCGATTTCGGCAGATTCTCTATCGTTAATAACTTTTTGTCGATTTCGCCAAGAAATACCACCAATCAACACAAGTGTGATTCCGAGCGCTAACAAGAAGCCTGAGGCGTAAGGCCATGCTTTCAGCAATATCAGTGACTGTTGCTGTTGAAGTTCAAGGGCATCCTGGGTTTGAGGGGGCAGCGCTGTCACATCCTTTGCTGAAGTCAGATTCAGCTTCTGAGTGCGCATCACTAGCGGAAGGCCTACTGCGGCAGCTACAGACAGGCCCCCCGCGCTAACGAGAAACTTGTGGAAGTCAGTAAATTGAAGGCTGGGTAACACGAGGGTCATGTTATGTGAGTCGGTGCTCCAACTCACGTGAGGGACGCGAGTCGCCCTCGCCGGGCAGGCAGGCTCCAGGGATGACCGGTAGGCGGGCCCACTTACGCTCAGTAGGCGTCTTCGGTAGCCCAGCATGGCGGAGCGCCCAGGCGGCCGGGATGACTCCTTGGGGAGCGGTGTGGCGCAGGGCCTTGCCGCCTTAGCTCAGGGGTGTGTTTAGGGCGTCGGACGTCGGCCAAGATCCACCAACGATGACCAACGACGCCTATGAGTAAGTAAGGCCGGGGCTGCCCGATGGTCGTGCGCCTGAGGGCGACGGACGAGTTGGCTTGCGCGCCGGATGCTCTTCTTCTGGGTCTGAGGGTATCAACCTGCTCTTTGTCAAGCCCCGGGTTTGATGGAGAGTTGGTTAGCTGGTTTTCAGGGGTGCGGTGGCCTGCTGGGTCATCGCGTGTAGTGCCTCATATTCGGCGG
>NZ_JBEZZR010000073.1:0-18361 GCF_040639325.1 Actinoplanes sp. NPDC023936 | reverse complement strand
AGGCGACAGTTCCCACGCAAGGCACCAGCGCCAGCTACGGCTCGAGTCAACCCGAACACCGAAGACAAGAAACATACTCACAGCTACGGCTCGGGTTGCTCGGCCGTAGCTCAGGCTTGTAAACGCGGCCGGGAAGCTGCGTGGGCTACGGCTCGGGTCGCTCGGCCGTAGCTCAGGCTTGTAAACGCGGGCGGGAAGCTGCGTGGGCTACGGCTCGGCTTCGGCGCGCGGACCGGGCGCTGGGAGCGGCGAGTGGCGAGCGGTGAGCGGTGAGCGGCGAGCGCCGAGTGGCGAGCGCCGAGTGGCGAGCGGCGAGCGGCGCGTGTTGAGCGGCGAGCGGCGCTGTTGAGTTGGGGCGTGGCGAGCGGCGCGTGTTGAGCGGCGAGCGGCGCGTGTTGAGTTGGGGCGCGGCGAGCGGCGCGTGTTGAGTTGGGGTGCGGTCCGCGCCGGAAATCCACACGCGGGTAACGGACGGCTGGTCAGGCGGGGACCGGCTCCGGGGTGGGGGTGTGGCCGGCCCGGGTGAGGTTGCGGGCTCCGGGGATCAGCAGCTGCGAGGCGCCCGCCACGAAGAGCACCGCCGCGCACCACGTCAGCACCTGATCGATGCCGAAGCGCTCGGACAGCGGCCCGGCCAGCGCGTTCCCGATCGGCATCGCCATGAAGGATGCCACGTAGTCCCAGGACGCGACCCGGCCGAGCATCTGGTGCGGGACGTTGTCCTGGATGGCGGTCTCCCACGCCACGTCGTAGAAGAGCAGGCCCGCGTAGCCGATCACGGCGCCGGCGAGGACGGCCCACAGGACGCCGGGCCACACGTACGCGAACGCCCACACCGGCATCAGCAGCAGCGCCAGCCAGCCGGCCCGGAGCAGCCGATGCGGGCGCAGGCGCATCGCGAGCGCGGCGCCGAGGAAACCGCCCAGTCCTTCGGCGGCGGCGATCAGGCCGATCGCGTGTGCGCCGCCCAGCCGCTCGAACGCGACGACCTGGACGAGGACCAGGATCATGCCGTTCGCGATGTGGTAGACGGTGGCACCGAGCAGGCCGCCGATCAGCCAGTCGCGGCTGCGGATCTCGCGCCAGCCGGCGGACAGGTCGCTGAGCATGGACCGGCGGGGGCCGCGCGACGCCCGTACCGAAATCATCGTGGCCGCGACCAGCGACAAGAGGAAGCTGACCGCGTTGACCGCGAAGCCCGCCGGCGCGCCGAAGGCGGCGACCGTGATCCCGCCGAGCGTGGGGCCCGCGATGCCGCACCCGGTCTGCAGCATGCTCAGCGTGGCGTTCGCGGATTGGCGGCGGCCGGCCGGGACGAGCAGCGGCTTGAGCGCGGTCATCGCGGGGGAGAAGAAGCTGCCGGCGGCGGCGGAGACGACGGTGAGCGCGCAGAGCAGGCCGAGGTGGTAGCTCCCGGTGAACATCAGCGCGATGCCTGCGGTGGCGGCGAACCGGATCAGGTCCGACCAGACCATTACGCGCTGCGGCTGGAGGCGGTCCGCCCAGACGCCGCCGAAGAGGGTGCAGATCAGCAGCGTCGTCACCGAGCAGGCCATCACCAGGCCCAGGTCGCGGGCGCCGCCGGTGGTGACCACGGCGACGACGAGGGCGACCGTTTGGAAGCCGTTGCCGAGCCAGGAGAGAGCCTGCCCGGTGGCGAGCAGCCGGAAGTCACGTGTCATGCCGACGAAAGTAGTTCACCGTCTAACTATTAGCAATCGAATAATAAGATCTGTGGCAACATCAAAGGGTGGACCGAGACAGCGTGGATCAGCACGTCGACCGCTGGTCGACGTTCTGGAAGGACGAGCCGGCCTTTGAGCCCGAGGTCGAGGGGGCGCTGATCCGGATGATCCACATCCAGCGGTGGCTCCGGCGCGAGGACGTCGCGGCGTTCGCCGGGAGCGAGGACTTCACGCTGCAGGACTACAAGACCCTGCACGCGCTGATGGTGCAGCCATGGCCGACCGAGGCCGCCCCGGCCCAGCTCGCCGAGGCGGCGAACGTGACCAGGGCGGCGATGACCAGTCGCCTCGATCGACTGGCCGAGGCGGAGCTGATCACGCGGGAGGTGGACGGCGCGGATCGGCGGCGGGTGATCGTCCGGCCCACCCAGAGGGGGCGGGAGATGTGGAACCGGTACATCTTCGAAGGAATCGAGCGGGACAAGCGGGTGATGAGCGCCCTGAGCAAGGACGAGTTGATCCAGCTCAACGCGCTGCTCCGGAAAGTCCTACTATCCCTAGGTGAATAACGGACTAGATCCTCGCGGCCAGCGTTTCGCCGCCGCTGTCACCACCGTCGTCGTCGCGCTCGTGCTGATCACCGGCTCGGGCTGGCTCGCGCTCGCGCAGGCCCTGGTCTTCGCGATCACCGCTTACGACCCGAGGCGCGGGCCGTACTCGTTGATCTTCCGCGCGCTGATCCTGCCGCGGATCGGTCCGCCCGCCGAACCGGAGCCGGCGGCGCCGGTCCGCTTCGCCCAGCTCGTCGGGTTCACCTTCCTGAGCGTCTCCGCGGGGGGATATCTCGGGGACGCGGAGACACGGGGGCTCGTCGCTGCCGCGTTCGGGCTGCTCGCGGCATTCCTCAACGCGGCTTTCGGGCTGTGCCTGGGCTGCGAGGCCTATCTGGCGGTCCGAAGGCTAAAGCCGCGAAACGCCGAAAATGTCTGAGATGGACTAAAATTTCGGGGCATCGGGGGCTTCGAGGAGGCCCAGCCGGAGTGCGGTCATCAGCGCCTGCGCCCGGTTGGCCGCACCCAGCTTCTCGTAGAGCTTCGAGATGTGGGTCTTCGCTGTCGACTCGGAGACGAAGAGCTGCTTCGCGATCCCGGCCACGCTCATGCCGTCGGCGAGCAGGCGGAGCACCTGACCCTCACGCGGAGAGAGCTGCGGGCCGGACGGCGCGAGCCGGCGCTTCATCGCCTCGGCCAGGTCGGCCGCCGTGAACGCGCTGGGCGCGGACGCGGCGTGCCGGGCGGCCGCCACGACCTCGTCGGCGGGCGCGGTCTTCGGCACGAACGCGCTGGCACCGGCCTCGAGGGCGCCGAAGAGCTGGTCGTCGCCCGCGTACATGGTCAGGACCACGATGCCCATGTTCGAGTTGTTCTTGCGCAGCGCGCGGGTGGCCTCCAGGCCACTGCCGTCGGGCAGGCGCAGGTCCATGATCACGACGTCCGGCTGCAGGGCGCCGGCCTGGCGCACCGCCTCCGCCGCGGTCGCCGCCTCGCCGACGACCTCGAACTGCCGGTCGCGCTCGAATGCGTGTCGCAGCCCTTTGCGGATCAGGTCGTGGTCGTCGACTAGCAGGACCTTGGTGCGCCCAGTCGGCGCAGGAGTGGTCATGGTCGGGTTACTCCCCTTCTGGAGCGGAAACACTCTCCCGCACGCTATCGCGCCGAGGTGGCGTTCCGAGCACTACGGCGACGGTTGTCCCGCTGGGGTGTCGCGGCGTGATCTTGAGACGTCCCCGGATGCGTTCAGCACGCTCGGCCATGATGGTAAGGCCGTAACGGCCGTCCGGCCGCTCGTCGGCGAAGCCCTTGCCATCATCGGACACTTCGATTTCCGCGTACGGCGGGTCGACAGTGCAGGTGACCCAGAGATTCGACGCGCCCGCGTGCTTGCGGGCATTGGTGATCGCCTCCTGGGCGATCCGCAGCAGCTCCGCCTCGGTCGCGGCAGGCAGCCGGGCGGTCGACTCGTCGAACGTGAAGTGCACCCGCAGGCCGGCGCTGGTGCCCAGGGTCCGCGCGTACTCCGCGATGGCCGCGGCCAGGCCGCCGTTGCGGTCCACCTCGCTGCGCAGCTCGAACAGGCTCAGCCGCAGCTCGGTGATCACCCGGGTCACCTCGCCGCGCAGCGTGCGCAGCTCCTCGGCCGTCTCGTCGGCGCCCTCCGGCAGGGTGGCCTGCGCGTTGTCGATGCCGTAGCCGACCATCACCAGCTCCTGGGCGACCCCGTCGTGGATCTCCCGGGCCAGCCGCTGGCGTTCCTCGTTGGTGGCGAGCGAGCGCACGTCGTCGAAGAGCAGGGCGGCTTCCAGCCGCAGCGCGGCCGGGCCGGTCACCTCGGTCACCGCTTGCACGACCGGCGATGGGTACGCCCCCGCGGCATCCGTCTCGAGAATCACCAGCCCGATCGTCCGGACCCCGGCGACCAGTGGCACGACGAGCGACGACGCCTCACCGCCGGAATGCGTGCGCGCCTGCGAGCGGCTCGCGGTCTGCGGCTGCTGGGTGGCCCACGCGTCCGCGATCGCCGAGTCGGCGTCGAGCGTGACCTCCCAGTCGACCCGCTCCGCGCCGCTCTGCGCGAGCACCACGAGCCGGCCGCCGCCGCTCGCCGACAGGACCGCCGCCCGGTGGCCGGGGGCGACCGCGCGCAGCTCCTCCAGAAGGTGCTCGGAGATGCCGCCGGGGTCGAGCGTCGCGCCCGGCAGCGAGCGGGCCACGCTGCGCAGCTGGGTGAGCAGGCGGGTGGCCTCCGCGTACGGCTGGGGGGTGGGCTCGGGTGGCTGGAGCAGCTGGCGCATCGTCTCGGCCGCGAACGTCACGATCGCGCCGAGCACCAGCCACTGCCCGCAGGCCGCCAGGTAACCCGGCTCGCCGAGCGAACCGGAGACGCCCCCGCCGATCACCATGGTGACCGCCGCGACGCCGAGCAGCACCGGCCCCTCGGTCGAGCGGCGGTGCAGCGCCGCGGTGAGCAGCGGCACCGCGAGGTACGGCAGGATCGCCTCGGCGCCGAACCCGGCGTTGACCCGCCCGACGGTGTCCGCCGAGGAGGCCACGAAACCGGCCGCCAAACTGGTGATCACCACCTCGGCGAGCCGCCCGGCGGGCGACCAGATGTGATGCCGGACCAGGAACGCGGGCGCCGCGGCGACCGCGAGCAGGACGATCCAGAGCAGCTGTTTCGGATCCTCGGTGGCGGTCAGGGTCAGGACGGCGACCAGCGCGAGCATGACGACACGCGCGGCGGCTTCGGCCGGGCGCAGGCGCGCGGGTCCATTGGCTGGGGCTGGCACGGAACGGATGGTATCGGGACCCGCCGACATCGCCCATCCGTCGCGGCCCGGTCGCGTGCTTCGTCGTACCCAGCGAGTAGCCTCCCAGCATGGCCGACACCTCGACGCAGACGATTCAGATCCATGCGCCGCTGGCCCGCGTGGCCGCGGTGATCTGCGACTTCCCGCGCTACCCGGAGTGGGCCGAGTCGATCAAAAAGGCCGAGGTCGTGGAGGCGTACGAGGACGGTTATGCCGCCCAGGTCCGCTTCCAGATCGACGCGACGGTCCTGACCGACGAATACACCCTGGAGTACGCGTACGCCGACGATCTCTCCCGGATCGAGTGGCACCTGGTCGAGCCGTCGAAGACGCAGCGCTCCCAGGACGGTTCCTACGACCTGGTCGAGGGCGCGGACGGGACGACCACTGTGACGTACTCGCTGGCGGTGGATCTCGCGATCGGGATGCTGGGGATGTTCCGCCGCAAAGCGGAGAAGGTGATCATGGACACGGCGCTGAAGGAGCTGAAGCGCCGGGTCGAGAGCTCGCCGGCGGCCTGAGCCGCGCGGGCGACGAGGGGAGCGCAGATGGCCGGTTCCGCACGCGATGAGGCCGAGCGGCTGGTGGTGGCGTTCCTCGCGCGGGCCGCGGCGGGCGGCCTGGGTGCCGCGGCGAGCGCTTCCCGAGCCTTCGGCGATTCGCCGGGTACGGGTGACGCGGATCCCCTGAAGTTCCTCGGCGAGACGGTCGCCGGTTTCCTGCACTCCTCCCGTGGCTGGTCGACCGGGAGCGCCGAGTGCTGCGTCTGCCCGATCTGCCGGGCGATCGCCGCGCTGCGTGACCCGAGCCCGGAGACCGCGGAGCGGCTGGCCACGAGCGCCGGTGAGATCGCGACCGGGGTGGCCGGGCTGATGCGCGCGTTCTCGTCGCTGACCGAGCAGCGACCGAAACCGCCGCCCGCTCAGCGGTCGTCGGAGCGCCCGGCGAACCCGGACGGGGTGTGGGCGTCCGCGACCCGCGGCGGGGAGCCGGCTGCCGGGCCCGGCGACGGCCGGTGGGCGGCCGGGGCGGACGAGGGTTGGGCGGCGGCCGGGGCGGACGAGAGTTCGGCGGCGGCCGGGCCGGACGGCGGCGATCCGTGGGCGGCGGCCACAGCGGAGAGCGCGCGGGAGGCAGCGGCGGCGGCCAGGGCGCGGGCGGCGGCGGCTGAGGAAGCGGTGGCCCGAGCGGTCGCGGCGGCCACGGCGGCCCGGGAGCGCGCGGCCCGGGAACGGGAATCCCGGACTCCGTGGGGTGGGACACCGGACCATGGAGGGGTGGGCGGCACCCGGACCCGTACCGGGGATGTCTGGGCCGCCGCCGTCGCACAGACCGAGGCCGCGGCGGCGGCGGAAGCGGCCTCCGAGGCCGCGGCCATCGCCCGGGAACACAGCGCGGGCGAGGGTGAAAGGGCAGCAGAAGCGGAGGCCGGGGCAGACGGCGCGGCCCGGCACCGTAGCGTGGATCATGTGCGGGGCGCTGCGGCGCCCGAGGACCGCGACGGCGCCGGTCCGGGCGACGACGCCCGGTGAGGCGACGCGGTGTGAACTGTTTGCAGAGGGGACGGGCAGCGTGACGCTGACCATCGGAATCGACGTCGGCGGGACAAAGGTCGCCGGTGGCGTTGTCGACGAGTTGGGCAACGTGCTCGCGTCGAACCGCCGGCCGACGCCGGCGGAGGACCCGGCCGCCACCCGGGACACGATCGTCGAGGTCGCCGCGGAGCTGGCGGCGCAGTACCCGGACGCGACCGCGATCGGCATCGGCGCCGCCGCGTGGATCGACGCCGCCGGTTCGACAGTGTTGTTCGCGCCGAACCTGGCCTGGCGTGACGAGCCGCTGCGCGACTACGTGTCGAAAGCGGTCGGCCTGCCGACCGTGCTGGAGAACGACGCGAACGTCGCGGGCTGGGCCGAGTTCCGCTTCGGTGTCGCGGAGCACGCCGACGACTCGATGGTGATGATCACGGTGGGCACCGGCATCGGTGGCGCCATCGTGGTCAACGGCAAGCTCTGGCGGGGCGCCAACGGCATCGCCGCCGAGCTGGGCCACATCCAGTCGGTTCCGGACGGGCACCCGTGCGGCTGCGGCCGGCTCGGCTGCCTGGAGCAGTACGCGTCGGGCAACGCCCTGGTCCGGTTCGCCCGGGCCGGCGCGCGGCAGGAGCCGGAGCGCGCCGCGGGGTTGCTGGAGCTCGCCGGGGGTGACGCCCTCGCCATCACCGGCCGCCAGATCACCGAGGCGGCCCGGTCCGGCGACGGTGTCGCGATGGACGCGTTCGCGCAGGTGGGCTACTGGCTCGGGGTGGCTCTCGCGGACCTGGCGCAGAGCCTCGACCCGCAGATCATGGTGATCGGCGGTGGCGTGATCGACGCCGGTCCACTGCTGATGGGCCCGGCCGAGCGGACGTACCGGGACCAGCTCGCCCAGCGCAACCGGTTCGCGGTGGCCGAGGTGCGCGCCGCCGAGATGGGCAACGCGGCAGGCGTGGTCGGCGCCGCGGACCTGGCGCGCCGGGCCTGAGCGGATGTCCGGGGTCCCACTGCGGGTGGTCAGCTACAACGTGCACGGCATGCGGGACGACCGGCCGGCTCTGGTCGGCCTGATCCGCGAGCTGGCCCCGGACGTCCTGGTGGTGCAGGAGGCGCCGCGCCGGTTCCGGTGGCGGGACCGCTGCGCCTCGCTGGCCGGCGACGCCGGCATGGTGGTGGCCGCCGGAGGGCTGCCGGCGCTGGGCAACCTGCTGCTGGTCAGCCTCCGGGTGGCGGTGCATCGCACGTGGTGCCTGCGGTACCCGCTGACTCCGGGGCGGCACATGCGCGGGGCGGTCTTCGCTGAGGCGTCGGTGCGGGGCGCCGCGCGCTTCGTCGTTACGGGGTCGCACCTGGCGACGGATCCGGCGGAGCGGCCGGCGCAGGCCGCCCGGTGGAAATCCGAGGTCGTGGACATGCCGGAACCGGTGATCATGGCGGCCGACCTGAACGAGGGGCCGGGCGGCAGCGCCTGGCGGATGGTGGCGGACGGGCTCACCGGCGACGACCGCGATGTCCCGACATTTCCGGCGGTGCTGCCGCAGCGGCGTATCGACGGCCTCTTCGTCTCGCCGGACATCTCGATCGAGCGTTACGAGATCATCAACTCCGCGCAAGCACGTCGGGCGAGTGATCATTTACCGATAGTCGCGGATCTCCGACTCCCTTCCGCGTGAGCCCGGGCTCTGCGAGGATCGCCGGGTGCACGACACCCCCGAGCCGGGCGACCGTGGCGACGCCGTCTGTGTCGTCGGCGCCGGCGCCAGCGGCCTGGCCGCCGTCAAGAACCTGCGTGAGCTGGGCTTCGCCGTCGACTGCTACGAGCGCGAGACCTCCGTCGGCGGCGCCTGGAACTGGCGTCACGACCGCAGCCCGGTCTATGCCGGAACCCATCTGATCTCCTCCCGGCCGCTCACCGAGTTCCCCGACTTCCCGATGCCGGACAGCTGGCCCGACTACCCCCACCACAGCCAGGTCCTCGAGTACCTGGAGCGGTACGCGAAGCACTTCGATCTGGAGCAGGACATCTGGTTCGGCATGGAGGTCACCTCCGCCGTGCCGGCCGGTGACGGCAAGTGGGACGTCACCATCCGGTCCACCGGTGTGGGTGAGTCGTCCCGGGTGCAGCGCTACGCCGCGATCGTGGTCGCCAACGGCCACAACTGGTCGCCGCTCACCCCGGAGATCCCGGGGGAGTTCCGCGGACAGGTGATGCACGCCCGGGCGTACAAGGACCCGTCCCGGCTGCGCGGCCGCAAGGTCCTGGTGATCGGCGGCGGCAACACCGGCTGCGACATCGCGGTCGAGGCGGCACAGCACGCGGCACGCGTCTGGCACTCCACCCGCCGGGGCTACTGGTACGCGCCGAAGTACCTGTTCGGACGCCCCGCCGACCAGGTCAACGACCGTCTGCTGCGGATGCGCGTGCCGTTGCGGCTGCGGCAGTGGCTCTACCGCCGGACCGTGCGGCTGACCATCGGCGACCTCACCCGGTACGGCCTGCCCGAGCCCGACCACCGGCCGTACGAGACGCATCCGATCGTCAACAGCCAGCTCCCGTACTACCTGGGACACGGCCGGATCGAGCCGGTGCCGGATGTGGAGCGGTACGACGACGACGGCGTGGTGCTGGCCGGTGGCGGCCGGATCGAGCCGGACCTGGTGATCACCGCGACCGGGTACCGGCCGCGTTTCGACTTCCTCGCCCCCGAACTGCTCGACGTCGACGAGCACGGCCGGCCCGACCTGCACCTGCACGCGTTCGCCCGCAAGCACCCGACCCTCGCGGTGGTCGGCCTGCTGCAGCCGGACTCCGGGGTCTTCCCGCTCGCGCACTGGCAGAGCGTGGCGGTGGCCCGCTGGTTGCGGCTGCGCGTCACCGACCCGGACCGGGCCGCCGTGGTGCAGCAGAAGGAGTCCACCCGCCCGCTGGACAGCTGGTCGCGGCGCCGGGTGGTGCCGACCCAGCGGCACTGGTTCGAGGTGGACCACGTCGATTACCTGCGGTCCGTGGAGAGCCTGCTGGAGCGGATGGAGCCCGTCCGATGAGCCTGCTGCGCTTCGCCGACTGGACGGACCCGGTGCCGCCGGCCGAGCGGGAGGTCGTCTCCCGCCTGCCCGAGGAGGACACCGGTCAGCCGCCGCTGCTGTTCGTCCCCGGCCGCGGGCACACCGCCGCGGTCTTCGCCGAGCACTGGCTGGGGCACGCCGCCGGTCGCGGCTTTCCCGCGTACGCGGTGACCCCGCGCCCCGGCGGCGACCTGCGGGCGCTCGTCCACGACGCGGTCCAGGTGGCCGCCTCGATGCCCCGGCAGACCGTGCTGATCGGGCACGGCCTCGGCGCTCTGACGGTGGCACGCGCCCTGGGCCGCTATCCGGCTCGTGCCGCGGTCCTCGCCGCCCCGCGCCTGTTCCCCCGGCTCCCCCGGCCCCGGGGCCCCGAGCTGCCCGATCCGGTGGGCGCGCCACCGATCCTGGTCGCCGGCAGCCCGGACGATCACGTCGTCAAGCGGCCGGCCCTGGATCGCGCGGCGGCCCGGTACGGCGGCGCGCCGCTGCTCTTCCCCGGCATGGGTCACGACCTGATGGCCGGGGAGGGCTGGGCCGAGCCGATCGACGCGATCCTGGACTGGCTGGAGAAGTCGTTACCGGTGCCAGGCCACTGACGCCGCCGCCGCGCGGTCGCCGGCCAGCCGCTCGGCGAGGTTGCCCGTGTGATCCAAAGCGGTCAGGTAGGCCCGCGCCCAGCAGAGGATGTCGTGCCCGGCCAGGTGGGCGCGCATCGCTGTCATCCGGGCCGCCAGATCGGCCGGGTCGGCGGACATCGCCTGCACCAGGGTGTCCTTGAGCCCGTCGACGTCGTGCGGGTTCACCAGGAACGCCTGCGGAAGCTCCGCGGCCGCCCCGGCGAACTCGCTGAGCACCAGCGCGCCGCCGCCGTCCTCGCGGGCCGCCACGAACTCCTTGGCGACCAGGTTCATCCCGTCCCGCAGCGGGGTCACCACCATGACGTCCGCGGTCCGGTAGAGGGCGGCCAGCTGGGAGCGGGCGAACGGCTGGTTGAGGTAGTGGATCGCGGGCTCGCCGACCCGGCCGAACTCGCCGTTGATCCGGCCCACCTCGCCCTCGATCCGGTCCCGCAGGTCCTGATAGCTCTCCACCCGTTCCCGGCTGGGCACGGCCACCTGCACCATCACGGTGTCCCGGACCTTGACGTGCCCGTCGCGCAGCAACTCGCTGTACGCGGTGAGCCGGTGCTCGATCCCCTTGGTGTAGTCGAGCCGGTCCACGCTGAGCAGCACCCGTTTCGGCTGCCCGAGGTCGTGCCGCACCTGCTTGGACTGGCGCAGCACGTCCGGGCGGCTGGCCAGGGCCCGCATCTCGGCGACGTCGATGGAGACCGGGAACGCGCCGGTGCGTACGGTCCGTCCGTCCACGGTGATCGCGTCGTCGGTGGCCTGCGCGCCGAGCAGTTTCGTGGCGAGCTGGGCGACGTTGTGCGCGGCCTGCTCGCGCTGGAAGCCGACCAGGTCGGCGCCGAGCATCCCGCGCAGCAGCTCGACCCGGCGGGGGAGCTGCATGTAGAGCTCGGGCGGCGGGAACGGCACGTGCATGAAGAAGCCGATCAGCAGATCGGGGCGCAGCTCGCGGAGCATCTGCGGCACCAGTTGCAGGTGATAGTCCTGCACCCAGACCACGCCACCGCGCTCGGCGACCTCGGCCGCGGCCTCGGCGAACCGGGCGTTGACGCTGCGGTACGTCTCCCACCAGTTCCGGTCGAACACCGGCTGTTGCACCGCGTCGTGGTAGAGCGGCCAGAGCGTCGAGTTCGCGAACCCTTCGTAGTAGCCGCGCAGCTCGTCCCCGCTCAGCGACACGGGCCGTAACCGCAGGCCACCGATGTCCGTCACCGGTGGGGCCGGGCCCACCCCGCCGGCCCAGCCGACCCAGGTGGCGGGTGCCTGCTCCAGGATCGCGTGCAGGGCGCCGGCCAGCCCGCCCGGACTACGGCGCCATTCGCACGCGCCCTCCGGGGCGGCATTGTCATCCAGCGGCAGACGGTTGGCCACAACGACGAGCGAACTCTGGCGCATCACCGTAGGTTACCGTCATAACACCAACGATCATCTATGTGATGAGTTACATCTCAGTGGTCAGACCACGGCGCCGTCGTCGAACTCGTCGTCGTCATCACCGGAGCGCAGCCGCCACACCAGCGTCACCGCGCCGCCGACGATCCCGGCGAAGCCGATCAGCGTCACATACGTCTTGTTGAGCGGGATCAGTTGCGGGAAGAGGAAGAGCACGAAGCCGATCACGATGCTGACCAGGCCCATCACCGCGTACTTCGAGATGTGCGGCAGGGGCGGGGGAGGCGGCGGGATGTACCGCTCGTCCTCCTCGTCGCCGGACTCCGGCACATCGGCGCCGAACGTGTCGAGCCCGTAGAGCAGCGACTGCTCCTCCGGCGGCGGGTCGGTGCGCCGCCGGTTCAGCGGCCGGCCGTCCTCACCGACCGGCCGGCCGGACGGCTGCGGCGGGTCCACCGGGCCCACGCTCTCCGCTTCCGGCCAGGGCGAGGAGGCGCTGTCGTCCAGGGTGTGGAAGCCGGCGATGATCTTTTCCCACTCGGCGTCCACCTCGGCCTGCGGCCGGGTGTCCGCCGCGGGCGCCGAGGGAGGCGTCGGGAGCGCTCCGCCGGTCACCTTCTGCAGGTGCTCGCGAGCGGTCTCCAGGCGGGTACGGTCCACGTAGAGCCGGTCGATCGGACGGGCCGGCAGGGTCGTGGCCCGCAGGATCGGGTTCAGATCCGCCGTGGGCTGAAGGTACGCCGCGATGCCGCCGGCGGCCAGCACGTCGAGCAGATGCTCGCCCACCCGCGGATCCACGTCACCCGCGACGGCATAATCTGCCGCGTCGAGCCCGTTGTCGCGTCGCCCCCGACGGGCGCCACCCGTTGTCACCGATGCACCCCCTTGCCGACCGTGCCTTGAATGGTGACACGGCATGCGCCTGTTGCGGGAGTGCGTTGTGGCGCGCCGCCCCGCTTCGTACGCTTCTGTTCGCCCCGGGACGCCGGTGGCATCCGCGGAAAGGACGTCAGTGTTCTACTGGCTGCTGAAGTTGGTGGTCCTCGGACCGTTGCTGAGACTTGTCTTCCGCCCGAAGGTGGAAGGCCTGGAGAACGTTCCCCGGACCGGTCCGGTGATCCTGGCCTGTAATCATCTCTCGTTCTCCGACTCGATCTTTACCCCGCTGATCATGCGCCGGAAAGTGACCTTCGTCGCCAAGGCCGAATACTTCACCGGCAAGGGGATCAAGGGGTGGTTCTCCCGGATGTTCTTCGTCGGCGCGGGGACGATCCCGGTGGACCGTTCGGGTGGCGAGGCGGCCCAGGCGGCCCTGGACACGCTGCTGCGGGTGCTGCGGGAGGGCAACATCGCCGGCATCTACCCGGAGGGCACCCGTTCGCCGGATGGGCGGCTCTATCGGGGTAAGACCGGCGTGGCCCGGCTCGCCCTGGAGAGTGGCGCCCCGGTGGTGCCGGTGGCGCTGCTGAACACCGACGAGATCCAGCCGACCGGCACGCTGATCCCGTCGGTGAAGCGGGTCCGGATCCGGATCGGAGCGCCGCTCGACTTCTCCCGCTACGCGGAGAGCCGCGGCGACCGCTTCGTCGAGCGCTCGATCACCGACGAGATCATGTACGAGCTGATGGTCCTGTCCGGCCGCGAGTACGTCGACGTCTACGCGTCCAGCCTCAAGACGCCGGTGGCGGCCTAGCATCCGCCGATGCCGGGCGGCCGCCGCCCGGCATCTCAATTCATTCCGGCGCGGCGCTTGAGGGCCTGCACGTCGGTCACCACGATGCGGCGGCCCTCGGTGCGCAGCCAGCCGCGATTGGCGAACGAGCCGATCGCCTGGTTGACGCTCTGCCGGGAGCCGCCGGCCATCTCGGCGAGCTGGCTCTGGTTGAGCTCAATGGTGATCATCGGCGCCTGGCTCTCGCCGGAGAGCCGGACCAGGGTCTTGGCGACCCGGCCGGGCAGGTCGAGGAAGACGTGGTCGGCGTTCTGCTCGGTGAGCCGCCGGATCAGGCCGCCGACCGAGCGCATCACGGCGTCCAGGATGCGCGGGTTGGAGTGCACCAGGTCCATGAACGCGGCCCGGGACAGCGAGAGCGCCTGCGAGTCCTCGATCGCCTCGGCGGACGCGCTGCGGGTCGAGGCGTCCAGCAGCGAGACCTCGCCGAGCACGTCGGGTGGTCGGACCACGGTGAGCACGGCACGCTCGCCGGTCGGTGCGGTGCGGAAGACCGCGACGGCGCCCCGTTTCATGATGATCAGAGAGTCGCCGGGGTCGTGCTCGACGAAAAGGATCTGACCCTTGCGGTAGTGACGCGGAACGGCGGTGGCGATGACGCGCTGCCGAACGTCCGGCTCCAGCCCCGCAAACATTTCCACGCCGGTGAGCGCGTCGCCGGAATCCGGCAAACGATGATCCACGGCGCTAATCCCTCCCCCGGTGGGGACGCGTCGACCCGGCCGGCGCCGGCCCCACGACGCGAACGATCACTCTTAGCATGAAGCGGGCCCCGAACGCCATCTCTCTGTCGGACATCGAAGCTCACTCCCGTACGATCATGTCCCTTGGGTAGCTTTCTGTAAACCTCCCATCGCCTTCCGTGATTGTCACCCTCGCTGTCCGTCGCTTCTGTCGCTTGTGCCGAGATAATCCCGCAGTGCCGGATGATGAAATCCTTCGATCGACGTTGCGCGACCAGTGGCACCTCGTTCCCTCGGAGATCACCGAGCAGCCCGTCGCTCTGATGTCCCGTGGCTGGGAGATCACCACGCCGGACGGGCGCTATGTCGCACGGCTCGCCGAGAGCGGCGCGCGGGCGCCGATGGAGGCCGGGCTGATGGCGGCCGAGCACCTGCGCGGACGCCGGATCGACGCCGGTGAGCCGATCCGCACGCTCGCCGGGGCGTTGACCGTGGAGACCGAGCAGGGCGCGCTCGGCGTGCAGCGGCGGCTGCCGGGGCGGCCCCTGGACGGCCGGGATCCGGTCGATCAGCAGTGGTGGGGGGAGCGGCTCGGGGTCGTACACAAGGCACTTCAGGGTTTTCGTCACCCCGGCCTGCGCCCGTGGCAGTTGCCCGACCCCGACGCGCCTCATCTGGACGCGGAGCCCTGGCTCCGTGGCGCGGTCTCCGCGGCGGTCGCCGCCGCGACCCGGCTCACCGTGACCGACCAGCTGACCTACGGGATGCTGCACGGCGACCCGGCCGCCGACGTCTTCGTGCTCGACCCGGCGACCGGGCGGTCCGGGTTGCTGCACTGCGGCGCCTGCGGCATCGGACCGGCCGTGTACGACGTGGCCGCCGCGGTGGCCTCCACCGGCGGGCCGGACAGCGCCGGGGAGATGCTGGAGGCCTACCTGGCGGCCGGGCCGGTGCGCCGCGACGAACTGGACGCGGCGTTGCCGGTGCTGCTGCGGCTGCGCTGGGCGGTGCAGGCCGACCGGGCGGCCCGGCAGGGGTGTCCGCAGGGGTTGGGGGCCGCTCGGGAGGCCCTGGACGCCATGCCCGGATGACAATGAGTCAAAATGTTCGACGATGGTCTACCGATATTTTTACGACTGCGAGTTCATCGAGGACGGGCGGACCGTCGACCTGGTCTCGATCGGTGTCGTCGACGAGTTCGGCCGCGAGTTCTACGCGATCAGCACCGAGTTCGACGACTCGCGCGCCGTGCCCTGGGTGCGCCGCAACGTGCTCGACAAGCTGCCGTCACCGTCCGACAAGGCGTGGCGCAGCCGGGAGCGGATCCGGGACGACCTCTACGAGTTCCTGATGGAGCCGATCCGGGGCCGCTCCGAGCAGATGGAGCTCTGGGCCTGGTACGCGGCGTACGACCACGTGGCGCTCGCGCAGCTCTGGGGCGCGATGCCGGCCCTGCCCCGGGAGATTCCGCGGTTCACCAAGGACCTGCGGCAGCGGTGGGACGACCAGGGCCGCCCGAAGCTGCCGGAGATGGCCGGCCGGCACGACGCGCTGGTCGACGCCAAGCACAACCTCGCTCGCTGGAAGGTCCTCGGCGGCTCTCCCGGCGGCTCTTGAGTTCGGCGGCTCTTGAGTTCAGCGGCTTTTCAGTGGGGGCACGCATGCCCGCATGACGGCCTGGACGTCGTCGTCGGTCAGCTGCGGCCCTAGATCGCCGTTGCCCGGCCGGGCCCGCAGGCCGTCCACGATCAGCGTCAGATAGCGCTCGTAGAGCTGGGGCCGGCAGGCCGTGCTGTTCTGCGCCAGCTCGGTGACCATCGCCATGATGATCGGGAAGTCGTGGATCCCGACGTCCGGCCGGAGCGTGCCCTCGGCGTGCGCCCGGTCCAGGATCTGCTGGATCAGCGGAAGCATGTGCTCGCCGACCTGGGCGAAGTGGTGCTGGTTCATGGTCAGCGCGGCGTCACGCAACCCGCGGTCGGCCGCGTGCATCCGGGCCGCGCGGTGCAGGAACGTCACCAACCCGTCCCACGCGCTCGGCGCGGCCAGGGCGTCCTCGGCGAGGCTCACCATGTCTTCCAGCCGGTCCGTGAAGACCGCCTCGACAAGTGCCTCCTTGGTGGGGAACCGCCGGTAGACGGTGCCCACCCCGACGCCCGCGTGATGCGCCACGTCGTCGAGCGTGGCGGCGAAGCCACGGGTCGCGAAGACCTCGTGGGCGGCCTCGATGATCCGCTCCCGGTTGCGCTGCGCGTCTCGTCGCAACGGCCGCACCTCGGTGTCCATGTGTCGAAGCCTACAAGAAAGTGGAGGCAATCCCTCAACTTCCGCTGCTAGCCTGCCGAAGTGGAGGATGAACCTCAACTTCTTGAAAGGCTGCGATGAGCACGCTTACTGATCGACCACGTCCGTCCGGACGTGAGGAGCAGGCGTCATCCGGGCGCTGGTGGGCGCTCGTGGTGCTGGCCCTCGCGCAGCTCATGGTGGTGCTCGACGCCACGATCGTGAACATCGCGCTGCCCACCGCGCAGGCCGACCTCGGCTTCGACGACGCCGGCCGCCAGTGGGTGGTCACCGGTTACGCGCTCGCCTTCGGCAGCCTGCTGCTGCTCGGCGGGCGGCTCTCCGACTTCTTCGGCCGCAAGCGGATGTTCGTCATCGGCCTGATCGGCTTCGCGCTCGCCTCCGCCCTCGGCGGCGCCGCGCAGAACCTGGAAGTGCTGATCTTCGCTCGCGCGCTGCAGGGCGCGTTCGGCGCGGCGCTCGCCCCGGCGGCGCTGTCGCTGCTCTCCACCACGTTCACCGAGCCGATCGAGCGCGGCAAGGCGTTCGGCATCTTCGGCGCCATCTCCGGCGCCGGCGGCGGCATCGGCCTGCTGCTCGGTGGCGTGCTCACCGAGTACGTCTCCTGGCGCTGGTGCCTCTACGTCAACCTGGTGATCGCCGCCATCGCCGTGATCGGCGCGTTCGTGAAGCTGAAGGACGAGCCGATCCCGGCCCACGGCAGGATCGACATCCCGGGCATGATCACCGCGGTCGCCGGTCTCGTCGCCCTGGTCTACGGCCTCGCGAACGCCGAGACCGACGGCTGGACCGACGTCATGACCCTCGGCCCGATCGTGGCCGGCCTGGTCATCCTCGTGATCTTCGTGCTGATCGAGCGCCGGGTCGAGCACCCGCTGCTGCCGATGCGCGTCATCCTCGACCGCAACCGGGGCGGCTCCTACGCCTCGATCGCGATCGCCGGCGCCGGCATGTTCGGCATCTTCCTGTTCCTGACCTACTACCTGACCGCGATCCTGCAGTTCACCCCGGTTCAGACCGGTCTGGCGTTCCTGCCGATGCTCGGCTCGGTCATGCTCACCGCCACCACGGCCGGCACGATCCTCACCCCGAAGATCGGCCCGCGCCCGCTGGTCCCGGCCGGCGCGCTGATCGCCACCGTCGGCATGGTCTTCCTGACCCAGCTCGAGCTCGACTCGACGTACGTCTCGGGCGTCCTTCCCGGCCTGATCATCATCGGTCTCGGCCTGGGCCTGGTCTTCGCGCCCACGCAGAACGCCGCCACCTCGGGCGTCGAGCACAGCGACGCCGGCGTCGCCTCCGCGATGATCAACACGGTCCAGCAGATCGGCGGCTCGATCGGCACGGCGGTGCTCAGCTCGTTCGCCGCCTCCGCGGCCAGCGACTACATGGTGGGCAAGGAGCCGACCGCGCAGCTCGCCCTGCAGGCCCAGTTGGAGAGCTACCACACCGTGTTCTGGTGGTCGGCCGGCTTCTTCCTGCTGGCCGCGATCGTGGCGGCGGTGCTCTTCCGCACCGGCCCGCTCGACGTGGACCCGGACGCGCCCCCGGCGATGGCGCACTGAGCTGGTTGCACTAGCTGAGCGTGTGGATTTCAGTCTCGACTGAAGTCCGCACGCTCAGCCGTTTCCGGGGTGTCCGCGGTGGTTCAGGGCGCACGTAAGCCCGCGCCGTGTGGTTGAGGGCGCACGTAAGCCCGCGCCGTGTGGTTGAGGGCGCACGTAAGCCCGCGCCGTGTGGTTGAGGGCGCATGTAAGCCCGCGCCGTGTCGTTGAGGGCGCACGCAAGCCCGCGCCCCGGTAGTTCAGGGCGCACGTAAGCCCGCGCTCCGGTGGATGAATCCGCACGGTAGCTGTCCGTGTGCCGGCATCTTTGCCCTGGAGCCTGTTGGTTTTTGGGGTTGGCTGCTCGTGGGCAGTGGCTGGTGATTCGGTTCGGGTGGGTGGTGGGCTGCCGCTGGGGCGGCCC
>NZ_JBEZZR010000072.1:0-18794 GCF_040639325.1 Actinoplanes sp. NPDC023936 | reverse complement strand
GCGCTACCTCGCCCGCCACCTATTCACCATCATCAAGAAAGCATTCCCGCAGGCCACAGCCCCACTCAACACTTGACAAACATAGGGGCTTCCCATGCAGGCAAAACCGCTTGAACACATGCCTCAGCTACGGCCGACCGCCGCGAGCCGTAGCCAGTAACGGCTACCACCGCTTGATCACATGCCTCAGCTACGGCCGGACGCCGCGAGCCGTAGCCAGTAACGGCTACCACCCGCGATCACATGCCTCAGCTACGGCTCGCCGCCCCGGCCGCCCACCGGAAACAAGCACACCAACCCGGCCGCCACCGGAACCCCCAAAACCAGCCCGGCCGCCACCCCGAACCCCAGAACGAGCCCGGCCGCCACCCGACCCCCACACCAGCCCGGCCGCCACCCGAACCCCACACCAGCCCGGCCGATCTCCCCAACATCCGCCCTTGCCTACTGATCGAACACCGTGCATGCTGCTATTGCAGCGCTGCAAACGCCTTTTGCCGCGAATGCACCGCGCACTCCCGTGACCGTCCGGCCGCTCGGCGGTCACGGTGCCGGGGTCCTGGCCGGGAACCGGGACCCCGGCAACTACCATCGCTCCCATGACGGCCCGCGAGATCGTCGACCGCGTCCGGGCCGGAAAACTCGATCACGAGACGGCCCTCGACATGCTGACCGGCGCACCCGCCGCCGAGGTCGACTCTGCTCTTCAGACCACGCTCGAGACCGAATTCGATCGGCTGTTCCGCAACGGCTGGCAGCCGGCCGAGCTGCATCGGGCGGTGGCCCGGCGCGGCAACCCGATCCAGGCCGACATCGCAGCAGACGCATCACGAAATTTCCAGAAAAATCGGTCGCCGGTCGACCCTCGCTGGCGCGCCCAAGCCGACGCCCTCCCCCTCTCCCAGGACCGCCGCCGCCCCGACCGCATAGCCGTACTCGACGCGAAGCTGAGCCTGCTCACCGAGCTCCGCCAACTCCCGCCGATCGAGATCCTGGTACCGCCGCCGGGCACCCCTCTCACCACCGTGCCGCACCACTCCGACCGGCGGATCCTGGACCGGGTCCGTGCGCTGCTGGCGAAGGCCGAGGCGACCGACTTCTCGGCCGAGGCCGAGGCGTACAGCGCGAAGGCCCAGGAGCTGATCACCCGGTACCGGATCGAGGAGATCACCGCGCCGGCCGTGGACGTCACACCGTTCGCGCGGCGGATCGGCGTCGACCACCCCTACGAGAACGAGAAGGCCAGCCTCCTCGACGCCGTGTCCCGGGCGAACAACTGCCGCTGCGTCTGGACCCCGGAACTCGGCTTCAGCACGATCTTCGGCTTCGACGCCGACATCGACGCGGTCGAGTTGCTCTACACGTCGCTGCTGGTCCAGGCGAACCGGGCGATGACCCGCGACGAGCCGGCCAAGGGCAAGGCCAGAGTGAAGGCGTTCCGCCGGTCGTTCCTGGTGGCCTACGCGATCAGAATCGGCCAGCGGCTCCGGGAAACCGCCGAGCGCGAGATGGCCGGGCACAGCGACCTGCTGCCGGTTCTGCGCAACCGGGACATCCAGGTGCGCGAGGCGATGAACAAGGTCTTCCCGACGACCGTCCGGGCCCGCGGCAGCCGGGTGGACAGCCTGGAGGGCTGGGAGTCCGGCCGGGCCGCCGCCGACGAGGCCCAATTGCGTTGACACCCGCTTCCGGCGTACCGGAAGCTGGGCTCATGCACCCGATTTGACGCTGACATCTCTATGCGACACGCGCCTGCGCCGAGGCCGTGCTGCTCTACCCGGTCTACGCGCTGCTCTTCGCGGACGCCGGGCTCACGACCGCCGAGATCTCCTCGCTCTTCGCGATCTGGTCGGTGGTCTCCTTCGTGTGCGAGATCCCGGCCGGCGCGCTCGCCGACGTCTGGTCCCGCAAACGCCTCTATGCGATCGGTGAGCTGACCACCGCGACCGGTTTCGCCCTGTGGCTGATCTGGCCGTCCTATCCCGGTTTCGCGATCGGCTTCGCCCTCTGGGGCCTCGGCGGCGCGTTCAGCTCCGGCACGCTGGAATCCCTCGTCTACGACGAACTCGGCGAATCGACCGCATATGCGCAGGTCATCGGCCGCGCGGACACCGTCGCGCTGCTCGGCATGCTCGCCGCCACGCTGCTTGCCGCACCGGCTTACGCCGCCGGCGGATACCTCCTGGTCGGCATCATCAGCATCGCGACGGTCACCCTCGGCGGTCTGCTCGCGCTGCGTCTGCCGATTGTTGAGGGTACGAAAGACGACTCCGACAAAAGCCACCCCGGCGGTTACCTGGCAACCCTGCGCGACGGCGTCACGGAGGTTCTGGGCAAAGCCAATACCGTGGGACGAGCCGTCGTCGTGGCCGCTGCCGTGCCCGGGTTCAGCGCCCTGGACGAATACCTGCCCCTGCTCTCCCGGGACAAGGGTGCGGCGGCTTCGACCGTACCGTTGCTGTTCGCTCTGACCGCTCTGTCGATGGCCGCCGGCAGCGCCCTGGCCGGCCGGGTGCCCCCGGAGTCGGCCCGACCGCTGTCGCTGGCCGTGTCCCTGGCGGCGCTGACCCTGGCCGCCGGCGCGCTGATCCCGCACCTGGCCGGCATGCTCCTGGTCTCCGCCGCTTTCGGCCTGCTGCAATTCGCCATGGTCCACGCCGAGTCCCGCCTGCAAGCAGCGATAACCGGCACCTCCCGCACCACTGTCCTGTCCGTGGCAGGCTTCGGGGCCGAGGTGTTCGCGGTCCTGCTCTACGCGGGTTTCGCCCTCCCGCTGTCACTGCCGCCGCTGTTCGCCCTAGCCGCGATCCCCCTGCTGGCAACAGCATGGCTGACCCGCCGCCCCCACCCCGCGTGTTGATTTCGGGCGCGCTCCACACCCCAACTCCACACGCAGGACCAGACCCCACCCCGCGTGTGGAATTCGGGCGCGCTCCACACCCCAGCTCCACACGCAGGACCAGACCCCACCCCGCGTGTGGAATTCGGGCGCGCTCCACACCCCAACTCCACACGCAGGACCAGACCCCACCCCGCGTGTGGAATTCGGGCGCGCTCCACACCCCAACTCCACACGCAGGACCAGACCCCACCCGCGTGTGGAATTCGGGCGCGCTCCGCACCCCAACTCCACACGCAGGGAGATGGTGTGCGTCTTGACACCCGGGCCGGCCGGTCCGGCCGTCACGAACGCCCAGATCAGCAGCGCACTGAGCACGATGCGGACCAGGATGCCGGTCTCCGGGCGGCCCGGGATCAGCCCCCGGACTCCTCGGTCTCGGCGCCCTCCGGAACCGTGTCGTCGTCGCGGCTGTCCAGCCAGCCGTGCGGCAGCGACACCTTGCCCGGCGCGTTGACCCGCCCGCGCGGCTGACCGAGCGCCTCAGCCGGGAACGGCACCGACGGGTCGAGCTTGGCGAGCAGGTCGTCCAGCTCGGCCAGCGACGAGATCATGGCGAGGCTGCGGCGGAGCTCGCCACCGACCGGGAAGCCCTTCAGGTACCACGCGACGTGCTTGCGGAAGTCCGCACAGCCGTGTTTCTCGTCCTCCAGCGCCTCGACCAGCAACTGCGCGTGCCGCGCCAGGATCTTGGCGACCTCGCCGAGCGTCGGCAGCACCGGCCGGTAGTCAGCGCCCTGGGTGAACGCGGCCTCCAGGTCGGCGAAGAGCCACGGACGGCCCAGGCAGCCCCGTCCGACGACCACGCCGTCCACGCCGGTCTGCTCGACCATGCGCAGCGCGTCGGAACCCTCCCAGATGTCGCCGTTGCCCAGGACGGGCACGTCGAGCGCCTGCTTCAAGGTGGCGATCGCGTCCCAGTCGGCCTTGCCGGAGTACCGCTGCTCGGCGGTGCGCGCGTGCAGGGCCACGGCCGCCACACCGGCTTCCTGCGCGGCGAGACCGGCTTCGACGTACGTCAGATGGTCGTCGTCGATGCCCTTGCGCATCTTGATCGTGACTGGGATCCCGAAGGGTTTCGCCGCCTCGACCGCCTGCCGCACGATCCGCGCGAAGAGCCGCCGCCGCCACGGGAGGGCCGACCCACCGCCGCGCCGCGTCACCTTCGGCACCGGGCAGCCGAAGTTCAGGTCGATGTGATCGGCCAGGTTGTCCTCGCCGACCATCCGGACCGCGGCCGCCGTGACGTCCGGGTCCACGCCGTAGAGCTGCAGGCTGCGAAAACCCTCGTCCTCGGCAAACGTGATCATCTTGAGCGTCTTCGGGATCCGCTCGACGAGCGCCCGGGTGGTGATCATCTCGCAGACGTAGACGCCGCCGCCCTGCTCACGACAGAGCCGCCGGAACGCCACGTTGGTGATCCCCGCCATCGGGGCGAGCACGACGGGCGGGTTGACGGCATGGTCGCCGAGCAGAAGTGGTGCGGTCACGCGCTCTAGGGTGACACGCCACCGGCCCGCACTCCGAATCCCGGGTGCGCCGATCACAGCGGCCGGCGGACAAGCAGGTCACGAGTCCGGCATCGGCGCTCGATCCAGGCGCGGCTGACCGGGCAGATCCAGTCGGCCAGAGCAAGGGCCGTGGCGTGGATATCGGCGACTGGCCGGTTGAAGATCGGCTCCTGGTGCGCAAGCCGGTTGCGACAGAGATGGAGCACGGCTGCCGCATCATGGATGACTCTGCGCCGAGGCTGCCCGGGAAACACCCGGTAGACCGTCTCGCGCCAGAGGGTGCCGTCGTATTGGTTGGCGAGCAGGAACCGCCAAAAGCCGAGGTTCAACTCCGCTATGACCCGGCCGGCTGACTCCTCGCGCGCACCACGAGAAGCCCTCCGCCGGGCGATTTCGATGTCTTGAACCGCTCGAGGTTGCAGAAAACGACTCGAGATCACGAACCATCGAGGCTCATCGAATCGGCGCGCTGACCAAGCCGTCAGGTTCTCGTGGATGGCGTTGCGCAGCACGACCTCGACGTGCCCGATCGGCGCAGCCAAAGCCGCCGAGAGCTCTGAGTTCCAGGCGTAGAGCTCGAATGCCGTGTCGAGGTCCCCGTTGGCGGCGGCGTCATACGGCCCCATCCGTTCGGGTGAGAAACGGCGGTACAGCACGGTCGACTCGATGGTGGGACCGGTCATTGTGTGGCGTCAGCTCCGTTGCGCGCTAGGATTCGGGGCGAAGACCCCGGTCGCCTCTGCCACACGGCATGCTGCCGGGGTTATCGCTTGCACCTGCACCATTCTAGGCGTGGGACTAGTCTGCGCGCGACCAACCGAACTGGCGGGAATCTGGCAGAGTCGCCGTTGTGGGAGACAGTGAGCTGAGCCCGAGGCGGCTCGTTGCGGTTTTCGAGTCGCCGGTGTCGGAGGCCCTTCAGCGGTTAGCGGTGGAGCTGGGCTTCCACACCGTGCTGGTGGAGCCGGATCCGACACGGCTGTCCGGCACTCCCCGGCCGCACGGTGACACCTTCGTGGCCGACCTGGTCGCGGCCGGGATCGACGAGCACACCGACGTGGTGCTGACCGACCATCACCGGGCGGAGATCGGCGTCGTTCTGCGGGAGGCCCTGGCCGGCAAGAGCCGCTGGATCGGCATCGTCGGCAATCCGCGCAGCGAGGGACCGCACGTCGAGGCGTTGCGCGAGCTGGGCGTGCCGCCGGAGGAGATTGCCCGGGTGCACCGCCCGATCGGCCTCAACATCGGCAGCCGCACCGGCCCGGAGATCGCCCTGGCGATCCTGGCCGGCCTGATCGCCGACCGCAACAACCGTCCCGGCGGCTTCGACTTCTAACGAGCCCCGCCCCGATCTTGGCGATCTGCACACCATGCGCAAATCGCCAAGATCGCGACAAAAGCGGGGGATCAGCAGCCGGGGAGGCGCTTGATCAGGTAGTCCTCGATCTGGTCCAGGGAGACCCGCTCCTGCTTCATCGTGTCGCGGTCGCGCACCGTCACCGCGTTGTCGGTGAGGGTGTCGAAGTCGACGGTGACGCAGAACGGCGTACCGATCTCGTCCTGCCGCCGGTAACGACGGCCGATCGCCTGCGAGTCGTCGAACTCCACGATCCAACGCTTGCGCAGGTTCGCGGAGAGCTCCTTCGCCTTCGGCGAGAGCTCCGGGTTGCGCGAGAGCGGCAGCACGGCGACCTTGACCGGCGCGAGCCGCGGGTCGAACCGCATGACGGTGCGCTTGTCGACGCCGCCCTTGGTGTTCGGCGCCTCGTCCTCGTCGTACGCCTCGAGCAGGAACGCCAGCACCGCGCGGGTCAGGCCGGCCGCCGGCTCGATCACGTACGGCACCCAGCGCTCGCCCTTCTCCTGGTCGAAGTAGGAGAGGTCGACGCCGGAGTGCTTCGAGTGCGTCGACAGGTCGAAGTCGGTGCGGTTGGCGATGCCCTCGAGCTCGGCGAACTCGGTGCCGCCGAACTGGAAGCGGTACTCGATGTCGACGGTCCGCTTCGAGTAGTGCGAGAGCTTCTCCTTGGGGTGCTCGAAGAAGCGCAGGTTGCTCTCCGAGAGGCCCAGGTCGCGGTACCAGTCCCAGCGCTGCTGCAGCCAGTACTCGTGCCATTCCTCGTCGCTGCCGGGCACGACGAAGAACTCCATCTCCATCTGCTCGAATTCACGCGTACGGAAAATGAAGTTGCCCGGGGTGATCTCGTTCCGGAAGCTCTTGCCGATCTGCGCGATGCCGAACGGCGGCTTCTTGCGGGCCGCGGTCGCCACGTTGTTGTAGTTCACGAAGATGCCCTGGGCGGTTTCCGGCCGCAGGTAGTGCAGGCCTTCGGCGCTCTCGGTCGGGCCGAGATAGGTCTTCATCAGGCCGTTGAACATCTTCGGCTCGGTGAAGGTGCCCTTGTTGCCGCAGTTCGGGCAGTTCAGTTCCTTGAGCGAGGCCGGCAGCGAGCCGTGCTTCGCCTCGTAGGCCTCTTCCAGGTGGTCGGCCCGGAACCGCTTGTGGCAGGACTGGCACTCGGTCAGCGGGTCGACGAACGCGTCCAGGTGGCCGGAGGCGGCCCAGACGTCGCGGGACAGGATCACGGCGGAGTCCAGCCCGACGATGTCGTCACGCTGCTGGACCATGGTCCGCCACCACTGCCGGCGGACGTTCTCCTTGAGCTCCACGCCGAGCGGACCGTAGTCCCACGCCGAGCGGGTGCCTCCGTAGATCTCGCTGGAGGGGAAGACGAAGCCCCGGCGCTTGGCCAGGCTGACAACGGCATCGATACGATCGGCGGGCATTGGTGTTTTCCTCCTACGCCGGCTGGGTGTCGGCGGGGAAACTCGTGGTTATCGGACGAACAGCGAGATTACTCCCCGAGGTCACACACTTCGAATGCGCCCGTCGAGGTGTTCTGGCTCAGCTCCGCCTCGACCGTTTCGGTCCGCCCGTCCGGATAGGTCAGCCGCACCGGGACCGAGGCATAAACCAGATCAAGATCACCAATTTGGTACGCGGAAAAGGGCTCCGTGGCGGAGAGACGCGACGTATAGGCGGCTTCGGATTCCGACCGCTGCGCCGCGGGGCAGAGCAGATCGTAGGAGCGGGCGAAGTCCCGGTTCTGCACCGCCTCGACATAGCGGCCCACCACCACGTCGACCTGCTCGTTGAGCGCGTCGTCCATGGCCGCGGTCAGCCCGGCCACCGCGGCGGCGCCACCGCCGCAGACCAGCAGCAGCACTCCCCCGCTGATGCCGAGGCTCAGCCCGACACGGCGGCCACGCCCCTCGACCGGCGGCGCCGGGAACGGCGGGTGCACCCCGGGGCCGGGCGGGGGCGGCGGAACGTAGTGCGGCGCCGTGCTCATGTTTTCAGCCTAGTGCTCAGCGCCACGGTTCGGCGGCCCGGTCGCTGGCGGTCACGACGACCGCCTCGCCGGGGCCGGCCGAGGCGAGGGTCTCGAACGCGGAGGGCTCGTCGAGCGTCTCGGCCAGCAGGGGCGTGGCATGCATCTTGACCTCGAACCGGCCGAGGGCGCGCCGGTAGGCTCCGACGGACTCCCACTCGGTCGCCAGGGTCCAGGCGGACGGGTCCTCGAGGGCCCGGGCCAGCCGCCCGGAGCGGTAACCCGGGCTGTCCGCGAGGGCGGTGAGAGCGGCGTGCGCACGCTCGACGAAGCCGTCCTGCGTTTCCGGTGGGACGAGGAAGCGGTTGAGCACCAGCATGTGACGAGGGTACGCACGCCGAAGGAGCCGAACTGTGACGCCGTCCGACCAATTGCTGCGCCGTCTGGCCCGGGTCAACCCGACCGTGGCGTTCGCGGTGGGCCTCGCCGTGCTGCTGGCCGGGCTCTTCCTGCCGGGCATCGTGGGCGCCCTGCTGCTGGCGGTGCTCGCGGCCGGGCTCGGCGCGCTGACGTTCACCACCTGGCCGGTCCAGTCGCCGATCACCCGGGCGGTCCGGGTGGTCCTGCTCACCCTGCTGGTGGTCGCCGCGGTATCGAAGGCGCTGTGAACTCATGCGCTTTTGACAATCATTGTCATTATCGACCACAGTTGGTGACATGATGCGCCGCCTCACCCCCGCCCTGCTCCTTCTCGCCGTCCTGAGCGGCTGCGGAGCCCAAGCGGAGGACGACGGGAAGCTTTCCGTCGTCACCGCGTTCTACCCGCTGCAGTTCATCAGCGAGCGGGTGGGAGGTGACGTGGTCGACGTCAGCAACCTCACCAAGCCGGGCGCCGAGCCGCACGACGTCGAGCTCAACGCCGGCCAGGTCGGCCAGATCACCGACGCGAACCTGGTGGTCTACCTGAGCGGCTTCCAGCCGGCGGTGGACGACGCGGTCAAGCAGAACGGCAGCGACCACGCCTTCGACGCGGGCACCGCCGTCCAGCTGCTCTCCGCGGAATCGGCCGACGGCCACAGCCATGAAGGCGAGGAGGAGCACGCCGAGGAGAGCACCAGCAGCACCGACCCGCACTTCTGGCTGGACCCGACCCGGCTCGCCACGGTGGCCGAGAAGGTCGCCGCCGAGCTGGGCAAGGCCGACCCGGAGCACGCCGCCGACTTCACCGCCCGCGCCGCGGCCCTCGGCACCGAGCTCAAGACCCTGGACGGCGAGTTCACCACCGGGCTGAAGACCTGCGAGCGCCGTGAGCTGGTGACCAGCCACACCGCGTTCCACTACCTCGCGGACCGGTACGGTTTGGAGCAGATCGGCATCACCGGCATCGACCCGGAGGCGGAGCCGTCACCGCAGCGGCTCGCCGCCGTGGCCGAGGAGGCCAAGGAGCACGGCACCACCACGATCTTCTTCGAGACGCTTGTCAGCCCGAAGGTCGCCGAGACCCTGGCCCGCGAGGTCGGCGCCGAGACCGCGGTGCTGGACCCGCTCGAAGGCCTGACCGACGAGAATGCGGACTACTTCTCGGTGATGCGCGCCAACCTGGCGGCGCTCACCAAGGCGCTGGGATGTGAATCATGACGAATGTGGTCGAGGTACGGCACGCGGCGGCCGGCTACGACGGCCGGGAGATCCTCAGCGACGTCTCGCTGAGCGTCGCCGCCGGTGACGTGGTGGCCGTGCTCGGCGCGAACGGGTCCGGCAAGTCCACGCTGATCCGTACCGTCCTCGGCCTGGTGCCGCTGCGCCGCGGTGAGATCCAGCTGTTCGGCACCCCGCAGCGCCGGTTCCGGAACTGGGAGCGGATCGGGTACGTGCCGCAGCGGCTCGGCGCCGGCAGCGGGGTTCCCGCCACGGTCGGCGAGGTGGTGGCGTCCGGCCGGCTGGCCCGGCGCGGCATCTTCCGGTTCCCCGGCACGGCGGACCGGGCCGCGGTCCGCGAGGCGCTCTCGGACGTCGGCCTGCTGGATCGGATCGGCGACCCGGTCGCCACCCTCTCCGGCGGCCAGCAGCAGCGCACCCTGATCGCCCGGGCGCTGGCCGGCAAGCCCGACCTGCTGGTCCTGGACGAGCCGACGGCCGGCGTGGACGCGGCCAGCCAGGAGGCGTTCGCCGCGTCGCTCACCCGGTTCGCCGCGAACGGGGGCACGATCATGCTGGTGCTGCACGAGCTCGGTCCGCTGCGGCCGCTGATCGGGCGCGGTGTGGTCGTGCACGACGGGCGGATCGCGCACGAGGGGACGCCGCCCGAACCGGCCGGGCACCACGCCGAGCCGGGGCACGACCACGTGCACCCGCACGCCGACGAGGTCACGGCCGGCATCTGCGAGTGGGCGCCCACCGAGGGATCGAAGGCGTACTGATGGAGCTGCTCACCTACCCCTTCATGCAGCGTGCCCTGATCGGCGCGCTGATCATCGGGCTGGCCGCGCCGTCGCTCGGCATCTACCTGGTGCAGCGGCGGCTGTCGCTGATCGGTGACGGGATCGGGCACGTCGCGCTCACCGGCGTCGGCGTGGGCCTGCTCACCAACAACTCCCCGGTGCTC
The DNA here is from genome assembly GCF_040639325.1 of Actinoplanes sp. NPDC023936. Lineage (NCBI taxonomy): Bacteria > Bacillati > Actinomycetota > Actinomycetes > Micromonosporales > Micromonosporaceae > Actinoplanes > Actinoplanes sp. NPDC023936. The sequence continues at coordinate 8,447 of NZ_JBEZZR010000072.1, read as the reverse complement.
GCCGCCGTGGTGGTCGCCACGATCGGCGCGGTCGGCGTCGAGCTGATCCGCGAGCGCGGGCGCACCTCCGGCGACCTGGCCCTGGCCCTGCTCTTCTACGGCGGCATCGCCGGTGGCGTGGTGCTGGTCGGCCTCTCCGACGACAAGGGCAACTCGAACCTCATGCAGTACCTGTTCGGGTCGCTGATCACCACGTCACCGCAGGACATCGTGGTGATCGGCGGACTCGGCGCGGCAGTGCTGATCGCCATGCTGGCGCTGCGTCCGGCGCTCTTCGCGCTCTGCAACGACGAGGAGTACGCCCGGGTCAGCGGCCTCCCGGTGCGGACGCTCAACATCCTGCTCGCGATCACCACGGCGGTGACCGTGACGATCGCCATGCGTACCGTGGGCCTGCTCCTGGTCTCCGCCCTGATGGTGGTTCCGGTCGCGGCGGCCCAGCAGGTCACCCGCGGTTTCCGCAGCACGATGGCGGCGGCCATGCTGATCGGCGTGGGCGCGGCCGGCGCCGGCATCCTGGTCTCCGCCGAGGCGGACACCGCGCCCGGCGCCACCACGGTGCTGCTCGCCCTCGTCGCCTTCCTCGGCACCACGCTCGCCGGCGTGCTGCGCCGCACCCTGGTCCGGCGGTCCCGCCCGCCGGTCACCGCGGAACCTCCGGATGTCGTGTTGCATGGTTGACCGGGCGACAGCTGTACGGTGGTCGCAGCCATGACGACCACCGGTTATGAAGCGTACGAGTCGGCGGGGGCCCTGTTGCGCGCCCTCTCCGCACCCATCCGTGTGGCGATCGTGGTCGAACTGGGCGCCGGCGAGCGCTGCGTGCACGACCTCGTGGAGAAACTGGGCGCCCCTCAGCCCTTGGTCTCCCAGCACTTGCGGGTTCTGCGCGGAGCGGGCGTGGTGCGGGGTGTCCGCCAGGGCCGGGAGATCGCATACTCCCTGGTGGACGAACACGTCGCCCACATCGTCGCCGACGCGGTGAGCCACGCCAGGGAGAGCCGACAGTGAACCCGGAAATGACCCCCCGTAACACCAAGCAGCGCAGCGCGGTCAGCGCGGTCCTCGCCCAGACCGAGGGTTTCCACAGCGCTCAGGACCTGCACGCGATGTTGCGTGATCGGGGCGAGCGGGTCGGTCTGACCACGGTGTACCGGACGCTGCAGAACCTCGCCGACTCCGGTGAGATCGACGTGATGCGCCCACCCGGCGGCGAGCACCTCTACCGCCGGTGCAGCCAGGGACACCACCACCACCTGGTGTGCCGGTCGTGTGGCCGGACCGTCGAGGTGGCCGGTCCCGCGGTCGAGTCGTGGGCGGAGAAGGTCGCGGGCCAGCACGGCTTCGTCGACGTCTCACACACGCTGGAGATTTTCGGGACGTGCCAGGAGTGCGCCGGAAAGGGCTGAGTGGAACGCTGTCGCGTGTGAAGCTCTACGCCGACCGGCTGCCCACCGCGATCCGCCAGCTCCTGACCGACCTCCTCGTCGTCCTCTGGATCTATCTCTGGATCCGGGTCGCCCTCTGGATCTCCGACACCGTGGAGAAACTGGCCGTCCCCGGCCAGAAACTCGAGAGCGCCGGCGCCGGCATCGCCGACAACCTGGCCGACGCGGGCAGCAAGGTGGGACGGGTGCCGGTGGTCGGTGACGAGCTGACGAAACCGCTCACCGGCGCCGCGGACGCCGCACGGGCGATCTCCGACGCCGGTCAGCAGCAACAGGACCTGGTCGGGCAGCTCGCACTGATCATTCCGGCGATCGCGGTGGCCGTACCCCTGGCAATTGTTCTTCTGCTGTGGCTTCCGCTGCGCCTGCGCTGGATGCGCCGGGCCGGTGTCGCCGCTGCCGTGCGCGACGACCCGGCCGGTCGCGATCTGCTCGCGTTGCGCGCCCTGGCCGGCCGGCCGCTGGGCGAACTGTCGCGGCTCGGGCCGGACATCGCGCAGAGCTGGCGGGCGGGCGACGCGGACGCGGTGGACGCCCTCGCCGAGCTGGAGCTCAGGAGTCTCGGTTTGCGGACTCGTTAGCCTCGGCCTCCTCCTCGTCCTCGCCCCAGTTGCGGTGCGCGAACGGGAGGATGGCCCAGAGCGAGAGGAACCAGAGCCCGGTGATCACGGTGAGCGCGATCGCCCACTTCCAGTTCAGTACGTAATCGGTGATCAGCAGAACGCTGCTGACCATCGAGATCAGCATGAAGCCGAGCCCACCGGAGGCCATCCGGTGGGCGTACCGGACCAGTTCGGGCTTGCGTCCCTGCCGGAACAGCGCACGGTGGAACGCGACCGGCGAGATGATCATCGCGGTGGCGAACGCGGCGCTGATCAGCGCGACGATGTAAACGTCCTTCTGGAAGTTGGTGGCCTTGGGGAAGCCGTTGCTGAACGGGAGGGTGAGCAGGAACGCGAAGAGGATCTGCACGCCCGTCTGTGCGACGCGCAGCTCCTGCAACAGGTCCGCGAAATTCCGGTCCCAGCGCTGCTTCTCAGTTTCCTTGTTTCGGGAGGATGCCGTGTCGACCGCCATGTCGGCGCAGCGTTCCCGATCCCGCGCATGGTCAAACGCCGAGCGCCGGCGCCGGGCTTTCTTATGCTGCGACGCCGGTCCGCGCGAGAATCGCGTCAGCCAGCTCACGCGGCGCCTCCTCCGGGATCCAGTGGCTGATCCCGCGCATCGCGACCAGCTGGTAATCCGCCGACACCCAGTCGGCGGTGCGCAACGCGGCGGTCAGGCCGACCACCCCGTCCCGATCACTCCAGACATATGTGGTCGGGACGGTGATCACACCGGTTCCGGCCATCTGGTCGGTGGTGAAGGCGCGATACCAGTTCAGGCCTCCGGTGAGCCGGCCCGGTTCGCGCGCCGCGTCCACGTACCGGCGCACCCGCTCCTCGGCCAGCGGACGCAGCATCCAGCGCAGCACCGCGGCGTCGCGCCCGAGCAGCAGGCGCTCGGCTCGCGGGGAGCGGAACACCTGGAAGTAGGCGAGGCGGGCCTTCTGCGACGGGCGCACCCGGATGGCGAGCAGCAGGGCGCGCGGGTGCGGCACGGAGACGGCGGTGAGCGTACGCACGCGCCCCGGATGGAACGCCGCGAGCAGCCAGCCGATCTGGGCGCCCCAGTCGTGCCCGACCACGTGTGCCCGCTCGACGCCGAGCTCGTCGAGCACGGCGACGGCGTCGGCGACCGCCTCCCGGAGCCGGTACGCGTCGACGTCGCGCGGCCGGGCGCCCGGGGAGTAGCCGCGCTGGTTCAGCGCGTAGGTCCGCAGACCCGCGTCGTTCAGCGTGGGGACGATCCGCTCGAACTCGCGGTTGTCCTGTGGGAAGCCGTGCAGCAGCAGGACCGGTTCGCCGCCCTCCGGACCGCCCGCGGAAACCTCGAACGTCAAGCCACGAGTCTTGATCTCCATGTGACTGCTACCTCCCTATCCCGGCCAATGACCAGGTGTTAGCGTCGTCGCAGCAAATGTAGCGAAGCTTGTTCGCGACGACGGAGACCAAATGCGCCGCTCAGCGATGCGCGGGTCAAGGTAGGTCGCGAACAAACTTCGTCCGACAGGGGAGCGCACAAGCGCTGAGAGTGCGGGCGACCGCAGACCCTCGTACCTGATCTGGGTAATGCCAGCGCAGGAAGCTCGGTCATCTCTTATCAATGGCGCGCGTCTCCTCCCGGTACCCGCTGGGAGGCGTTATGAACGACAACACCCACCGCTGGCGCACGATAGACATCGTGATCGCCTCCGTCATCGCCGTCGCCTTCGGCGTGATCTTCTGGGCCTGGAACACGGTCTGGAGCGTCACGGAGAGCGCGTTCGCGTTCTTCCCGCCGGCGCAGGCGATCCTCTACGGCATCTGGCTGATGCCGGCCGTGCTCTCCGGGCTGATCATCCGTAAGCCCGGCGCGTCCCTCTACACCGAGACCGTCGCGGCGATCATCTCCGCGCTGCTCGGCAACCAGTGGGGCGGCACGGTCATCGTCCAGGGCCTCTGCCAGGGCCTCGGCGCGGAGCTCGCGTTCGCGGCGCTGCGCTACCGCTCCTGGAAGCTGCCGGCCGCCCTGCTCGCCGGCGCGCTCACCGGCCTGAGCGCGGCGATCTACGACTTCTTCGTCTGGAACTCGGAGTACGCGCTCGGCAGCTACCGCATCCCCTACGCCGTCTTCACCGTGGTGAGCAGCGTGCTCATCGCCGGCCTGGGCAGCTGGGCCCTGGTCCGGGCGCTCGCGCCGACCGGTGTGCTCGATCGGTTCGGAGCGGGCCGGGAACGGGCACTCATCTAAAGTCATGAGTGAGGTTCAGCTTCGCGGGTTCGGGTGGCGGCACGCCGGGCGCCGCGCCTGGGCGGTCCGCGACTTGGACCTGCACGTGCGGCACGGCGAGCGGGTGCTGCTGCTCGGCCCTTCCGGTGCCGGCAAGAGCACCCTGCTCGCCGCGCTCGCCGGCCTGCTGCCGTCCGATTCCGGTCAGTCCGAGGGGTCCATTGAGATCGATGGGCTCGATCCGGCGAAGGCGCGCGACAAGGTCGGCATCCTCTTTCAGGATCCGCAGACCCAGCTCGTGATGGCGCGCAGCGGCGACGACGTGGCGTTCGGCTGCGAGAACCGCGGCGTGCCGGCGTCGGAGATCTGGACTCGGGTCTCCGACGTGCTCGATCGCGTCGGCTTCCGGTATCCGATCAATCGCTCGACCGCGGCCCTCTCCGGCGGCGAGGCACAGCGCCTCGCGCTCGCCGGCGTGCTGGCGCTGCGTCCCGGCCTGCTGCTGCTCGACGAGCCGACAGCCAATCTCGACCCACCCGGCGCGGCCCTGATCCGGGAGTCGCTCACCGAGGCCATGAGTCCGGAAACGACCATGATCATCGTTGAGCACCGGGTGACCGAGGCGCTGCCGCTGGTGGACCGGGTGGTGGTTCTGGAGCCGGGAGGCGGCGTCCGCGCGGACGGCTCGCCCGAGGTGATCTTCGCCGCCTACGGTGACAAACTGGCGTCCGAAGGCGTCTGGGTGCCCGGTTTCAGCTTTCCGCCGCTCAAGGCGACCGCAACGGCCACTTCCGATTTGGTACGGGCGGAGCACGCTTCCGTGCGAAACCGGCTTCGTCCGGTCTCGATCACTGCCAGAGGCGGCGAGGTCCTGGCCGTGACAGGTCCCAACGGCGCCGGGAAATCCACCCTGGCCCTGCTGCTCGGCGGGCTGCTCGCGCCCACCTCCGGCCGGATCGAGGCGTTCGGCGACAAACGCCCGCCGCACCGGTGGCGGGCCGCGACGCTGACCCAGCGGATCGGGTCGGTCTTCCAGAACCCGGAGCACCAGTTCGTCACCGGCCGGGTCGCCGACGAACTCGCGCTCGGCCCCCGCCGGGTCGGCAAGTCATCCGCCGAGGTGCGCGACATCGTCGGCGAGCTGTTGCGGCGGCTGCGCCTGGAGAAGCTGGCCGAGGCGAATCCGTACACCCTCTCAGGTGGTGAGGCACGCCGTCTGAGCGTCGCGACGGCGCTGGCCACGGCCCCGCGGCTGCTGGTGCTGGACGAGCCGACGTTCGGCCAGGACCGGCGGACGTGGCAGGAACTGGTCAGTCTGCTCGCGGAGCTGCGGGATGCCGGGCACGGGATCGTCGCGGTCACCCACGACGAGGCGTTCGTCCGTACCCTCGCGGACCGCACCGTCCCGCTCGGCGAACCGGAACCGGACCCGCTCCCCCGGAGGGTCCGTCCGTGACCCTCGCCCTGGAACCTCTCGCCGATCCGTCCGCGCCGCTCGCCCGCCGCAACCCGGTCGCCAAGCTGGGCGCCGCGCTGCTCTTCTCGGTCCCGCTGATCGCCACCGTGGACGTGTTCACGCCGGCCGTCGCCCTGGTCCTCGAGCTGATCCTGCTGCCGTTCTTCGGTGTCCGGTTCCGAACATTGGCGGTCCGGGCCGCGCCACTGCTGCTCGCCGCCGCCGGAGTGCTGGTCTCGGTCACCCTGTTCGCGGCCGAGCGCAGCGGCGACCTGCTGTTCTCGGCCGGGCCGTTCGACGTGACCACCGGGGTGCTCGCCACCGCGACCGCGCTGATCCTGCGCATCTTCGCGGTGGCGCTGCCCGGCATCGTCGTCTTCGCCACCACCGACCCCACCGACCTGGCCGACGCGCTGGTGCAGAACGCGAAGGCGCCGGCCCGGTTCGCGATCGGGGCGCTCGCCGCCTTCCGGCTGCTGCCGCTGCTCACCGAGGAGTGGCGGGCGCTCAGCCTGGCGCGCCGGGCCCGCGGCATCGACGCGGGGCGCAACCCGGTCGCCAAGCTGCGGCTCTTCGCGTCGACCGCGTTCGCGCTGCTGGTCGGCGCGCTGCGGCGCGGGGTGCGGCTCGCGGTGGCGATGGACGCGCGTGGTTTCGACTCGGGCGTGCCCCGCACCTACGCCCGGCGTCAGCACTTCACCGGCGCCGACACCGTTCTGGTCGTGGCCGCCGGCCTGGCGTCCGCGACGATCCTGGTGCTTTCGGTGGTCCTGGGCTTCTTCCGGCCGGTTGTCGGCTGACCGTTCGCCCCGCCGTCACGAGATCGACAGCGAGAGTTGTCCTCATCGGACGAGGGTGAGGTGCACTCAACGATCTTCGTAGGAGCTCACCGCCATGGGTCACGGCCACGACCACTCGCATGACGACGTCCACACTTCCGCAGGGGACCTCCCGGAGGCCTTGGACCTCAGCGTCCCGGAGACCGAGCTCTCCCCCGACGACAAGTCCCGCCGCCGCTTCCTGCTCGGCGCGGGGCTGCTCGGCGCCGGCGCCGCCGCCTCCGTGCTCGCCCGTCCGGGCGCCGCCGAGGCCGCCGGCCTGCCGCACACCCACGGCAGCTCGGCCGGTGGCAACGACAAGGGCGGTTTCCGGTGGCTCGCCGGTGATCACCACATTCACACCCAGTACAGCTCGGATGCCCAGTACCGGGTTCTCGACCAGGCGCAGAAGGGTCAGGCGTACGGCCTGGACTGGCTGGTCATCACCGACCACGGCAGCGCCGCCCACGCCAAGATCGGTGTGGAGAAGGTCAACCCGGACATCGTGAAGACCCGTGAGGAGCTCAAGGGGCTGCTCACCTTCCAGGGTCTGGAGTGGAACATCCCGGCCGCCGAGCACGCGACGGTGTTCGTCACGCCGAGCAAGAACGAGGTCGAGGTTCTCAAGCAGTTCGAGAACGCGTACGACGGCACGTTCGCCCCGTCGACGAACACCGCTGCCCAGAACGAGGCCCTCGCGATCGCCGGCATCAAGTTCCTCGGCGAGCAGGTGAAGAAGCGCAAGATCGACGGTGCGCTGTTCTTCGCGAACCACCCGGCCCGCCGCGGCATCGACTCGCCGCACGAGATCCGCGGCTGGCGCGACGCCGACCCGACCGTCGCGGTCGGCTTCGAGGGCGCGCCCGGCCACCAGGCCGCCGGCATCCCCGCCCCGAACGGCCGTGGTGGCGCCCGCGGCTACTACGACAACAACCCGTCGGCCGCCTCGTTCCCCGGGTACCCGCTGGAGAGCTACCGCACCTGGGGTGGCTTCGACTGGATGACCGCCACGGTCGGTGGTCTCTGGGACAGCCTGCTCGCCGAGGGCAAGGCGTGGTGGATCACCGTCAACTCGGACAGCCACGTGAACTACCTGGACCAGACCGAGCGCGGGCCGGGCAGCGACTTCAACGCCAACGGCAAGTACAACGACCCGGTCTACAACGGCTCGATCAACACCCAGGCCGGCGACTTCTGGCCGGGCTTCTACGGCCGGACCAACGTGGGCGCGTCGTCGTTCTCGTACAAGGCGGTCGTCGACGGCCTGCGCGCCGGCCGCGTCTGGGTCGACCACGGCCGGCTCATCAAGGGCCTGGACGCCCGGGTCCGCGTGTCCGGCGACCGCCGCTGGTCGAACGGCACCCCGCTCGGCGGTGTGCTGCAGGTCAAGCGGGGCACCTCGACCGAGCTGACCCTCGAGATCGACCTGCAGGACATCCCGAACTGGGCCGGCTTCATCCCGGTCCTCAAGCGGGTCGACGTGATCGTCGGCACGGTCACCGGCCCGGTCACCGACAGGGACGCCTTCACCGCCCCGAACACCCGGGTGGTCAAGTCGTTCGAGATCTCCAAGACCAGCGGGAAGATCTCGCTCAGCTACCGCCTGGGCCGCCTCGACAAGCCGTTCTACCTCCGGGTACGCGGCACGGACGGCAACCGGACCCAGCCGGGCCTGATGGGCGCCTCGGTCGACCCGTACGGTCCCCAGCTGGACGTGTCCGGCGCCGCTGACCCGTGGGGCGACCTGTGGTTCTACACCAACCCCATCTGGGTCCTGCCCCGATGACAGGCTCCGTCGCGCCGGCCGCGACCGCGGCCGGCGCCGCCCCGGTAGTGGGTGGGCGCCGGGGGGCCCCGGCCCGCCCCGCGGGCGCCCACAGGGAGGGCGGGCTGTACCCCGCGCCCCGGGGGGGC
>NZ_JBEZZR010000071.1:0-19211 GCF_040639325.1 Actinoplanes sp. NPDC023936 | reverse complement strand
CCCCAGTGGCTTGCTTGAGCCGTGTGCCGCGACGAGTTGCACGCACGGTTCTGAGGGGGCCCCGGCGCAGCAATGCGTCGGGGCTACCCGACTGCATCTGATCGTCAGCTCAGGGCCGGATCTCCAAGGTCGTGCCGGCGCGGCCAGCGCACCTCCTCGCCCGGCAGACCTGCGTAGCTGCCCGCGAGATCAGGGTTGCCCTCACGCCGGGCGAAGGGCAACTCAGCCTTGCGCACCAGTTCAGGCAAAGGCACGCCGTCGAGGTACGGAACAAGTGTCGCCAACACCCCGGCACCGAGCTGCTCCTCGACGGTGCGGAATTCGATGCGTTCCATAAGCTCGATCGGCGGGCGGCCAGCGCACACGCGTGAGCTCATCGCCCTCCGCGGAATCGATTTGTCGCCCGTTATGCCCGTTGTCTGCTCGCGGTTGCTGCCGGAACGAGGTCGAGGGCACACGATCCGGCCGCGGAACGCGGACAGGAGCACACCGAAGCCCACGCCAGCGTGGACGAGAGCACACCGAAGCCGTCCGTGTGCCAGCGTCCCGGCTATGGCGTAGGTGCAGGACCACGATGGCGTTGTGTGCGACCTCATCCACGTCGAGCCCTCGATCTTCGACGCTTCGCGGCCCCGAACGGCGTTGTTGATCAGCCAGCGGCGTTGTTGATCAGCCAGCGTCGGGAAATCGCTGTGACAGCCCCATGATCACAGCGATTTCCAGCCGCTGGGCGATCAACATCTCGGGAGCACGTCCGTGCGACGCCGGGTTGGGGCTGGAGGTTGAACGGCAAGCTGACCGCCGGAAGATGACGCTATGAGTTTCGTGAAGGCATGCACCGAGCGGCCGTGGGATCCGCGGCGGGCACTCGGCCTGTGCCGTGCCTTCATGAACGAGTGGAGGGGCGGGCTCCATCCCGGTGACGGCTGCTCGGCGGCGGAACTGGACGCTGCCGAGCAGGCGCTCGGGTTCACCATCCCGCCTCTGCTGCGCCAGTTCCACGGGCTGCTGGGGAATCGGGACGACGTCCTGCGCACGCAGGACCCGGTCCTCAGGCCCCGGCAGCTCCACCTCGACGGGCCGGACATCCTGGTGATCCGGGAGGAGAACCAGCGCGGCGTTCTCTGGGGCTTCGAGTACGGCGAGGCGCCCGACCCGCCGATGCGATGGAAGGACCTGCACCGGGGCTCGGCGGCCATCTGGCGTGACTACGGCCAGCCGCTGTCGGCGTTCCTGGTCGAGTCGGTGCTCGGCGAGTGCCTGGCCGGCGGCTCGCTCCCCACGATCTACGCCTACCTCGACGAGGCGGTGTGGCGTACCGTTCCGGATCATTTCGCGCCGCTGTCCCTGCCCCGCCATGTCTACTGGCCGATCCCGGACGGTCCCCGGCACGGCTGGTACGCGAACGACCAGCTCCTGGTCAGCGAGATGGGAAACAACTCGGTGTGGGCGATGGGCCGTACCGAAGAAGCTTGTGAATTGATGTCCGCCGCGGTGCCCGGCGACTGGCGGTGGCTGGACTGACCCGCGTCGGCCGCTTGTCCGGGTATATCCGGAAGATAGCCGCCCGTATATGTCTGCTCCCTAGCCTCGTCAGCGCTCGACTCACGAACGTTCGAGGAGGAACGATCCACGTGCCGAAACGCATCGGCTCCTACCTGGTGGCCGGCGCCACCGTGCTGCTGGCCGCGGGCTGCGGGGGAGAGGCGCCCGCGCCGACCTGGCAGGCGGCCCCGGCGGAGTCCTCCGCCGCGCCGAAGGCCCTGCCGCGGGTTTCCACGATCACCTCGGCCTGCGAGCTGCTCCCGGCGGCCCAGGTGATCGAGATGCTCGGCGGTTCCGGGAAGACGAAGCTGTCCGCAGAGGAACTGCCCGCCGAGAAGCAGGAGAACGGCAACGTGTGGCGGCACTGCGCGTACGGGCGGGACGGCAAGCAGGCGTTCGTTCTGTCGGTCGCCACCATGCCGGACCGGTCCGAGACCGTTCAGGAGACGATCGACGCGGTGGCGAAGGCCGGCGAGAAGCCGCAGCGGATCGAGGGCCTCGGCGCCGGCGCGGTCGGCTACCTCGAGGACACCACCCGGGCGGTGCTGGCCGTCGTGCCGTACCGCAAGGATCTGCGCGTCGTTCAGTTCACCGGCCCGGCCCTGGTCCCGCAGGACAAGATCGCCGACCCGGTCCGCCGGGTGCTGAGCATAATCTGACGGCATGAGCGACGACCCGTGGCGGGGCGCCGAGGTGGTCCGCGCCGACCCGGCGGCCACCGCAGCCCTGCCGCCCGGCGCCCTGCCGCCCGACGCCCTGCTACTGCTCACCCGCCACGGCGTCCCGGCGCAGGTCGAGGGCATGTTCTACCGGCTCGGCGATCCGCTGCTGGCCGAACGGACGATCGGCGGTGTCCGCTGGTACCAGCTGGGCACGGACGAGACCGGACACGCCGGCGTGTACCTGGCCCGCCACGGCGACGGTCAGGTCTGGCACACCGCGGACGACGGCGTCACGATGCTGTTCGTGAACTCGTCGGTCCCGCTGTTCCTGATGTTCCTGCGGCGCTGGCACGACTTCCTCGAGGACTTCCGGGACGCCGGCGACGACCGGCGGGCCGTGCGGCACGGCCGGAGGCTGCGGCGTGAGCTGAGATGCGCCGACCGGCCGGCGCTGCGCACCGACGCGGCATGGTGGGCGTACGTCTACGAGGAGGTGGCCGACGGCGTCCGGCTTCCCGGCGACTGACCGTGCAGCGATGCGGTGGCCGTTTTTGTTACTCGGACGCCGCCCCTGACCGGTTGATAATGCTCACTGTGCGATTCTCCGGATTCGCGTTGATCTCTCCCGCCCGGCTTCCTAACCTGGGGGCCGATTCAAGGGGGAGAACATGTCCATCGAGGTCCGTCTGCTCGGGCCGGTGGAGTTACGGGGAGAGGACGGCCCGGTCGATCCCGGGCCGGCCAAGCGGCGGGCCACGCTCGCCGTGCTGGCCCTGGAGGTCAACCGGCCGGTGACGCTGAACCGGCTCACCGATCTGCTCTGGGGCGACGAGCCACCCGCGTCCGCGGTCGCCAACATCCGCAATCACGTCGCGGGCCTGCGCCGCGCGCTCGGCGACCGGATTGTGTCGCGGCACGGCGCGTACCAGATGAACCTGGCCGCGCACGAGCTGGACGTGGCCGAATTCCACCGGCTCGCGGAGAGCGGGCGAGCCGCGCTCGCGCTCGGCGACGCGAACCGGGCCGAGCCCGCCCTGGACGCGGCGCTGCGGCTGTGGCGCGGCGCCGCCGGGCACGGGCTGCCGCGCGGCGCCGGGCTCGACGTGCTGCTCGCCGGTCTGGAAGCCGACCGGCTGCGTGTCCTCGAAGACCTCACCGAAGCCCGCCTGGACCTCGGTTACGCCGGTGAGCTGGTGCCGATGCTCCGCGACCACCTGGGCGTCCACCCGCTGCGCGAACGCGCGTGGGCGCAGCTCATGCTGGCGCTGTACCGGGCCGGCGACCTGGCCGCCGCGCTGTCCGCGTACCGGCAGGCCCAGGCCACCCTGCAGGCCCAGCTCGGCGTCGACCCCGGCAGCGAGCTCGCCGACCTGCACGTGGCGATGCTGGAACGCGCGCCCCGGCTCGACCCGTGGGCCCGGCAGCTGCTGCGCCGCAGCCGGCCCGCGGTCAGTGAGGTGCCCCGTGAGCTGCCGCCCGACCCGGTGTTCCTGACCGGGCACGCCGACGAGATCGCCGCGGTGCTGGCCGCCGCCCGGCCCGGCGCCGGGGAGCGGACGCCGGCCGCCGTGGTCGTGCACGGCCCGCCCGGCAGCGGCACGTCGGCGCTCGTCACCCGGGCCGGGCACCGGCTCGCCGACACGTTCCCGGACGGGCAGATCTTCGCGGTCGCCGGCCCCGGCGTGTCAGCGGCCGACCTGCTCGGCCGGGCGCTGCGGGCGCTCGGCGTGCCGGCCGGCGAGGTGCCGGAACAGGCCGACGAGCGGATCGGCCGGTACCGGTCGCTGCTGGCCGCCCGGCGGGTGCTGATCGTGGTCGACGGCGCCACCGCCGCCGACCAGGTGCGGCCGCTGATCCCGGCGGCGAGCGGGTCCGCGCTGCTGGTGACGAGCCGGGAGCCGCTGCTGGTCGGCGAGGGTGTGCGGCACGTGGCGTTACCGGCGCCCGACCGGCTCACCGGGGGACGGTGCTCCGGCCGTACCCAATGATCAGAAATGGTCTTTGGGGATGACGGCGTGCACTCCCGTCGTGCGGTCGACCACCTGCGACACCTCGAAGCTCGCTGCCGCGGAGAGGTAGGCGTAGGCGACCGCGCGGTGCATGCCGAGGTCGTGTTCGAGGAAGTCGAGGGCGTTCACGGCGGCCCGGCGCATCGCGATGTCCAGGTCGTTGCCCTGACCGCCCGGCGAGCCGTCCGGGTCGGACAGCCCGATCGGCACCCACGCCTCCGGAGTTTCCGCGAACGGGTAGCGGAATGCCACCGACGGCGCGCCCGGCCGGCCCTTCTTGACCACCGTGAGCCGGAACGTGGCGCGCAGCGAACCCTCCATAGCGGTCAGCGCCACCTCGCCGTTGCCCATCGCCAAATGCGGGTCGCCGACGTAGAAGAGCGCGCCCTCGGCGAAGACCGGCAGGTAGAACGTGGCGCCCCGGCCGAGCAGATTGATGTCGATGTTTCCGCCACCGAGCGTCGGCGGAATCGAGTTGAGGGCCGGATCGGTCAGTGACGGCGTATCCGCGAACGCGACACCCATCATGCCCATGAACGGGTTCAGCGGGAAGGCGACACTGCGGTCACCGCCGCGGGGCAGCACGCCGGCCAGCGCGCCTTTCCGTGATGTGCGGACCGGGGTGAAGACCGAGACGTTGCCGTACCTGCGGGGATCGCCGCTGCCCCGTCCGTCCGACGCCACCGGTGGCATGATCTCGGACTCGGTGATGCCGGTCGGGACCGCGCCACCGGCCAGCCGGGGCAGCGCGCCCTTGCCGTGCCGGCTGGAGATCACGCCGTAGGGCACGCGGGGGAGCGCCGACAGCACCTCGATCCGGAGCACGTCACCGGGTTCCGCGCCGATGACCTGAATCGGACCGGTGACGATGTGCGGGCCGTCCACGTCGAAGTTCCGCGCGGTCCTCTCGTAGTCCCGGGCGATCACGACGGCGTCGTTCAGCACGCTGTCGCGCCTGACGCCGTGCTGGGCGAACCAGGCCACCGGATCCCTGCCCTGATCCTCCAAGATCCCCTCGTGCGAGACCGTGTCGATCGTGACGGTCTCCCCGGACCGCATCCGCAGCACCGCATCACTGCTGGTCGACGGCACGTAACCCCAGCGCACCTCGTCCGGGCGGGATCGAAGGTAGTGCTTGCCGTGAATCGGGCCCTTACCCGGCTGCAGAATCGCCGGCGCAGCCGCCGACGCCGGGCTCGCCACCGTGCCCGCAGCCGTTCCACCGACCCCGACGGCGGCCATCACCTGCAGAAACGTCCGCCGCCCGAGCGCCGACACCAATGCGTCCCTGACCTTGAGCACCCCATCCATCCGACATTCTTAGGCGCGCGCCGTGTCCCGCCGATCGCCTCGCAGTGACGTTCGTGTAAAGACCGCCGGGCGGCGAGCCGCGTGCCTTCCGGTACGTTCCGGCCCGCGCTGAGTAAATGCGTTGTCCCGTCCACGGGGCCGGCTCTATCGTCGTCATCAGACCCGACCGAGGAGTTCACCATGGACCTGTGGCATGCCGCCTCCCGCCCGCAGCATTCGCTGCCGGGGTCGTCTGCCCGGATCAGTGGACCCCACATCGGGAGGCTCTGAGCTCACGCATCACAGCGCGAAGCCGCCTCCCGTACCGGGAAGGCGGTTTTTTGGTTTTGAGCACCATGGAAGCGTGGCCGAGTGGCCTAAGGCGCCGCCCTGCTAAGGCGGACCGGGAAACCGGCGGAGGTTCGAATCCTCCCGCTTCCGCGAACGGGTCGTGGCGCAGCTTGGCAGCGCACTCGCCTTGGGAGCGAGGGGCCGCCGGTTCGAATCCGGCCGACCCGACGTAGTGACACCTGGATGGGCCAGCCGAGGGCAGGCGACGGCCGCGGTCTCGAAAACCGTTGGGGGTAACACCCGTGTCGGTTCGATCCCGACCCCATCCGCCAGCCAGCTGCCGGCGCGGTTCCGATTCTGCTTCCTGCGTCAGCCCTCGATGCGGCTTTCTCTGCCGACCACAGGTGACAGGCTGGTGCGCGACGCCGCTGGTCCCGCGACGACGGCGTCAGCGGGGTCTCGAATTCGCCGGCCGGGACGTGCGTTGGCGCGTCAGCCGGCACACTGATCGACGCCCGTACCGTCCACCATCGCCGATGGAGGGCGGATGAGGTCGCACACAACGTGACCGTGTGCCCGCGTCTCTGCCAGGGCCGAGACGCTGTCGCACGCACGGCTACGGTGAACCCTCATCTACGCCGGCGGGAGCCTGGGTGTGCTCCGCTCCGCGTCCCGCACCCCGATCATGTGCCCTCAACCCCGGTCCGGCCCGACCCTATCAAGATCAACTTAAGCTGAATGACATTGACCCTGGTGCTGCGGAATCCGAGCCACGATCGTCGTGTCCTCGAAATAATTCCGCTCGAGGACGAGATGCTGATCCGGCCGATAAAGCCACAGCAATGGGTCCGTCGCCACGATCTCCGATATTCGAGCAGACGTCTCTGCCGCACTCAACGACACGCTCGGAAGCGCGAGGGTCGACCACATGATCACCACGTCACCGTCCTCGCGCAGGAAGTCTCCGATCGCCCGTTCGTCGTCCCGCTCGGCGCGCACCACGAGCGCGGGGGGAACCGAGGACCACACGATCGAGCCGTCGCCATTCTGCGGGAATCGCTGAAGACTTGCTCGATCGAGCTGCTGGTGTTCATGAAAGTCCAGCAGGCGCACCCCAGGGCGTCCCGCCCACATGAGGAGCCGCGAGTCATCGGCTGGGGCACGGACGACCTTGACCATCGATTTCGGCAACTGGTCAACGCTGCTGCCGTAACCGCCACGCGCAGTCGGGTCAGAGACGTCATCCGGCACATGACGAAGTTACTCCGGCTCCATCGATGACGAGTGGTGGAACCCCCTGATCGATGGAGCCGGGGCCTGCCCGTCAGCGAGCGGTGCAGGTCGCGCCGGCCGGGCCGGCGCCGGTGCCCTGGAAGCCGAACTGGGTGGTGCGGCCGGCCGCGACGGAGCCGTTGTAGTTCACGTTCGTGAAGCTCACCGCCCCGCTCGTGCCGCTACCTGTCGCGCTCCACGCGTTGGTGACGGCCGAGCCGGGCGGCAGGGTGGTGCCGACGGTCCAGCCGTTGATCGCCGACGCGCCGGCGGTGACCGTGACGGTGGCGACGTAGCCGCCGTTCCACGAGTTCAGCGAGATCGAGGCGGTGCAGCCACCCGGAACCGGCGACGGCGAGGACGGCGAGGGCGAGGACGGTGAGGACGGCGACGGCGAGACGGTGGTCCCGTCCAGACCGAAGAAGCTGATCGCCATCCTGGCCTGGCCGGACAGGGGGAGCGAGTGACCGACGCCGGCGATGCTGATGGCCTGGACCGGCGGCTGCGCCGAGGTGTCGCCGTACCAGGTGCGGGTCCAGCCGGACTGCGGCATGTCGGTCTTGACCGGTGTCTGGCTGACACCGAGCACGTTGGTCCACTGCTTGATCTCTTCGCCGAAGTTGTTGTAGTGCAGCGTGGTGTCCGTGGTGCCGTGCCACAGCTGCATGCGCGGGCGGGGGCCGGTGTAACCGGGGTAGGAGTTGCGCACCGCGTCACCCCACTGGGCGGCGGTCTTGCTGACCTGGCCGTTCGCGCAGGCGCTGTTCCATCCGGCCTGCTGGCCGGGGTCGGCGGGATTGCCCGCTGTCGCCTGGAAGCAGGTGTGCGGCACGCCCATGAACGCGGCGCCGCCGGCGAAGACGTCCGGGTAGTCGGCGAGCAGCACGTTGGTCATCATCGCGCCGGACGAGGCGCCGGTGACGAAGGTCCGTGCCGTATCGGTGTCGTACCTCTGCTGGACGTACTTGACCATCGAGGTGATGCCGACCGGGTCGCTGTTGCCGTTGTGGGTGAGAGCACCGGCCGAGGAGACGTCCCAGCAGTTCCCGGTACGCACTGTCGACGGGTAGATGACGATGAAGCCGTACTGGTCGGCCAGCGACTTGAACTCGGTGCCGGAGTAGAACGCCGGGCCGGAGCCGGTGCAGTAGTGCACGGCCACCAGCACCGCCGGCTTGGTGGGCAGCCGGTCGGGGACGTAGAGGTACATCCGGATGCCGGTGGGGTTGGTGCCGAACCCGGTGACCTCGGTCAACGCCGCCGCGGAGGCCGGTGACGCCGGGAGGAGCGTGGTGGTGGCCATCAGGCCGGCGAGGATCGCGGCGACCGAGGCCAGCACTGTGCGCCAGTGTCTTCTCATGGTCGGTTCCTTTCAGGGCCGGGCATGCCGTGCCGTCCCGCAGGACGGGGAATGGGGGCGGTGGCGAGCGACCGAGGAAACAAGCCTGATCCGGATCGACCGAAACATTACAAGCGGGTAGCGACAATTACAACAGTGAATATTCGCTCGTCATGGCACTCGGGACACGGATAGTGCGAGGGCTGCTGCATTGAGCTGGGGCAATGTAATGGTGTTCCGGCTGATCGGTTCTCGGAACTTCCGGGATGCAACTCCGAAAGTTAGAGCCGAGACTCGCCTCCCGTTGAAACATTGATGAATCACTGTTGACATCAGTTAACAACCCCAACAATGCTATGAGAGCGCTCTCACGGCATGTGTCCGGAGAGGGCGCCGGCGACATCCCCTTCGCCGCCATCCGCCACGCGGCCGCTTCCCCGAGGCCTGCCGGGTGTGCATGGACAGATCGAGGAGTTGGTTTGCGTACCCGAATGAGATGGCTGACCGCCGTTGCCGCCCTCCTGGCAGCGGCACCGGTCACCGCCGTGGCGATGCCCGCCTCGGCGGCATCGCCCGCCGTGCTCCCCATGACCGTCACCAACAACACCGGCCGCGGCGACGCCGTGTACCTGTACGTCATCGGCACCATGAACGGGCGCTGGGGTTACGTCAACAGCAGTGGCGCTTTCACCCCCTGGCCGGCCGGCGGCAACCCGCCGGTGCCCGCCCCGGACGTGTCGATGGCCGGGCCCGGCAACGGTGGCACCACGACGATCCGCATCCCGAAGGGTCTCTCCGGCCGGGTCTACATGGCGATGGGCGACAAGATCAAGTTCTTCATCACCCCGGACGGCTTCGTCCAGCCGGCGCCGTGGGCGCCCGGCGACCCGAACTTCAACACCCTCTTCGACACCAGCGAGTTCACCTTCAACGACGCGGGGCTGTGGCTGAACAGCTCGCAGGTCGACTTCTTCGGCATCCCGCACGCGGTCACCGTGACCAACGGCGCCGGGCAGACCAAACGCACCGGCGACGTCGTCGACGACGGCCGCAACAAGGTCATCAACGCCATCAAGGCCCAGCCGGGCTGGCAGGACTCGGTCATCACCCGCGCCGACGGCACGGTCCTGCGGGTGCTCGCCCCGGGCAAGGCCACCGACGCCGGGAAGTTCCCCGCGAACTACCTCGACGCCTACATCAACCAGGCGTGGAACGCGTACACCAGCAAGACGCTCACCGTCGTGCCGCGCCAGAACGAGCCGAACCGCAGGTTCTTCGGCCGGACCGTCGGCAACACCATGCGGTTCACCGACAGCACCGGCGCCGAGGTCGCGACCGTCGACAAGCCCAGCACCGCGAACGTCTGGGGCTGCGACGGCGTCTTCAACGCCCCGAACGTGGCGCCGTTCATCCAGAGCGAGGTGCGCCGGACCATCTGCACAGCATTGGTACGGGGAACGCTCGGCCCGTCCACTGTGGAACCGGTGTACGACGCGAACGCGTTCTACAAGAACAGCGCGCCGAACCACTACTCCCGGATCATCCACGCCAACATGGTCGACGGTAAGGCGTACGGCTTCGCCTACGACGACGTCGGCGGGTTCGAGTCGCTGGTCCACGACGGCGACCCGCAGCAGGCCGGCATCATCATGAGCCCGTTCGGCGCGGGTGGAAACCAACCGGCCACCGGCAACCGGATCCTCAGCAACTGGAACAACAAGTGCGTCGACGTGAACAACGCGAACTTCTCCGACGGGGTGCCGCTGCAGGTCTGGACCTGCAACAACACCGCCGCGCAGGCGTGGACGTTCAGCGGCGGCACGGTCAGCACGCAGAACAACAAGTGCATGGACGTCGCCTGGGGCTCGCGGGACAACGGCGCGGTGATCCAGATCGCCACGTGCAGCGGGAATGCGGCCCAGCAGTTCGTGCTCAGCGCGGCCGGCGACCTGGTCAACCCGCAGGCGAACAAGTGCGTCGACATCGCGGAGTGGAATCCGAACGACGGCGCCCGGCTGCACCTCTGGGACTGCGTCGGCGGCCAGAACCAGAAGTGGCGCCGGGGCTGACCCGACCGGCGGCGGGCCCGAGCGGAGAGCGCGGGCCCGCTGCCTTCCGCGATCGCGGACAACGGCGGACTTCCGACAGGTCAAGCGTCGTCGGCCGCTGACAGCTCGCCGGACCGATGAGTTCCCGTCGCCGCGCTGGTCTCCACAGTCATGAGCCGACGAGACGAACGGAGATCTGCGATGCGAAGGCGAACACTGCTGGCCGGCGCCGGTGCCGTGGCGACCGGTGCCGTGACGGGTGGACCGGCGGCGGCGTCCACCGGCGGGCCGTGGCGGCCGGGCCTCGCCGCGCTGCACGCGGCGATGGCGGCCCGGGCCGGGCGAGGAGAACTGGCCGGCATCGTGTACCTGGTCGCGCATCGCGGACGGGTGCACATCGACACGATCGGGACGCTGTCGCCGGGCGGGGCGAAGCCGATGCGCCGGGGTACGCCGTTCCGGCTGGCCTCGCTGACCAAGCCGGTGATCGCGGCGGCCGCGATGATGCTGGTGGAGGACGGCCGGCTGGGGCTGGACGAGCCGGTCGACCGGCTGCTGCCCGAGCTGGCCGGCCGCCGGGTGCTGACCCGCCTCGACGGTCCGCTCGACCAGACCGTCCCGGCGGCACGGCCGATCACGGTCGAGGACGTGCTGACCTTCCGGATGGGTCACGGGATCCTCTTCGAGCCGAGTTTCCAGCCGCCGTACCCGATCGTCACCGCGGCCGACGAGCTGCAGCTGGTGATCGCGCAGCCGGATCCGCGGACGCCGCTGAGCCCGGACGAGTGGATCCGCCGGTTCGGCACCCTGCCGCTGATGTACCAGCCCGGGCAGCGCTGGCAGTACAACACCGGCGCCCTGGTGCTCGGTGTGCTGGTCGAGCGCGCCGCCGGCCGGCCGCTGGAGGAGTTCCTGCGCCGCCGGCTGTTCGGGCCGCTCGGCATGCGGCACACCGGGTTCTCCCTGCCGCGCGCCGAGGCCGCGCGGCTGCCCGGCCTGTACGCGGCCAACCCGCAGACCGGACAGCTGGAGCTGCAGCCCGGGTCGACGCCCGAGGAGTGGAGCCGGCCGCCCGCGTTCCCGTCCGGCGCCGCCGGCCTGGCCTCGACCGTCGACGACTACTTCGCGTTCAGCCGGTTCCTGCTCAACCGCGGAGTCCACCGCGGCCGGCGCCTGCTGTCCGCCGAGTCGGTGCGGCGGCTGACGACGAACCATCTCACCGCGCAGCAGATCGCTGACGCGGGCGCGTTCCCGCTCTCCGGGCAGGGCTGGGGGTACGGCATGGCGGTCAGCGTCACCCCGGACGAGATCTCCCGGCCCGGCCGGTACGGCTGGGACGGCGGGTACGGCACGACCTGGTTCAACGACCCGGACCGGGAGCTGACCGCGATCGCGCTGACCCAGACCGTCGACTTCCTGTTCAACGGCGCCCGCGAGGAGTTCCAGCGGCTGGCGGCCGCCACGGTCACCGGTTGACCGAGCCGATCGGCGAGTCGCGACGGTTGACGAGTGCCGGTGCGAGGAGCCGGCCACCGCGACCAGC
This sequence comes from Actinoplanes sp. NPDC023936, assembly GCF_040639325.1. Classification (NCBI taxonomy): domain Bacteria; kingdom Bacillati; phylum Actinomycetota; class Actinomycetes; order Micromonosporales; family Micromonosporaceae; genus Actinoplanes; species Actinoplanes sp. NPDC023936. Next base: position 7,212 of record NZ_JBEZZR010000071.1, on the reverse strand, counting down.
TCCTCGCGGGTGGCCGGCTCAGGGAATGCGGAAGCCACCCGGCGTGCCGGCCGCCGCCGTCGTCCGGGCGGCGTCCGCGGGCACCGGCACCCCGGCGCAACCACCGTCGATCCGGCCCGTGCCGAAATACCCGACCACGTCGGCGGCGCAATCCGGCTCCTGCAGCACCGACCCGTGCACGTCGTCATCGACGGTGTACACCCGGCCGCCGACGATCGCCTTCGTCTGCCAGGTCCATTCGTACGGCGACGGCGTCTCCCAGCGATGCCCGGACAGCACCAGCGACCCGCCACCACGCTCCAGGTCCACGGTCTGCACCGGCAGCGGCCATCCCGCGCACCCGGCGGAGAAGCCGAGCGCCCGGCCGGTGAGCGGATTGTCCGCGAGACGCCGCTGGTAGGCGGCCCAGGCCGCGTCGAAGCCGAGCCGGCTGGGGTCCTCGTTGCAGAACGCGGCCCGGTTCATCGTGCGGTTCCCTCGCTCCGGCAGGTCCGCCGGCGGTTCCGGTTGCGAGGACGGCGGCTCCCCGATGACCTCCTTGACGGTGGGCGGCGCGGCCGGGCCGGTCGCCTCGCGCAGTTCCTGGAGAACCTGTCCGGCGAGTGGCCACACCGGCGCGTCCTGGATCGTGGCGACGGCGACGAACGAGCCGTCGAGGGTGATCGGCAGGTCGGGGAACGCGCGCGGGTTCGCGTCGTAGTCGGCGCGCAGGGCGACGATCGTGGCGCTCACCTGCTGTGCGGTGGAGCCGAGGCGGTAGCGGTCGTCGCGTTCGGCCAGCCAGGCCGTCATCCGCCGGGCGTTGCGTTCGGCAGCGGCGGCACGGCCGTCCTCGAAGGCGACCACACTGAAGTCCGGGATCGCCACGCTGTCCAGGAACATCCGGCTCACTGATGTGGGGAAGAGGCTGCGGTAGACCACGCCGAGCCAGGTGCCCCAGGAGACGCCGAGGAAGCCGAGCTTCCGCTCGCCCAGGCCGGCCCGGATCAGGTCGAGGTCACGGGCCACGTCGGCGGTGGTGAGCCGGGCCAGGAACGCGGGGTCGGACCGCCCGCAAGCGGCGTTGGCCCGGACCTCTGCCGCGTACCGCGCGCGGGCCTGCGACTTCGTCAGCGGGCCGATCGGGTCCGAGCCGTCGCCCGCGTCCGGGTCGGGGCAGTCGGTCGTGGTGCTGTAGCCGACGCCGCGCGGGTCGAAGCCGATCAGGTCGTAGCGGTCGTTCAGCCCGTCGGCCGCGCCCTGCGTCAGCAACTGGACGGGCATGAGGTAGCCGCTGCCGCCGGGGCCGCCGGGGTTCAGCGCGATGCTGCCCAGCCGATGCGCCTGATCGGCGGCGCGCAGCCGGGTGAGCGCGACGGTGATCTTCCGCCCGCGCGGTTTCGTGTGGTCGAGCGGGACGCTGATCGTGCCGCATTCGAGGCGGCCGAGCAGCTGTTCGAAACGGTCCCGCAGGTCCGGCGGGACCATCATGTCGAGGGCCTCGTCGGAATAGGCGGGGCACGGCTGCCAGCTGATCGTCGACCGCGGACGGGCCGCTGCCGCCGCCGGGGGCGTGGCGGCGACCAGCGCCGCCATCACCCCTGCCATGGTCAGAGCTATCGATCGATTCATGCCGGTCATCGTGTGGCAGGCGCAGCGATACCGGCGTCCGCCTGCGGAGGTATCCGGGAATACCTCTCGCGACGGATTCGGTGGGCGGGGTGGCGGCCGTAGGGTCGCCCTGTGCATCGGCCCACCATTGCGGACACCGCCCTCGCTGTCATCCTGCTGCTCGCCTGCGTCGCGGTGAACAGCAGCGACGAGACCGCGAGCGAGCCCGGCGCGCTGTGGTGGGCCGCGGCCGTCCTGGCGACCGCCGCCGTCGCGCTGCGCCGCCGATGGCCGGCGGTGATGCTCGCGGTCTGCTGCGCCGCCGCCGTGCTCCATCTGGCCGGCGGCATGCCACTCACGATCATCAACCTGAGCGTGCCGATCCTGCTCTACACCGTCGCCGTCCGGCACGGCTGGGCGAAATCCCTGGCGGTGCTGGCGGCGTTGCTCGTGCTGGCCGTCGGGTCGAGCACGTTCGCCGTTCGCGACGCCTATCCGGCGCCGGACGGGCGCGAGGCCTATCCGGCGCCGGAGGGCCAGCGGCCGCCGTTCCCCCGACCCGAGCCCGTGCCCCGGCCGTTGCCGGACGGCCCCGTGGAGCAGAGCTGGACGATCGCGTGGAACGACCTGCCCGGCCTGATCCTGATCCTCGTCGCCGCCTGGGCGATCGGATCGGGCACGCGCAGCCGCCGCGCCTACCTCGCCGAGCTGCGCGCCCGGGCGGTCGACCGGGAACGGGAGCGCGGCCAGCAGGCGGTCCTCGCGGTCGCCGCCGAACGCGGCCGGATCAGCCGGGAACTGCACGACGTCGTCGCCCATGGTCTGTCCGTCATGGTGATCCAGGCCCAGGGCGGGGCCGCCGCCCTGGACAACCGGCCGGCCGACACCCGCGCGGCCCTGGAGGCGATCATCAAGACCGGCCGTGACTCGCTCGCCGACATGCGCCGCGTGCTGGCCACCGTGGGTGAGGTCGACGACGCCTGGCACCCGCAGCCCGGTCTGGCGATGCTGCCCGCGCTGGTCGACCAGGTCCGCGAGACGGGCACACCGGTGCGGCTGCGGATCGACGGCACGACGGTCACTGTTCCGTCAGCGGTGGACCTGTCGGCGTACCGGATCGTGCAGGAGGCGTTGACGAACACGATGAAGCACGCCGGCGCGGGAGCCAGCGCCGATGTCGTCGTCGCTCACGCGACCGGGTCGGTGGAGATCACCGTCAGCGACGACGGTTCCGTGCCCGCCCACCACGACGGCATGGGTACGGGGCTGCGCGGCATGCGGGAACGCGTGAGACTCCTGGGTGGCCGGTTCGACGCCGGCCCCGGCCCGCAGGGCGGTTTCGTGGTGCGGGCCGTGCTGCCCGTCGAGGAGCGACCGACGTGATAAGTGTCCTGCTGGCCGACGACCAGGCCCTGGTCCGTACCGGCTTCCGGATGATCCTGGAGAACGCGCCGGACATGCGCGTCGTCGGCGAGGCGGCCGACGGCGCCGAGGCAGCGCAGGCGGTCCTCGCCGGGCGACCCGACATCGTCCTGATGGACGTCCGCATGCCCGGCGTCGACGGCGTCGAGGCCACCCGGCGCATCTGCGCGGAGGACACCGCGGGCCGGACCCGGGTGCTGATCCTGACCACGTTCGACCTCGACGAATACGTGTACGCGGCGCTGCGGGCCGGCGCGAGCGGCTTCCTGCTCAAGGACACCCTCGCCCCCGACCTGCTGTCCGCGATCCGGGTGGTGGCGCGCGGTGAGTCGGTGGTGGCCCCGAGCGTCACCCGCCGGCTCCTGGACCGCTATGTCACAGCGGGCGAGGGCCCGGCCGTGGCGCCGACGGCTCTGGAGTCGCTGACCGAGCGGGAGCGTGAGGTGCTCGGTCTCATCGCCCGCGGCCTGTCCAACGCCGAGATCGCCGGACGCCTCTTCCTCTCCGAGGGCACCATCAAGACCCACGTCAGCCGGGTGCTGACCAAACTCGCTCTCCGCGACCGGGTCCAGGCCGTCGTCTTCGCGTACGAGTGCGGCCTGGTCCGCGCCGGATCCGGTTCCTGACCGCCTGCCGTCGCGCTGACCCTGCGGCCGCGAGCGTTGTTCGGCTGACCGTCAGGCCTTGGCGGTGCGGGCGGATCTCATCACCGTGAGCAGGTCGGTCACCTGGTCGGGCGCGGGCTTCTCGATCGGCGGATAGGTGGCGCCGATCCCGGTCAGCTCCACGGTGTCGCCCGCCCAGGTGTCCCACCGCGTCGGATAGGGCTCACCGGAGGTGGCCACGCGCGCGCTCATGCCGCCGATCTCCGCAGATCCCATCGTCAGGACCGGCACACCGTCGATCTCGGACGGTGCGCCCTTGGCGACAGTCCCGGCCGGGACGTCGAAATCCGCAACGAGACGGTCCCTGGTGAAGATGGCACCGAAGGTCTTCGACGAAGGGGGTGTCCGGATCCATTTGTCGCCGGCGGCCGTGATGGCCGCCTCCGGATCGTAGTCCTCGGCGAAGATCCGCCAGTAGTCCTCGCTGGGCTTGATGTACTGCACTCCGTCGGCCAGGAGGATCTCCATGGTCGCCTTCTCCAGGCCAGCCTCGGAACTCAGCCGCATCATGCCGGTGAGATCGTCGCCTACCGCGGTGAACTCGGCGAACGGCCGAGCCTCGCCGTGCATCTGGAAGCCCCAGAAGCGGAACGACGGCGCGTCGGCGAGCGCCTGCTGAGCCCGGTCCAGGATCTGTTCCGCGGTGAGCGCCTCGATGCCGTTGGGGGCGGGCGCCGCGGACGCCGACGTCGCCGGTGTGGCCGGGCCGGCCGGCTCGGTCGTCTGGCAGCCCGTGAGCAGAAGACTGGCGGCGGCGAAGCCGGCGACGCTCGCCCGGAATCCGGTCACTGTATCCCCCATGATCGAGTTGAAGCGGGCGCACTTTAGCAGTCGTCGATGAACCGATGGTCGATGTATGTCGTCGGCACGAGAGCCACGCCTCGACACGGCCGTTGCGGTCGAGCCGCGCTCATGCCGGGCGCCGGCGCCGGGAAGGTGGCGGGCGTCTCAGGGCGGCCGGCTAGGTTCCGCCGCGCCGTGCCGCTTAGATCGGGATCCGGAGCCGCCGCGAGCTGAGCGGCCTGCTGAAGGGGTGACGCGCCATCAACGAGCAGGATTTCCGGTACGTGGCGGAGACCGTTCCCTGGTTCTCCGTCAATTTCGGGTACGAGATGGGTGGCCCGCCCCCGGACGCCGTGGAGGAAACGATCGACGCGGTCTCCGAGATCCTCAACACCGACCCCGGGTGGCGTGCGTGGTGGCGGACGAGCGGGTCGGCGGATCTGGTTTCCCTGCTGCGCTACGTCCCGGCCGGCGACGCGGCAGGGGAGGTGTGGGTCGGTGACGCCACCGTCCAGGTGGAACTGGCGCGGGACGGCACGAACATCAAGCGGCTGACGACCGCAGCGCTTCATGAGGAGGCTCGGAGCGCTATCGGGCAGATCATCGCAGTGGCCCAGCAGAATCTGAGACTGCGGCCCCATCCCGCCTTGCCCACCATCACGGAGATCGAGGAAGAAATCCGTAACATCCACGACGACGATTAGCCTCGGGAGAATCGCACGCCGGACGGTGCCATCGCTTGGGGAGAACCTCACGAGTGGGACTCACCGCCCGGCGCTCGCACAGCGTAGAGGCTCAGCGCAGCGCAGGTGGGCCGCCGAGCCGACGTCCGGGGTATGTATGGCTAGCCATACCCCGGTTGTTCCGGCTGGCGGCAGTGACTCGCGTAGGCATCGATGATTATCTCCAAGGGTGTCTCTTCATACCCGAGGAATTGTCGTATTCCTTGCCATAGCGTTCGGCGGAACGTGGCCATATCTGTTTTTCGCCCGGTTGGTGATGGACTGGTCACTCGTCAATCCACTGGTCCAATTACCGGTGGCGCTCATGCCGGCGATCGGCGCCTTGGCATTGGTGTGCCTGCCCCTGCTGCGGTCGGCAGTCTTCACGCCCGCGGCGAGCCTCTACCGTTCCCCGCCTGCGCACGCCGCCCCTCGGACACGCTGACCTATTCCTTGCCGATGCGGGTTCTGCGTCGGATCACCAGAAGGGCGATTGTTGTTGCGAAGAGGGCACCGGAGCCGCCGAGCATGATGAAGTGGAGCAACGGGCCGCCGAAGTTGTCGTACGGATCGTCGAGCACGCGCGAGATGAAGACGCCCATCGAGGACAGGGCCATCGGCCACAGCGCCGTTCCGTTGTGCCACCAGGGGCGCTCGTCCGGCACGCATCCTCCCTCGGCGATGTCAGCCGTCCATTCGCTCCCGCCGATTGTGCTACGTCATCGCGGTAGCCGCAGGCGGCGCACACATGCCGCACAACGTGCGTCACGGCGGGTGACGGTCGCCCGCCAGATTCTGTGGGCAGGCCCAGGACCGGGCGCTGAGCTACCTCAGGCCGGACTGCTCGCGGCAGGGATCAGCGCTGCGGCGATCCGGATTCATCCGGCAGGGGTGAGGGTGATCGGGCCGGGGTGAATGACGGTGTACCGATGGCACGCCTTCTGTCCCGGGACTTGCCCGGCCTGCGGGTTCCCGCCGGTGACGTGGACCGGATCCTCGGCCGGCTGTTTCTCACCCACGGCGACCAGCGGCGGAACCAGACGAACTTCTGGGTTCTGCTCACGCTCGCCGGTGTGATCGCGGCGGCGGGCGTGGTCGCCGACTCCACGGCGACGGTGATCGGGGCGATGATCGTCGCGCCGCTGATGACGCCGATTCTGGGTACGGCGCTGGCGATCGTGCTGGCCGATCGGCGTCAGCTGCTCTACCACCTCGGGGTGGTCCTCGCCGGCGCCGCCGCCGTCGTCGTGATCGGATATCTGCTCGGGCTCCTCGTGCCCACGGAGGTGGTCGCCGCGACGAACTCGCAGGTCGCGTCGCGGGTCAGCCCGAAACTCATCGACCTGCTCACGGCTCTGGCGACCGGCCTGGTCGGCGGGTTCGCGCTGATCCGCTCCGACGTCTCGGACACGCTGCCGGGCGTCGCGATCGCCATCTCGCTCGTGCCGCCGCTGGCCGTCGTCGGGCTCACCGCGGAGTCCGGCGCCTACGGTCAGTCGGCCGGCGCGCTGCTGCTGTTCGGCACGAACATGGCGGCGATCATCGCCACCGGCACCGCGATCATGCTCGGCGGCCGGGTGCGGGACGCGGCCGGGGAGGCCGGTGTCGCGGTCGGGACGCTCGGTGCGAAATCCCTGGTGACCGTCGGGCTGGCGGTGCTGCTGGTCGCGGCGCCGCTCGGGTACGGCAGCTGGCACGTCCTGCAGCAGCAGATCATCATCGCGAAGGCGCATCCGGTCGTCGAGCGATGGGCCGCGGAACAGGGGTGGCAGCTCACCGACCTCCAGGTGCAGACCGGCACCCTGCACGTGGTCGCCGTGGGCCGGCCGCCGCAAGCCGACGAGACGGTCCTGCGCGCGGACCTTGACGCGGCCGGGCTCGGCGACGTGAACGCCGTGGTCACGCTCGTGGCCGGCGGCTCCCGCGACCTGCCCGCCGGCTAGACGTGGACTTCGCACATGGTTGTGGACTGCCGTTATAGCCATCGTGGTCGGGTGGGATCGATGTTGAGTAGGGCGAGGAGTTGGGCT
>NZ_JBEZZR010000070.1:0-21186 GCF_040639325.1 Actinoplanes sp. NPDC023936 | reverse complement strand
AACGGCAGCGCGATGATGTACACCTCGGGGTGGCCGAAGAACCAGAAGAGGTGCTGCCAGAGCATCGGCCCGCCGGTCTCCACGTCGAAGACGTGGGCGCCGAGGACGCGGTCCGCGGCGAGTGCGAAGAGCGCGGCCGCCAGGAACGGGAAGACCATGACCGCGAGCAGCGCGGTGACCAGCATGTTCCAGGTCAGGATCGGCATCCGGAACATGGTCATGCCGGGGGCCCGCAGGGTCAGGATCGTGGTGATCAGGTTGACCGAGCCGAGGATCGTGCCCAGACCCGAGATCGCCAGGCCGACGACCCAGGCGTTGCCGCCGATGCCGGGCGAGTGCAGCGAGTCGCTCAGCGGCGTGTACGCGAACCAGCCGAAGTCGGCCGCGCCGCCCGGCAGCATGAAGCCGCTGATCGCGAGCAGCGTGCCGAACAGGTACAGCCAGTACGCGAACGCATTGAGCCGGGGAAACGCCACGTCCGGGGCGCCGATCTGAATCGGCACCACGTAGTTGCCGAACGCGAACACGATCGGGGTCGCGAAGAACAGCAGCATGGCGGTGCCATGCATGGTGAACAACTGGTTGAACTGCTCCGGCGAGAGGATCTGCATGCCGGGGCGGGCCAGTTCCGCCCGCATCAGCAGGGCCATGAGCCCGCCGACCATGTAGAAGATGATCGACGTGATCATGTACATGATCCCGATTTGCTTCGCGTCGGTGGTGCGCAGGATCCGGGTCAGTGCCGAACCCTTCACCTGCCGGCGAACCGGGTGGGGCCGGGTAACGCTCGGCCTCGGGGCGACGGTGGTCATGCAGGCTCCTCAGATCATTTGCTCACCCCCTGTTATAGGCTTCAAAAACCATATTTCGTGCTAGATCAGCGCATCACCCACATATCCGGGCTTGCGATGGTAGGGCTAGAGCCATGCTGGAGGAGAAGGACCGCCGCGCGCTCGCGGAGATCGAGCAGCGCCTGGCTGCCGGCGACCCGGCCTTCGCCGCACGGATGACCGCGCGGCCGGCCGAGCCCGGCCGCCCGTTCCCGGCCCTGACGGTGCTCGGCGTCGCGGTGTTCCTCACGATGCCGTTCGTCGGGCTGTTCCTCGGCCCGGCCGCGGCCCTGATCGTCGCCGACCTGGCCGCGGTCACGGCCGTGGTGATCCTGGTGTTACGCCACCGGCGCGGCGGCTGACGCCCAGTCCTGACCCCGCTGGCTAAGTGAGAAACCCCGCGCCACCAGCAGATATTCGGCCTGCACGGCTGTCGCGAGGTGGCATCCCCAGCCCTCGCGCGCCCCGCGTGCCCGGGCCCGCGCCGCATGGGCCCCGCGCCCCGCGTGCCCGCCGACCCGCGCTGGCATCCTGCGGGCTGGCATCCCGCACCTGGCACCTCCCGCCTCGCACTGCCGCTTCGCACTGCCGCCTCGCACTGCCGCCTCGCACTGCCGCCTCGCACTGCCGCCTCGCACTCCCGCCTCGCCGATCTTGGAACCCGCCGTCCCGGCCGTAGCTCACGCATGTGATCAAGCCCGGATAACCGCTCTGACCTACGGCTCGCGCCACCCGGCCGTAGCCCACACATGTGATCAAGCCCGGATAACCGCCCTGGTCTACGGCTGGCTCCGCCGGGCCGTAGCTCAGGCATGTGATCAAGCTCGGCCTACCCGGCTATCGCGAGGTGGCACCCCGAGCCCTCGATGTAGCGGAAGTCGGACCTCAACGAAGACCTAACGGTCCAAACGGGCGGGCCTGGCGACTGGCCAGCGGCGGTCGCACCCACATTTCCGCAGGTAGACGACTTCCTCAATCAACCAGCAGGGTCAGTCCTCGGCGGTGGCCTCCGCCACCCCCTCCCGGCGCAGCCCGGCAACCCGGCGCTCACCGGCTCGACGATAGGCCGCGCCGATCATGACTGGGAGGAACTGTCGCTGCCTGGCAGCATGACGGTGTGACCGTTCAGGTGGCTGTCTGCGGGCCCGGCACGTGCACCGACGTGGAGGCCGCCCGGGCCCGGCGGGTGGGTGAGCTGCTCGCCGCCCGTGGGGCCGTGGTGATCTGCGGTGGTGGCGGCGGAGTGATGGCGGCGGTGGCGGCCGGTGCCCGGGCCTCGGGTGGGCTGGTGATCGGGGTCTGGCCCGGAGACAGCCGCGAGGGCGCCTCGTCGGATCTGTCCGCGACGATCGTGACGGGAATGGGCGAGGCGCGGAATGTGATCATCGTGCGCAGCGCCGACGCGGTGATCAGCATCGGTGGATCATGGGGGACACTCAGCGAGGTTGCCCTGGCGATGCGCGGCGGAGTGCCGGTGGTGTCGATCGGTGGCTGGCGGGTGACGGCCGCGGAGGGCAGCGCGATTCCCGGCGTCCGGCACGTCGCGACGCCGGAGGAGGCGGTGACGGCCGCCCTGGACGACCGTTCCGCGCCGTCGGGCCGGTCCGCGGGCGGGACCCGCGGGTAGCCGGTGTGCGGTGCCGGCCCGGCGCATCGGGGTCAGAGCTGGGCGGCCACCACGTTCGCCACCTCGGCGCGCATCGGGTCCGGGTCGGCCCAGCTCCAGTTCGGGTGGGCGCGGTTCGTCAGCAGGGCCAGCACCAGCTTGTGCCCGGGGTGGACCAGCAGCGAGGTGCCGGTGAAACCGGTGTGGCCGAACGTGGCCGCCGACGACAGCTTGCCCATGAACCATGGCTGGCGCAGCGTGACACCGAGGCCGTGGTCGGCGGGGCGGCCGGGGCGATCCGGGTCGATCGCGGGCTTGCCCTTGTTCTGGTTGGTCAGCATCTGCTGCACGGTCGCCGCGGCGAGGATCCGCTTGCCGTTGTGGACACCCCCGTTGAGCAGCAGCTGACCGATCACGGCCACCTCGTGGGCGGTGCCGAAGATGCCGGCGCTGCCGATCACGCCGCCCAGCTTCGCGGCGACGTCGTCGTGCACGATGCCGCGCAGCAGCCCTCGCGAGCTGCGGGCGTCGGTGGCGACCAGGCGTTTGGCCTGATCAGCTTTGGACAGCCACCTGAGCGGATTGAAGCCGGTGGAGGAGAGGCCGAGCGGGCCGGTCATGCCGTTCTTGAGTGCGACGTCGAGGTTCTTGCCGGTGGCCTTCTCGACGAGTTCGGCGGCCACCATGAGGCCGGTGCTGGAGTAGCGGAACGTGGTGCCGGGGACCGCGCCGGCGAGCAGCGGGGTGCCGAGCACGTTCTTCACGTTCGCCCCGACCGGGAGGCCACTCGTGTGCGTGAGCAGCATCCGTACCGTAATCGTGTTCTTGCCCTTGCCGGTGAAGGCCGGGAGGTAGCGCACGACCGGGGCGTCCAGGTCGACGGCGCCGCGTTCGACCTGTTGCAGCAGCAGGATCGCGGTGTAGACCTTGGTGAGCGAGGCCAGGTCGAAGATCGAATCGGTGCGCATCGCCACCCGCTTGGCGGCGGGGAGCTCGACCGGCCCGGCCTGGTAGCGCAGCGCGTGGCCGACGGCGACCGTGGCGGCGACCTTGCCGTCGCGCAGGACCACCGCGGCGGCGCCGGCGTAGGTGGGGTGTTTCGGGTTCGCGCTGGTGGGCTTCAGATACTTGGTGAGCACCCGCTTCAGGGGCCCCGGGTCGAATGCCTTCAGGGGCGCCGGGTCGACTGCCGGGGGCGTGGCCGCGAACGACTGCGGCGCCTCGGCGATTTCGGGAATGCCCGGCACGCTGCGTGCTTCGGACGGCTTGGCGCATCCGGCCAGCAGCGCGGTGGCGGCGACACCCAGGACCCCTCGGCGACTCATCGACACGATCACCGATCCTGCCACAGACCCGTCGATAACTGCCGCGCGAATCGTCGTACCTTTCCGGCAGAATCCCGCCCATGCTCCACGAGATCCTGCCCGAGCGCCGCGAAGCGCGCTGGTTGCTGGCCGGCGTCCTGGTGTCGGCCCTCGGGCGCGGCCTCACCCTGCCGTTCCTGTTCATCTACCTGACCGAGGTGCGCGGCTTCAGCGATGCCGCGGCCGGCCTCGCGGTCGGTTGGTTCGGCGCGGTGCTGCTGGTCTGCTCACCGATCGGCGGCACCCTGATGGACCGGTTCGGCACCCGGCGCGTGATGCTCCCCGGGTATCTCGCGCAGGCGGCCGGATCCATGGTGCTGGCGCTCGTGCACCATCCGGCCGCGATTCTCGCCGCGCTCGCCGTGATGGCGGCCGGTGGCGCGCCGACCTGGCCCGGCGGCGCCACCCTGCTCGCCTCGCTGACCCGTGAGCCGGAACGTCAGCGCACGTTCGGTCTGCAGTTCGCGCTGCTCAACCTCGGGATCGGCATCGGCGGCGTGATCGCCGGCGCGGTCGTGGACTCGTCCCGGCCAGTCACGTTCCAGATCGTCTACCTGGCCGACGCGGTGACGTTCCTGATCCCCTTCGCGATCCTGCTGGCGATGCGCGGCGTCGGGCACGCGCCGCCGCCACGGGCCGAGGCCGGGCCGCCCGGTGGCTACCTGACAGTGCTGCGCAACCGGCCGTTCCGTCGCCTCCTGCTGTTCGCGCTCTTCCTCTCCACCTGCGGTTACGCCCAGATCGAGGTCGGCTTCGCCGCCTATGCGGTACGGGTGGCAGAAGTCCCCCCGAGAGTCGTGGCCTGGGCGCTGGCCGCCAACACGGTGACCATCGTGGCGGCACAGCTCCTGGTCGTGAAACGCCTCGAAGGACGCAGCCGGACCGCGGCCCTCGCCATGGTCGGCGTCGTCTTCGCGGCATCCTGGCTGATCCTCGGCGCGGGCGGGCTGGCCGGCGGCGGATCAGTGGTCGCGGCGCTCTGCGTGATCGGGTGCGCGACGGTGTTCGCCTGCGGCGAGACGCTGCTGCAACCGGTCATGCCGGCCGTGACGAACCTGCTCGCCACCGACGACCTGCGGGCACGGTACAACTCCGCGGTCACCATGCTGATGGGCATCGCCTCGGTGCTCGGCCCGGTGACCGCCGGCCCGCTGATCGGCGCCGGTCTCGGCACGCTCTGGGTGGTCGCGATGGTGATCGGCTGCCTGGTCGCGTCCGCCCTCGCGCTGTCGTTGCGCGGCCTGCTGTCCGCCGCGCAGGACGGCCGGTCAGGCGCTGTTCTGCTGGATCCAGCCGTACAGCGCCGCGGCGCCGATCAGCGCCAGTAGGGCGACGAAGCGGAACAGCGCGAAGGACGCGCTGCGCGCCTTCTTCCGCGCGCCGGGCAGATCGGTGTTGGCCTTCTTGTATCCCGCTTTGGCACCCTTGTTGCCGTCGATCAGGCGGGCCAGCCGCATTCCGATGAAGAGCGCGATGGCCACACCGAGGATGAAGCCGCCCATCCGCGCCTCCCCGGAAAGTCGGTCACCAGCGTCGCTCCAGTGCTTCACCACTGTCAATGCATCGTTGGTGTTGCTGTCGCCCAGCGGACATAGGATGCGCCGGTGCGCCGGCTCCACATCCGGGGTAGTCGTTGCGCTCTACGGAAACCCGCGGACGTTCCGGGGCCCCACAGAATGACGCGAACCCCGTAGTGCTCCACCGTCGCCGGGACCCACCGTGACAGGCAGCACTCAGCGCCAGCCGGACCAGCCGGACCAGCCGGACCAGCTGGTTCTCAGCGCGATCGGCGACGCGTCACGCGGATGAAAGCACACGTAACGTCATCGTGGACCCTGGCCTACGCCATAGCCGTGACCCGGTCACACGCAAGAGAACGGTGTGCTCCCGTCCACGCCGCGAGGGGTCACCGTGTGACGCCGCCTCGGTTGGGGGTCACCGTGTGACGCCGCCTCGGTTGGGGGTCACCGTGTGACGCCGCCTCGGTTGGGGGTCACCGTGTGACGCCGCCTCGGTTGGGGTCACCGTGTGCCCTCGTCCGCCCCGGCTGAGGGGGCGTCGTGTGCCCGCGCATGCCACCCCCGCCATCGCGTCCCGCCCTCACCGCGCCGCCCTCACCGCGCCGCCCTCACCGCGCCGACAGCAGGTGACTCACCTCCGCCGGCCCGTCCGCCAGCGCCACCGCCCGCTCCTCCGCCTCCTGATCAGAGCCGGTCAGCCGCCCCTCATGCTGCCGCACGTGCTCACCCCAGCTCGGCACCACGTAAGCCTCCACGAACCACCCCGGCGCCGCCCCGTCCCGGAACAAACCCCAGCGCACCGCGCCGGTGCGGAGGCGGCTCAGGCGTACCCTCTCCATCGCCTCGACGAAAGCGTCCGCGTTCGACGGCGCAACCGCATAGCGAGCCGTGATCAGAACCGGTCCGTCCCGATCCGACGGATCGAGCGACAGGTGCGGCTCCGGCCAGAACACCGCCGGATCACGATTCATCCCGCTGGTGTCCCGCAGCGGCCACCAGCGCAGCGTGACAGCCCCGGCCAGCATCAGCCCGGCGGCGATCACATGGGTCGGGCCCAGACCCCACAGATCGGACAGCACACCCCAGACCAGCGCCCCGGCGGCCTGCGACCCGGCGAAGACGATCTGGTAGACGGCCAGGCCGCGGGCACGTACCCAGTTCGGCAGGAACAGCTGCATCGACGCGTTCACGCTGGACAGCACCATCACCCACGCGACGCCGGCGGGCAGCAGGACCACCACCACGGCCGCCTCCGACGGAACCGCCACCAGCAGCAACAGCACGAGCGTGAACGTGACGCTGGAGATCAGCAGCAGCCGGTTCAGCGACCAGCGGGCCCGCAGCCGGGGCAGCAGGAGCGCCCCGAACACCGCGCCGGCGCCGACGGCGGCGAGCAGGACGCCGTACCCGCCCGAGCCGAGGCCGAGCCGCCGGCTCGCGACCAGCGGCAGCAGGGCCCAGAGCGCGCTGCCGGGGATCAGAAACAGTCCGGCGCGCAGCAGGATGCGCCGCACGACAGGGGAGTGCCGCACGTACCGGCTGCCGGATCGCACGGCCGCGGCGAACCGTTCCGGCGCGTCGCCGTTGCCCGTCGACGCCGGCCGCCAGCGGAACAGGACCAGCGCGAACACGGCGAACGACAGCGTGTTCATGCCGAACACCACGCCGGTTCCGGCACGGGCGATGAGCAGGCCGGCAATCGCGGGTCCGACGGCCCGGGCGAGATTCATGCTGATCGCGCCGAGCGCGGACGCCTGCGGCAGCTGCGAGCGGGGCACCAGCTCCGGGATGATCGACTGCCAGGTCGGCGCGGTCACCGCCTGGCCCGCGCCGAGCACGAACGTCAGGGTGAGCAACAGCTCCGGCGGCATGTGATCAGTGACGGTCAGAACGGTGAGCAGCACACCCACGCCGGTGAGGAACACCTGGACCGCGAGCAGCAGCCGCCGCCGGTCGAACGTGTCGGCGAGCGCACCGGCCGGCAGCGCGAGCAGCACGATCGGCAGGGTGCTGGCGGTCTGCACCACCGCCACGAGAGTGTCACTTCCGGACTCCTCGACGAGCAGCCACTGGGCGCCGACAGTCTGCATCCAGGTGCCGATGTTGCTCGCCAGCAGCGCCAGCCACAGGCTCCGGAAGGCGGTCACACGCAGCGGAGCCCAGGCCGTTTCGGTCGTCACTCCCCATGGCTACCACCGCTGGCGCACGCTAATCGGCTCGCCTCCGGCTTTTATATGGTACGCGGCACACCTCCCACAACCGCACCGATCACCTCCCGCCGCCGCCGGCCGCGACCATCCATGCCCGCTCACGGCCGTAGCGCGAGCGCCGCCCCTCACGCCGCAGCGCGAGCGCCGGTCCCGCCGCGATCACGCTGATGACCAGGTCACGACGATGGCCACGGGTACCGGGAGGCACGGCTCCTCAGCCGGCGGTCCAGCGGCGCTCGATGGTGACCAGAGTTCCGGTGGCGGTCGTGGTGACCCGGACGTCGCCGTACGCGTTCATCAGGATCGCGCCGCGGCCCCGGTCGCGCGCCGGCGGCCGGGCCCGCCAGCCGCCGAAGTCCTGGACCTCGATCCGGACCAGGCCGCCGGTCACCCGCAGGCGCAGGTGCACCTCCGGGCGGCTCGGCCGCTGGGCGTGCTCGACCGCGTTGTTGATCGCCTCGGTGGCGGCCACCTGCAGGTCGTAGAGCAGGTCCTGGTCGGCGGCGTCACCCTGCAACGCGGCCTGCAGGTCGCGGCGCGCGGCGGCGGACGCCCCCGGGCCCAGCGGGTACGTCCACGTGGTCTCGAGCTCCGGCAGGCTGACTCCGGTCCGGGCCGCCGCCGGGTCCCGCCGGATCGCGACCACCGCGATGTCGTCGTGCTGCGGGCGGGGCACGTCGCCGAGCACCGCGTCGACGAGCGCGGTCAGGGGGGCGCCCGCGACGAACTCGCGGTGCGACCGCTCGCACAGCCGGTTGAGACCCTCGTCTATCGATTTCGGGAAGTCCTCCACCAGGCCGTCGGTGAAGAGCAGCAGCTGACCGCCCTGTCGCAGGCTGCCGGTGTTCTGCCGGTACCGGGCCCGGGTGAGGCCGAGCGGCGGACCGATCAGGCCGGCGAGCAGCGTGGTCGGCTCGCCGGGCGCGGACACCACAGGCGTCGGATGGCCCGCGCTGCACCAGGTGAACGCGCCGGTCCGCGGGTCGATGCGGATCACCAGCAGGGTCGCGAAGAGCGGCGTGTGCAGGCGGCCCACGAGCGTGGCCACCCGCCCGATCACGTGGGCCGGCGCCGGGTTCTCGACCAGGTACGCCCGGACCGCGTTGCGGATCTGCCCGGTGGTGACGGCCGCGCCGAGACCGTGCCCGGCCACGTCGCCGATGCTCACCACGAGCGAGCCGTCCGCGGCCTCGGCCACGTCGTACCAGTCACCGCCGACCCGGCCGGACGCCGGCCGGTACGCGGTCTGCACGTCCCACCCGTCCAGGGCCGGCACGCTCTCCGGCAGCACGGCCTGCTGCAGCGTGACGGTCATCTGCTGCTCGTGCTCCAGCTGCCAGCTGCTCTGGGTGAGCGACGCCAGCATGTCGGCCAGCGGGGTGAGGATGCTCCGGGCCTGCTCGCTGGGCGGGTTGGCCGAGTCGATCCGCACGGTGATGGTGCCCAGGACCGTACCCTCGTGGGCTTTGATCTCGACCTCGACGGACTCGCCCGGCGCGCCCTCGTCGTCGTCGTCGCCGTCGGCGGCGACGAACCGCAACTCCGGCCGCCGGCGGCCGCCGCGCAGCACGGTGACCGCCGACAGACCGCCCAGCATCGCGCGGGCCTGATCAGTAGCGGTCTGGAACGCCTCCTCCAGAGCCCGGCCGGAGGCGATCACGGCGGCCGTGTCGGCGAGCGCGGTCATCTGCCGGCTGTGCGTGGCGCGGACGCTCGCCATCTCCAGGAGGTTGCGGACCCGGGCGATCAGCTCCTGGGCGTGGAACGGCTTGACCACGTAGTCGTCCGCGCCGGCGGCCAGGCCCTCCACCCCGGACTCCTGACCGGCCCGGGCGGAGAGCATCACCACCGGCAGGCCGCGGGTCGCCTCGTCCCCGCGCAGCTTGCGGACCAGGGCGAAACCGTCCAGTCGCGGCATCATCACGTCGGTGATCAGCAGATGCGGCCGGTCCCGGCGGATCGCGCGCAGGGCGGCCTCGCCGTCCGCGGCCGTCAGCACCTGCCAGCCCTCGGCGGTGAGCAGCCGGGCCAGGTAGGCGCGCATGTCGCTGTTGTCGTCGGCGACCAGGATCCGGATCCCGCCGGCCGGCGCCGCGTCGCCGTCGCCGGCCTCGTCGGTCAGCCAGCCGGCCGTCTCGACGGCGGCGGCCCGCGCGGCGGCGAACGGCTCCGGAGCGGGTTCCACCGGCAGGGCGCCGGCCGGCCGCACCGCGCTCCACGGCAGCACCACGGTGAAGGTGGTGCCCTCGCCGGGCGCGCTGGCCACCTCGACGTCACCGCCGGACAGCCGGGTCAGCTCACGGACCAGGGCCAGGCCGATGCCGGTGCCCTCGTGGCTGCGCGAGCGCGCGCCGCGGATCCGGTGGAACCTGTCGAACAGGCGGGGCAGCTCGGCCGCGTCGATCCCGATGCCGGTGTCCGCGACGGAGAGCCGGATCGCTGTGGCGTCCGACTCGAGGGTCACCCGGATCCCGCCGACGAAGGTGAACTTGAGCGCGTTGGAGAGCAGGTTCGTGACGATCCGCTCCCAGTGGCCGGGGTCCACCGCGACCGGGCCGGGGAGCGGCGGGCAGTCCACCGTCAGCCGCAGGCCGGTGCGTTCGATCGCGGCCCGGAACACGCCGGCCAGCTCCCGGGTGTATCGGGCCAGGTCCAGCGTGTGCGGCTGCGTGCCGGACCGTCCCGATTCGATGCTGGAGAACGTGAGCAGCTCGTTGACCAGGGAGAGCAGGCGGGTGGCGCTGCGCCAGGCGGTGTCCACGCGGTCCCGCTGGGCGGCCCCGAGCGGCTCCTCGCGGTCGGCGAGCGCGTCGGCCAGCGGTCCGAGCATCAAGGTCAGCGGGGTACGGAACTCGTGGCTCACGTTCGTGAAGAAGTCCGTCTTCACCCGGTCCAGCTCGACCAGCGCCGCCGCCCGGTCACGTTCCTCCTGGTACGCCTGGGCGGTGCGGATGGCGACCCCGATCTGCTGCGCCAGCAGGGTCAGGAACGACCGGTACGTGTCGTCGAGCGCCCGGCTCGGACTGACCCCGGTGACCAGCACCCCGCCGGGCAACGGCTGGGCGACGGATCCCCGTACCCGATCGTCGAATGCGCCACCGGTGAGCGTGAGCCGGCCGCCCAGGTCGCCCACCTCGATGGTCTCCCCGCTCGCCGCGGCACACAGCCCCCAGGGGTCGTCGCCGGAAGCGTCCAGCGCGACGTGCGCCGGCAGGTCCGTCTCCGCCGCGCCGACCAGGGCGTGCCGCCGCAGCGCACCGCCGTCGCGCAGATAGATCGCGGCGAACGGCACGTCCAGCGGATGCCGGCCGAGCACCTCGCCGAGCCGGGCGCAGGTCCGCTCGACGCCGGCCGTCCCGTCCCCGCCGGGCAGGGCGAGATCGTGCAGCAGCCGCAGCCGGCGTTCGCCGACCACCTGCTCGGTCACCTCGCTGCACACGGTGAGCACGCCCACCGTGACGCCGTCGTCGTCGCGGGCCGGCGCGTGCGAGACGCTGAAGTACGCCTCCTCGCGGTACCCGGACCGGTCCAGCAGCAGGCGCAACGCCGGCACCCAGCTCGCCACGCCGGTCGCCATCGCCTCGTCGATCAGCGGCCGGAGCACGTCCCAGCCCTCGGCCAGGGTCACCCGCACGTCCCGGCCGAGCGCCGCCGGATGCTTGTCGCCGATCAGGCCCGAGTACGCGTCGTTGTAGAGCTGGACCAGGTCCGGCCCCCAGAGCAGCAGCATCGGGTATCGCGACGAGAGCACGATCCGGACGGCCGCCCGCAGGCTCTGCGGCCAGCGTTCGATCGGCCCCAGATCCGTCGCCGCCCAGTCGATCCGTGCCATCAGGCGCGCGGTCTCGCCGCCGCCGGCGAACACGTCGTCCGCGGGGGTCATCTCACCGCTCAAAGTCGCGCCATTCCCATCCCCGCCCGTTACCCCGTGGCTGGACTCTCGCACACCACTGCGCGATAGTGCCTCGCCAGGGTCGTACCTCGCCCACCAGCCGGGTATGTTGCCCCGGAGCACCGAGACGACACCCTGGAAGGATTGCATGGCAGACGACGACGGGCAGCGGCTCGCCGCACTGCTGCGCACCGGTCTGGACGCGGTGGCCGACCCGATGTTCGACAGGTTCGCGTCCATGGTGCGCACCGTGCTCGGGGTGCCGGTGGCGCTTGTCTCACTGGTCGACGCGGACCGGCAGTTCTTCCCCGGTGCCTGCGGGCTCGGCGAACCCTGGGCGCAGAAGCGGCAGACACCGCTGAGCCACTCGTTCTGCAAGCACGTGGTCGACGCCGCGCAACCGCTGATCGTCACGGACGCCCGGGTCGACCCGCGGGTGCGGGACAACCTCGCGATCGAGGACCTCGGCGTCGTCGGCTACGCGGGGATGCCGGTCTTCGACGCGGACGGGCGGGTGCTCGGGTCGCTCTGCGCGATCGACCACGAGCCGCGCCAGTGGACCGAGCACGAGCTGTCGGCGCTCTCCGACCTCGCGGCCGCCTGCTCCGACAGCCTTCAGCTGCGGATCGCGTCGTACCAGGCGTCGGACCGGGCCGAGCTGGTCGCCGAGCGGAGCCGGCTGCTGCTGCGGGCCAGTAGCGCCCTCGGCGCGGCGGCCACCTCCGACGAGGTCGTCGACACGGTGCGTGACCTGGTCATCGGGACCCTGGACCCGGCGTACGTCGGGGTCTCCTGGCTGGAGTCCGACGGCCTGATCCAGCTGGCGTCCGGCCGGTTGCTGCCGCCCGACCTGGCGGAGCACTGGGCGACGTACGGCACCGAGGTCCGCACCCCGTCCGGGCTGGCCGCGCGCAGCGGCCGCACCGTGGTCCTGCCCGACCTCGCCGCGGTGGCCGAGCAGACGCCGGACGCGCTCGGCACGTTCCACCGGATGGAGTGGCAGGCCGCGGTCAGCGTGCCGCTGCCCGGGGTGCACGGACCGATCGGGGCGCTGACGTTCTGCTGGAAGCAGCGGTACACCCCCGGTGACGGCGAACACGCGGTGCTCACCGCGCTCGCCGGATACGTCGCGCAGGCGCTGCAGCGGGCCAGCGCGTACGACGACCGGCGCACCGCCGCCGAAACGATGCAGAAGGCGCTGCTCAGCCCGCTGCCCGTGCTGGACCACGTGCGGCTGGTGGCCCGGTACGCGCCGGCGAACCGGGCCGATCTGGTCGGCGGGGACTGGTACGACGCGGTCCGCCTCGACGACGCCCGGATGGCCGTGGTGATCGGCGACGTGGCGGGACACGGCGTGACCGCGGCCGCGACCATGGGGCACTACCGGAGCATGCTGCGCGCGCTGCTGGTGGACCGGTACGACTATCCGTCGGTCCTGCTGGCCCGCTTCGAACGGGCCGCCAAGCTGCTCGGGGTCGGTGGGATGGCCACCGTGCTGGTCGCCTACCTGACCGCCGAGCCGGGTGGCGGGCACACGCTGACCTGGGCGAACGCCGGCCACATCCCGCCGACGCTGGTGCTGCCGGACGGGTCGGTCAGCCAGCTGCCGAACGGCGGCCCGCTGCTCGGCGGCCTGCGCGGGGTCACCCGGCGCACACACACGCGGTCGCTGCCGGCCGGGAGCCGGCTGGTGCTCTACACCGACGGGCTGATCGAGACCCGCACGTTCCCGATCGACGACGGCATCGAGCACCTGCGCCGGGTGATCACGGATCATCCGGGCGCCGGTCTCGACGAGCTCGCCGACGCGGCGATGGAGATCATCGCGCCGGGGGAGCGGGAGGACGACGCTTCCCTCCTGCTGATCGAGACGTTGACGCCTTAGTGGGGTGTTTCGTGCTCGCTCGGCGCCCGCTGATCGCCGCTGATCGCCCGGTGTGGAGCGGTGCGGGCGGGCTGGCGCTGAGGGTTCTCGGAGCAGGCATCCGGGAGCACTGGTGACCAGCTCGTCTTCGTCGGCTGGCGGGGAGTGCTCTCGCGGACCCGTCGGGACAGCACCGAGCGCCAGCCGGATCCCGCCATTCCACGATCCACCAGGCCGGGAACAGCACTGACGACCAGCTGGTCCAGCTGGTCCAGCTGGTCGTGAGTGCGCTCGGCCGCGGCGATGTTCCCGAGGTGCGTCATCACTGCTGCAGGGCCAGCCGGAAATCGGGGCGGACCGCACGTCGGCGCGAACCGTTGTCACCCAGCGTGCCTGCATCCGCGGTCAACGTCGCGCTGCGCGGAAACCCGCGGACGCCCCAGGCCCTGCAGAATGACGCAAACCTCCAGCGCTCCACGGTCGGCGGCGACGGACCGTGACGCGCGGCCGCCGCTGGACAGTCGCCAGGCCGTCCCCCTGGGCCATTAGATCTTCGTGGAGGTCCGGTTCCCGCTACCTCGAGTATCCGAGCTTGAACACATGCTTGGGCTACGGCCGGGCGACGCGAGCCGTAGGCCAGAGCGGTTATCCGGGCTTGATCACATGTGTGGGCTACGGCCGGGCGACGCGAGCCGTAGGCCAGAGCGGCTACCCGAGCTTGATCACATGTGTGGGCTACGGCCGGGACGGCGGGTTCCAAGATCGGCGAGGCGGGAGGTGGCTGGTGTGAGATGCCAGCCGCAGGACGCCAGCGCGGGGTCGGCGGGGCACGCAGGGGCGCGGGGCCCAGGCGGCGCGGGGCCCAGGCGGCGCGGGGCCCAGGCGGCGCGGGGCCCAGGCGGCGCGGGGCCCAGGCGGCGCGGGGCCCAGGCGGCGTGGGCCCGGGGCAGGCGGAGCGCTGGGCTCAGGGTCTTTCGCGTTTTCGTTAGCACACGGAGAGCCAGCTGGCCCGGGTGAGCTGGTGTCAGTGCTAGTGCTGACCTTGCTTGCTGATCGATGAACTGTCGCCTGGTAGGGGCCCGTGAATGGCGACCATCCGGTTGTCGCGCCCATCTCACATCCGACGAGTCGACGGCTCGTCGATTAGCCAGCAAGGTCAGCACTCAGAGCCAGCCCGACCCGCACGGCTGGCTCACTGTGCCCGCGGCTCACTGTGCTCACGCGGCCCCCGCACGCGCGACGGCGTGCGGGGGCCAAGCCCGAGATCTGGGCAGTTCACGCCCTGCGCAGCCACAATTCGCCAAGATCGCGTCGGCCCCTACGTGGCGACGTGGCGGCCGCCTGCGTGGTGGCGACGTGGCGGCCGCGTGGTGGCGACGTGGCGGCCGCGTGGTGGCGCCGTGGCGGCGGCGGGCCGCTATCGGAAGCGGCCGGCTGCTATCGGAAGTGGCCGGCCGGCAGGAACTGGTCCGGCCGCAATGCCCGCGACGTGATCCGGGTGTCGCCGATCCAGCCGTAGAACCCCTGGTCGTACGCGAGGTCGAACGACGTCCCACCGAGCGTGAACGGCCGGCCCACCGTCGCCACCCCGCGCGCCGGCTGCGTCGGGTTCCGGGCGATCTTCGAGCCGTTCACCCAGACGATGCTGCGCTTGCCGTCGTTGACGATCGCCACGTGGTGCCAGACGCCGACCGGCAGTGCGTGGCTCCACGACGTCGGATTGTGATCACCCTCGGCGGTGTACAGCACGTACTGCAGGAACCGCTCGGGGGACAGGTTCAGGCTGCACGTCGGTTCGAGCGGCGACCAGCCGCTGTGCTTGCCGGCGTCCCCGGCGCGTCCTTCCCAGCTGAAGACGCCCATCCACGCGTGGCTGCCGACGAACGGCGACGGCAGCTTCAGGAACGTCTCGAACGTGTACCCGCCACGGAACGTGGCGCTGTTCAGCGGCGCGTCCGGGGCGGTCTGCAGCAGGGCGCCCCGGTTCGGGCCGCCGTCGAAGCGGAGGCTCGCGTGGGCCGGCGCGCCCCGATGGTGGTCGGCCGCCACGGTGAGAACGTCGGCGCCACTGCCGGCGAGACGGCGTACCACCAAGTCGTTGCCCTTGCCGGAGAGATCGGCCACGACGGCGCCGTCGCTGACCGCCTGGCCGGCCGCGTCGAACCGCCAGTAGGCGGCGGTGTGCCGGTCCACCACCCGGGTCGCGGGCCGCGGCGCGGGAAGCGCCGGCGGCGCGAAGGCGGCGAACCGCTTCTCGAAGTCGATCTCCAGGCTGAACCGGTCGACGTCGCCGGTCAGCTCGATCGTCTCCTCGGCCAGCGGCGAGCGGCGCTGCAGGAACCAGGGCGCGAACGTCTCCACGTCGATCCGGTTGCGCACCAGGTCGAAGCGGTACAGCCGGATCATCGCGGCGCCGCCGTAGTACCGGTCCTGATAGTTGGTGATGTGCACGTGGACGTCGTTGCCGGCGGTGTTGCGCAGCACGGTCCGCCCCGGCGGCCAGTAGTGGCCGTTGAGGGTCAGGAAGATCTGGTCGTTGTCCTTGATCAGCTTGTCCCAGAGCCGCTGACCGTTACTGGACAGGTACGCCGCGCCCGCGTCGTCAGCGTAGGCCAGGTCGTGCGTGGTGACGATCGCCGGCAGCGTGGCGTTCGCCGCCAGGATGGAGCGGGCCCAGGTCAGGCCGCCGTCGGAGATCCGCCAGTCCAGCGCGAGGATCAGCCACTGCCGCCCACCCGCGGTCAGCCGGTGCGCGCTGTTGTAGCCGTCGGCGGAGGCCCCGAGGTACGTCGCCGCACCCCGGAACCGGTCCGGACCGAAAACCTTCAGGTACGCGGTGCTGCCCCGTTGATCGTTCGTGCTGGAGCTGACGTCGTGGTTGCCGGCGAGCACGCTGTACGGCAGCCGCCCGTCGATGGCCCGGAACGTCGAGCCGGCCAGCGCGATCTCCTGCTCGGTGCCGTGCTCGGTGATGTCGCCGAGGTGGGTGAGGAAGGCGACGTTGTCCTCGGCGCGCTGGTCGAGCAGGTACCGGAAGGTGGCCGCGAGCGGGGCCGGGTCGGAGCTGTCGGCGTCGAACAGATACTGGGTGTCGGGCAGCACCGCGATCGAGAAGCGTGGGTCGGCCTTGTCGAAACCCCTGGTGGAGGCGGTGGCCGGGCGCATGTCGAGGGTGGCGGCGGCGGGCGCGGCGAGCGCCGCGGCAAGCAGGTTCCTTCGTTCCACGAGCAAAGATCATCTATGGGGTACGGGGACAGCAGGCGACCGCCGGACGAGGAGCAGGCGAACGCTCAGAAACCGCTCACCACGGTCTTCCCGATGGCGTTGCCGGCGGGGGTTTGGTGTAGCAGTCCGCCGGGTAGCCACGGCGCCGTGCTGACCGTCGGTGTCGAAGAGGAATTTCTGCTGCTCGATCCGGACACCGGCGCCAACGCTCCGGTCGCCGAGAAGGTGCGGGCCGCGCTGCCCGAGCAGGCGCGCCGGCAGAGCCGGGCGGAGGTGCGCCGCAGCATGCTCGAAATGGTCACCGGGGTCTGCACGGACCTGCGCGACGTGCGCGATCAGCTGGGCTCCCTGCGGCGTGCCGCCGCGACCGCTGCCGACGATGCCGGGGTACGGCTGACAGCTGTCGCCGCCACGCCGGTGTCCGAACCCGATCGCAGCGTGCCGGACGACCCCCGCTACCACACCATGGTCGACCGGTTCGGCCCGCTCGCCCAGGATCCGGCGCTGTGCGGGATGCACGTGCACGTGGGCGTCGGCGACCGGGACCTGGCCGTCCAGGTCTGCAACCACCTGCGGATCTGGCTGCCGGTGATCCAGGCGCTGACCGGGAACTCGCCGTTCTTCGAGGGCGTGGACACCGGACACAGCAGCTGGCGCAACGTCCAGCTGCGCCGGTGGTTCAGCGTGGCGCCGACCCCGTACTTCCGGGACGCCCGGGAGCACGACCGCACCGTGGACGACCTGATCGCCACCGGCATCATGATCGACGAGGGGATGGTGCAGTGGTACGCCCGCCTCTCCCCGAGGTACCCGACAGTGGAGATCCGGATGGGCGACGTCTGCGCCGACGTCGACGACACGGTGCTGGTGACGGCGCTGATCCGGGCGGCGGTGGAGACCGCGATCACGGAGATCCGCGGCGGGCGGGCGGCGCCGGACCCGAGGGATGCCGTGGTGTTCGGGGCGCACTGGCGCGCCGCCCGCGACGGCCTCGGCGGTGACCTGGTCGACCTGCGGGACGGCCGGGCCCGCCCGGCGTGGGAACTGATCGCCGAGTTCGCCGAGCTGGTGGACCCGGCCCTGCGGGAGTCCGGTGATCGGGGAGTGGTCGTGGACGGGCTCAGCCGGCTGCGGGAGACCGGGAGCGGCGCGGACCGGCAGCGCCGGATCTACCGCTCGGCGGGCGACATCCGGGCCGCCCTGGAGGCCGCCGCCACGTGGACCCGCACCACCTGACGTACGCGGCCCCGCCCGAACAGGTCTCCCCGCGCCCGTCGCCGTAGCCCGCGCAACGGCCTGGCGTGGGCAGCATGGTCGCGCGGACTCTCGGGGACCCTGCGGAACGCGTACCGAAAAAGGGTTTTCAGGCGGCTACGCGGTGTGCCTGGTCGAGCAGGGCGTCGATCTCCTCGGCCGGGAGCGGGCGCGCGAAGTGGAAGCCCTGCGCGTGGCGATACCCCAGCTCGAAGAGCCGTTGGGCCTGCTCGGCGGTCTCCACGCCCTCCGCGACAGTGTGCAGGCCCATCGTCTCGGCGATGCCGGTCAGCGCGATCGCGATCGCCTCCTGCTGCGGCGTGCCGTTGAGCCCGTCGACGAACGACTTGTCCACCTTGATGGCGTCCACCGGGCAGGTGCGCAGCAGGCCGAGCGAGGAGTGCCCGGTGCCGAAGTCGTCCAGCGCGATGCTCACGCCCAGTGACGACAGGGCCGTTACCGTGCTCAGCGCGCGACCGCCCCCGAACACCGCTGTCTCGGTGATCTCGACGGTGAGCTGGGAGGCCGGCACGCCGTGACGGGCCAGAGCGCCGGCCACGACGTCGGGCAGACCCGGGTCGAGCAGCTGGCGAGCCGACACGTTGACCGCTACTGATTGGAGCGCGCCGGTTCCGTGACGGTGCCGCCAGGCGGCGGCCTGCGTGCAGACCATTTCGATGATCCACTCGCCCAGGTCGACGATCAGGCCGGTGTCCTCGGCGACCGGGATGAAGTCGGCGGGGGAGACCGTCGTACCGTCCGGCCTGCGCCAGCGGATCAGCGACTCCACGCCGACCATCCGGCCGCCGGGCAGTTCCACGACCGGCTGGTAGAGCAGGTAGAACTCGCCGGCGCTGAGCGCGCGCCGCAGATCCGCGGCGATTGTCGCCCGCTGGCTCAGCCGGCGTTCCAGGGAAGCGTCGTAGCGGACCACGGCCTGACCGGGATTGACCGTCGCCTCGCGTAACGCGATCTCGGCCCGCCGGAACAGATCGTCGTCACCGTCCGCGATGCCGACGGAGAGGTCCACGATCACCTCGTGACCGTCCGCGTGCAACGGCTCGTCACCGATCGTGACCTCGGTGATGCCGGGCAGCAGCAGGCCGAACTCGTCCCCACCGAGCCGTGCCACCACGGCGTCCGCGTCGACCAGGCCGGAGAGGCGCCCGGCGAACGCGGCGAGCAGCGCGTCCCCGGCCGCCGGCCCGAGGCTGTCGTTGATCGACCGGAAGTCCTTCAAGTCGATCAGCATGACGGTGTGCGGGCCGGACGCCTCGGCCACGGCGGCGGTGAAGTACCGGCGGCTGTACAGGCCGGTCAGCTCGTCGTGCATCGCGTAGCGGGCGACCGTGTCGAGCAGCGTCGAGTTCTCCGACAACGCCATCGCCTGCCGGGCCACCACCAGCAGCAACAGCAGGGTGGTCCCGGCGACCTGAACGGTGCTGAGGTGGCCGGTGCGCAGGTACACGGTCGCGACCAGCACACTCGCGAGACCGGTGGCGACCAGCGGGACAGCGGTGCTGCGCCGGTAGAACGACGGGTGCAGGCTCGGGGACGCGCGGCCGCCGGCACGCTGCTGCGCGAACGCGGCGAGCGTGCCGAACAGGCCGACGAACGGCAGCACCGCCGCGCTGCCGTTGAGATGCGGCCACGTCTTGAGCACCGTCATCAGGACGGTGGAGAGCGGGCCGGCCAGCCCGATCGGCGCGAGCCACCAGAGCGCGGCCCGCGGCACCGGGCTCTGCCGCGCCGCCATGATCTTCACGACCACCACGACGCCGGCCACCGCGATGGCCATCATCGCGATGTTCAGCCACCACGCCGAGGTGCTCACCCCGAACCGGTCCATGAACCAGCCGACGTACTCCGAGGCCGCGATCCCGGCCGTCACGGCCACCACCGTCACGTCCAGCACGGCCGTGGTCAGCTGCCGCCAGCTGCGCCCGCCGCCGGGCAGCCGCAGCAGCGCCGAGATCGCCAGCATCGTGCCGATCACGTAGAGCACCAGCGTCCGCGAGCCGATCGGCGGCATCCCGTCGAACGGCACGGTGATCACGTCGACGGTCTGGCTCAGCGTCGCGAGCAGCACGAACCCCATGGCGAGGGTGAGCCGGCGCCAGAACGTGCGCAGATCTCCGGTGGTGCCGCGCGCGGCGGCGGCGGCGCTCGCGACTGCCATCCCGACGCCGGCGACGGCCGGCACCCAGACCAGAACATTGGAGAACGCGGTGCGGGTGCCCAGCACGATCAGCACGACGTCGGCAACGGCCATCCCGATCGCGATCGGGAGGTACCAGGCGCGCCAGCGCGTGACCACAGACCCTCCTCCCGCGTTGCAGCACCCGTCGCCGTGGACATCGGCGCGCACGCCGACAAGTTGAGGTTCTATGGTTCGGATCATGATCCGTGCGGTGGCCATCGACGTCGACGACACGCTGTGCATGACCGAGGAGGCGTCGTTCTTCCTGGAGAACGAGGTCCTCACCGCGATGGGGCACCCGCCGATGCCCCGCTCCCTGCACCTTCAGACGTGGGGCGAGCCGCTGCTGCAGGCGATGCCGAAACGCTCCCCGGGTCTCGACCTCGACCGTTTCGGCCCACTCTTCCACGAGGCGATGACCCGTCACGTGTCGGACGGCCTGCTCGACGTGATTCCGCCGGAGAACCTGCGTGCCCTGGACCAGTTGCTGGCCGACGGCTTCCGCCTGATGCTGCTGACGTCCCGTACCGGCCCGGAGATCCGTCACATGCTGGAGCCGGATCACGCCCTGTCGTCCCGGATCAGCGCCGTGTACCACCGCGACAACACCCGTTTCGGCAAGCCCGACCCGCGCGCGTTCGACGAGCTGCTGTCCCAGGCGAGCCTGGCCCCGTCCGAGTGCGTCTATGTCGGCGACTCCCCGGGCGACGCGCTGGCGGCCGGCCGGGCCGGGTTGCCGTTCATCGCGTGCTTGCAGAGCGGAGTCCGCCGGTTGTCCGACTTCGATCCCCGCTACGTGACCACGTCGATCACCGCGTTCCCGGAGCTGACGACCACGATCAAAACCCTTCCCGGGTACGGCCGATAGCCGCTCGCCCACTCAGCCGTCGATCGTGCGCTCGCGCCCTGGCCGATCGTGCTCTCGCGCCCTGGCCGCGAGGCGGATCACCGGCCGCGCGGGTGTGTCCACGGGGGTCGCGAGCCGTAGCCCACGCAGGTGAAGCCCGCGGCTGACATGCCTGAGCGACGGCCGGGCCCGCTCGGGGGCGGCTCGGGGGCGGCTCAGCCGTAGCCGGCGCATCTAACCGCCGCGTTTTGCCTGCGCCTGCTACGGCCGAGCTGCCCGCAATGCCACTTAGCTTAAGTTGATCTTGATGGCTTCGGGTGTCGGTCGTGGGTGGCTGCCGATGGTTCTGGTGTGATGGCCGCCGTGTCGGGTGT
>NZ_JBEZZR010000069.1:0-21486 GCF_040639325.1 Actinoplanes sp. NPDC023936 | reverse complement strand
GCTTCGACGACATGCTGATGTGCTCTCCTCAAGACCGTCCAGGAAGAGTATCCCCTGGTAGACGGGCTGTCTCACATCAGCGTGACAGGGAGGGGCTGGCGATCATCGTTGCGTACATGAGCCTTTGGGTCGGTCTGGACGACACGATCGAGCCGGACCTGGAGCCGATCGCCGCTGGCACCGTGCAGCAGGTCGGCCCGGCGGTGAGCTTCGTGCCGGTGGCCGGCTGGTACCTCGACGCGACCGACTCGTCGCAGAGCGACTCGACGTCCTCGGTTCTACTGGCCGGCAAGACCGGGCAGTTCAACGTGCAGGTGCTGCCCTGGGAGGGCACGCTGGCCGAGGAGGTCAAGCGGCAGAAAGCCACCGACGAGGCGTTCGGCGAGGCCCGTGTGATCGACAACGACGCCACCTTCACCACCGCGGGCGGCTTGAGCGGCACGACGTTCAGCTTCTTCAACCAGGAGGACCAGGGCCGGGTCTGGGTTTCGGTCGACGAGACCGCTGACCGGGCGATCGTGATGGTCGGGCGCGGCCCGGACTCGGCGTTCGACCAGAGTCTGCCCGAATACCAAGCCATGATCGACAGCATCCGGACGGAGCAGTCATGACGACACTCGACAAACCTCCGGCTACCGTACGTGGCCCCGTCGGGGTGGACAGCTTCTTCCAGCCCCGGCGGTTCGCGTTCTGGCTGCTGATCATGCTGCTGGCCAACGGCCTGTTCTCGGTGGCAACAGAGCTCTACCAGGGTTCGCAGGTCGTACCCGTGACGGTGCTGCTCGGCCTCTTCGTCTGGACCCTGTACACGGCGATCCCACTGTGGTTCTTCCACCACGAACTGGACCTGTTCGCGCAGCACCCGCCGCTCGGGTTCGTGCTGGCCTTCGCCTACGGCAGCCTCGGCGCCATCTACCTGGCCGGTCCGGCCAACACCGCTTTCCTGTCGGTGCTGTCCAAGACGGTGAGCCCGGAGTTCTCCGAGGAGTGGGGCGCGGCGATCGTCGGGCCGACGACCGAGGAGACGTTGAAGATCCTCGGAGTGATCCTGCTCGTGCTGATCGCCCGGACCCAGTTCCGCACCCTGCTCGCGGCCGCGAGCATCGGCGCCCTCGTGGGACTGGGCTTCCAGATCTCCGAGGACCTGAGCTACACCCTCAGCAACGGGCTGTCCTATTCCAGCACCGACGAGATCGCCCCGGTCCTGCAGATTGTGCTCGTGCGCGGCATCCTGTCCGGCCTGTGGAGCCATGCGCTGTTCACCTCGATCGCCGCGATCGGCGTCGGGTACTTCATGTCCCGCCGGGCCAAGCCGTTCGGTGTCCGGCTCGCGGTGGCTGCGGGATTCTTCCTGATCGCCTGGACGTTCCACTTCTTCTGGAACTCACCGCTGCTGATGCCCGACGGCGTTGTCGGGATCTTCCTGCGCGGGTTGCCGCTGTTCATCCTCGGCGCCCTGTTGTGGTGGCTCGCCGGCCGCGACGAGGCGACAACCCTCATCGCCGTCGCGGACGCCTACGTCGGCGACGACCTGATCACCCCGGAGGAACGGCACGCGCTGGGCTCCCTGCGCAGCCGCCGCAAGCTGCGCCGCCAGGCCCGCAAGCAGCACGGCCGCAAGGCGGGACGGATCTACCACGAACTGCAGCGCAAGCAACTGCACCTGGTCATGCAGTACGGCCAGACCGGTCCGGGTCCGAAGGCCGACCAGGACGCGTTCGAGGTCCGCATCCTGCGCGACCGTTACGAGACCGCCACGGCCAAGACGCCCGGCACAGCCCGGGCCGCATCACCCAGCTGACCGGTCCCCGCGAAGCCCCGGTCACCGCCTTCGGGTGAGAGCCGGGGCTTCGACGTGTCCACCGGTCATGCTCTTCGGCAGCAGAGGATTTCGTCCTGGAGGCCGGGGAAGAGCCGTACGATCTTGTGTTCGCCGTCCGTGTCGGAGGTCTTGACGGACGGCATCCCGAAGCCGGCCGACGGATACTCCGGCGTCTTGCCGCCGCGACCACGGCAGACGCCCGCCTGTTCGTTGACTGAGGGGCCACTGCGGGAACTGCCGATCTCGCGGTCATGAGCTCAGCGCTACTTGCCGTTCCGGCCGTTGCGGAATGACGCGATGAGCCAGACGACGAACATCGCAGCGGCGAGCAAAGCCACGCTCCCCGTGATCTGCCAGGGCTTCACGAAGTTCTCCGAAGGTCAAGAGCGGATCAGCGAGGGGAAGCTAGCACGCACCGGGATGCCGAGGTCCACCGCTGTGCGCCTGACGCGGCGCGTCAGCGCGGCTGGGCCTCCTTGTGCGATCATCGCGCGGGTGACGATTGGCTCGATGTACGCGGAGTTCGCCGCAAGTGAAGCCCGTGGCGTGACGCTGGCCTGGGTCCGGGGCCACGGACAAGCGATGGCGTGGTTCGCGTGACGGGAGACGACCGTACGCTCATCGCGTTCCGTGCCGAGGCTGACGCTCTCCTGGCCGCGCTCGGCGTTCTCGCCCCGTCCGACTGGGACCGGGCCACCCGTTGCACGCCGTGGCTGGTCCGCGACGTGGTGGGTCATGTCATCACGGTCCTGGCACGTGTCCCGGACATGATTGCCGCGCCGGCGCCGGCGCAGCCGGACACGACCGCCACCGGCTACTACCGCCCCGATCACCGCTTCAGCGACACGGCCAACGCCACCCGGGTGGAGACGGCGCGGGACCGCGCGGCCGGTCGGGACCCGGCCACGATCCTGCGGGACTTGTCGGCGACAGCGACAGCCGTGGCCGAGGCCTGCAGCCGCGAACACGCCGGCCGGGTTGTGCGGACGCGGCACGGCGACGCGATGCTGTTGACGGATTTCCTCATCACCCGCGTGGTCGAGCTGGCCGTCCACGCTCTCGACGTCGCCGACGCGCTGGGCCAGCGGCCGTGGCTGACGGAGCCGGCCGCGCACGAGCTTCAGCAGCTGCTCTTCGGGCCGGCCTGGCAGTCCGCGGTCGGCACGCTCGGGTGGGATCCGGTGACGCTGCTCCGCAAGACCACCGGCCGAACGGCGGTCACCCCGGCGGACTCGGCCGATCTGGCGGGAGCCGGGCTACGGGTCCTCGCCCTCGGCTGAGCCGCTGCGGCGCATCCGGCGGCCCGATCGACGGGCTTGCGCCCGGGCCCCAGCTCACGCCATTTCTGACCCGTCCCCAAATTGGTGATGAGCAGGGATTCCGGCTGGATCCGGAAAATGGTCAGGCGCGGATGCGCCTGACCATTTCCCCGATGCGGTTGATTCTTAGTGAGCTGCGCCGATCGGCGTCAGCCGCACTTCACGGCGACGCACACCTGGATCTTGTCGACCGTGATCGGGATCAGCAGCTTGGACACGTAGAAGGTGAGAACCGCGGCCTCGATCTGCTTGATCTGGGTGTCGATGTCGAGGGTGGCGACCTGCACCGTGACGTCGTTGAGCACGTTCTGCAGCAGGGTGAGGTTGGTGTTGTTGAGTACGGTGACGTCGCCCACGTTGATCGTCACGTTGTTGCCGTTGACGGTGCCGATGCAGGTGACCTTGTGGTTCGGCCCTCCGCCCTGGTTGGAACAGGTGTAGTTCTTCCCGCTGGGCTTGCTGGCCTGCGTCGATACCCCAAGAGCGCTGCCGGGGGTGCTGCCGGGGGTGGCGGCGGCCTGCGTGGCGGTGAAGCCGAGGGTCAGGCCCATGGCTCCGACGGTCGCGGCGAAAGCGAGAAAACGCTTCACGTGAGAGAACCTTCCATTCTGCGGACAGGACGGCGACACAGAAAATGATTTTCGGATTCCCGTTTCTGTGGCGCCGCGGCCGACTATGTCAGATTCCGGAAACGCATGCATCAGTCACCTCACCCGCTCATCAAATGATTTCTATTCTTTTGATGGCGATCTTTTATCGCACCGTAATTCCAGGTCATCGCACTATTCGCGGCGGAAGACAGGAGGGCCACCGGCGGCCAGAACCCGGACATTCTTCTCTAGTTCGCTGGATTATTACCGAACCGTATTACCTCTCCGAGGTGAATTCCGCCGGCTAAACGATGCGCCGCTGTCGCGAAACCGTCAGAACCGTTCGCTTGTTGGCCATTTCCTCGCGGCGCGGGCCGGTGCCGCGAGCAGGGTGTGCACGATCGCGTAGCCGCCGGGGCCGATCGGCGGCAGGCGGAACGCGTTACAGGCCGAGCAGGACCGGCTGGTGCGGCGCACCCGCTGTCAGAAGCGCCGCCAGCGGTGTGGCGAGGTCGCGGGGCGAGAACAGCTCGGGTCCCGTCCGGCCGGCGATCTCCGGGAGCCGCCACCACCGGAACGCGTCCAGGTTCTCCGCAGTGAGTTGGTCGTCCGTCAGTTCGCCGCGCGGCTGGAAGTGGCTCGTGCGGACGAGGAAGTAGTCGTTGACGATGCCGTCGAAGCCCGGCGCATGGTCAGCGGCCACGACCTCCTGGTGCCAGACGTGCGGCGGGTCGGCGGTGACCGCCAGACCGGTCTCCTCACGCAGCTCCCGGCGCAGAGCCGTCAGCTGGTCCTCGCCAGGTTCGATGCCGCCGCCCGGGGCCGCCCACACGACCGTCGCTTGCTCGGGCACCGCCGGGTGCGGAAAGACGAACCGGCAGAGCAGGACACGGTCGTGCTCATCAAGGATGATCGCGCGCACGGAGCGGCGCAGGTTCAGCGTCACGGCATGTCGGACGCGGCCGCGAGGCGGGTGATGACCGGCACTGCCGCAGCCTATCAACCACCCGCCCACCGGCCAGGCGGCCTGACGTCACCGGCCGGGTCGGTTGCCCAACGGCTGGGAACGACGTTCGAGCAGTTCCGCGTACGTGCCGTCGCGTTCCGCCCAGCGCAACGGCTGCGCGCGCTCGACGACGATCTGCCGCGGGGTCGGTGTCCGGCTCAGCAGGCCGATGGCTTCGTCGAGGAACGCGTCCAGGGGCAGCACGGCCGACGCGCGGGCGGTCGAGCTCGTCGTCTACTACCCGGACGCCGGCAGCGACAGCGCCGGCAAACTCGGCCTGCTCGCCTCCCTCGCGCGCTGATCGGCGCGCGCCGGCAAGCGCGCGCGGTGAAAACGAGATCCATGTCGAGTGAGGGGGGTCCTGCGCGGGTAGTCGGGATGCACGACAATGGGCGCTACCCGAACCTGGAAGGACCTTTCGTTGAGCGCTGGACTTGCAGCCCTGCTGGACGACGTGGCGGTGCTGGCGCGCGCGGCAGCCGCGTCGGTCGATGATGTCGGGGCGGCCGCCGCGAAAGCCGGCGCCAAAGCGGCGGGCGTCGTCATCGACGACGCCGCCGTCACCCCTCAATATGTACGTGGCCTGGCCGCTGAGCGGGAGATCCCGATCGTCAAGCGGATCGCGCTCGGGTCGCTGCGCAACAAGTTCCTGATCATCCTGCCGGTGATCCTGCTGCTCAGCGAGTTCCTGCCGGTGCTGCTGACGCCGCTGCTGATGATCGGTGGCGCCTACCTGTGTTACGAGGGCGCGGAGAAGGTGTGGGCCAAGCTCGCCCACCACGACGCGCACGGCGCCGAGGACAAGCCGCAGGACGAGAAGACGCTCGTCTCCGGGGCGATCCGCACCGACCTCATCCTCTCCGCCGAGATCATGGTGATCTCGCTGAACGAGGTCGCCGACGAGTCGTTCTGGTCGCGGCTGGCGATCCTCGCCGTCGTCGCCGTGGTCATGACGGTGCTGGTGTACGGCGTCGTCGGCCTGATCGTGAAGATGGACGACCTGGGCCTCAAGCTCGCCGAGGGCTCCAGCCCGGGCGTCGTCAAGTTCGGCCGGGGCCTGGTCAAGGCGATGCCGAAGGTGCTGACGTTCCTGACCGTGCTGGGCACCATCGCGATGCTCTGGGTCGGCGGGCACATCCTGCTGGTCGGCGTCGACGAGCTGGGCTTCCACCCGCTGTACGAGTTCGTCCACCACCTGGAGGAGGGCGCGCACGACGCCACCGGGCCGGTCGGCGGGATCATGGGCTGGCTGGTCAACACCCTGGCCAGCGCGATCCTCGGCCTCATCGTCGGTGCGGCGATCGTGGCGCTGCTGAGCGTGACGCTGCACCGGAAGAAGGCGCACGGCGAGCCGGCGAAGCACGCCGCTCCGGAGCAGCCCGGTGCGGACGTGAAGCTGGGCAGCCACGACGGGACGGCCACGGCGGAGAGCCCGGCGGCGGCGGGCGAGCGGCCCGCCGATGAGCCGGGCCCGAGCGAGCGGACGTAACCGGCGGGACGGTCAGGGGACGGCCCGGGTAGCTCGGCGGCTACCCGGGCCGTGCTGTTTCCCGGCCGGGAGCGGGACCGCCCGCCGGCTGCACCGGGGCGAGACCCGGCGGATCAGCTGACGACGTGCTCGGCGCTGCCGTGCACCTGGTGGATCTGATAGGTCTGCGCGGCTCCGGCCGGACCGGGCGGGCGCACGAACGCGCCGGACCGGTCGACGGTCTCGACCACGACGGTGCTGAACTCGGCCTGCTCGCCCATGGCCACCCGGACGGTCGGGACGACCAGGGTGATGGTGCGCGCGAACGCGTCGGGCACGGTCTGGACCGTGACGGTCACCAGCTCGCCGAGAGCGGTGTCGACGCGAGTGATGTCGTCACCGCGGAAGTCCAGATCGACCTCGGCGTCCTGGTAGGAGAACAGCGGCGCGCCGGTGATGCTGGTGCTCGCATAGGTGATGCGGATCGGTCCGTCGATGGTGAACTGGTTCGCGTCGGTGAGTGGCCTGGCGGCCACCGTGGTGTCGCGTGCCATTGGTGTGGCTCCTCACTCCATCGGAACCGTCATGGTGGCACGACCCGGCCGGTTTGTCGGACAGCCATCCGACAGCGCGGCGGGCCGCTACTCCACCCGCAGGACCGGAAGACCAGGGGAGGGGTGGGGTGCGGCGGGGGAGAGGTTCGCGTACCAATGAATCATGTTTCTCGCGGGGATCCGGCTGGACGTGGCGCCGGGTGGGGGTTATCCGTTCGACCTGCCGGTGGTGCGTGGGCTGCGTGAGCACGGTGAGCTGAGGTTTCGCCGGCCGGTGACGCTGCTGGCCGGGGACAACGGCAGCGGGAAGTCGACGCTGATCGAGGCGATGGCGGTGGCGTCCGGGTTCAACCCGGAGGGCGGGACGACGGCGTTCACCTTCGCGACGCGGCCCAGTGAGTCGGCGCTCGGTGAGTATCTGACGCTGTCCCGGGTGGCCGGGCGCAAACCGCGGACCGGGTTCTTCCTGCGGGCGGAGTCGTTCTACAACGTCGCGACCGAGATTGATCAGCTTGGTGTCGGCGGCTCCTACGGTGGCGTGTCGCTGCACGAGCGGTCACACGGTGAGTCGTTCCTCGATCTGGCGGTGCACCGGTTCGGGCCGGGCGGGCTGTACCTGCTGGACGAGCCGGAAGCGGCGCTGTCGGTCAACGGCTGCCTCGCGCTGCTGGTGCGCATCGCCGAGCTGGTCGAGCAGGGCAGCCAGTTCGTCATCGCCACGCATTCGCCGGTGCTGCTGGCCTGCCCGCAGGCCACGATCTACGAGATCGGCGCGGGCGGGCGGATCGACGAGGTGGACTACGACCAGGCGGAGGCGGTGGCGTTGACCCGCACGTTCCTGGCCGATCCGCAGCGGATGCTGCGCCGGCTGCTGCACGACGATCGGTGATACTCGAGACATGACCGGCACCCGTATCGACTTCAGCTCCGCGACGCCGGCCCCCGGGACCCTCGATGTGCGGTGGATCCACGGATCCCGCTCGGCGAAACACAACACCGACCCGGACATCCAGGTGCACGCCTACAACGAGCACACGGTCGTCCTGCGCCAGAACAAGGCGGTCGACTACGAGGCGCCGTTCCTGTTCCTGCTGTTCGGCAACGAGCGGGCGGTGCTGCTCGACACCGGCGCCACCGCCTCGGCGGAGCACTTCCCGTTGCGGCGCACGGTCGATGATCTGATCGGGCGGTGGCTGGACGCACATCCCCGCCAGGGGTACGAGCTGCTGGTTCTGCACACCCACGCCCACCGTGACCACGTCGCCGCCGACGCCCAGTTCACCGGCCGCCCCGGGACCGTCGTCGTGGGCGCCGACCGCGCGAGCGCGTGGGCTTACCTGGGGCTGTCCGCGTCTGACCGCGCGGCGCGCCTCGATCTCGGCGGGCGGGTGCTCGACTGCCTGTCCACCCCCGGTCACCACGAGTCGGCGGTCACGTTCTACGACGGATACACCGGGCTGCTGTTCACCGGCGACACCGTCTATCGGGGCCGGCTCTACATCGATGACTGGGCGGCCTTCCGGGACACGATCGACACCCTGGTGCGGTTCTGCGAGACGCGGCCGGTGACCCACGTCCTGGGCTGCCACATCGAGATGACCAGTTCGCCGGGCGTGGACTATCCGATTCGGACCCCGTTCCAGCCGGACGAGCCGCCGCCGCAGATGACCACCCGGCACCTTCGTGACATCCAGGCGGCGGTCGCGGCGGTGGGCGATCAGACGGGCCGGCACGTCTTCGCCGACTTCATCCTCTGCCGGAACGAGGCCTGACGTATCCGTGTGAAGCCGTGGTCAGCCGGCCACGGCTTCGTCAGCGACCGCCGCGCGGAGGGCGGTGATCACGGCCGTGCCGGCGGGGTGGGTGCCGGCGCCGCGGCGCAGCCCAACCCCACGGTGGTCAAGGCGGCGCTGCACGCCGCCGGCCGGATTGCGAGCCCGGGGGTACGGCTTCCGCTCTTGCCCGCCTCCGCCCCGGACCTCTATGGTTCATTACTAGAGTAATGAACCCATGAAGGGCGGGTCCCGTGTTCGACGACCACAGCCCGATCTACCGGCAGATCGCCGAGCAGATCAAGGCGGACGTGCTCCGCGGTGTGCTCAGCGCCGAGGAGCAGGTGATGTCCACGAATCAGTACGCCACGCACTACCGGATCAACCCGGCCACCGCGGCCAAGGCGTTCCAGCAACTCGTCGACGAGGGCGTGATCTACAAGCGGCGCGGCGTCGGCATGTTCGTCAGCGCCGACGCGCCCCGGCGGCTGCGCGACGAGAAACGCGAGCGGTTCTTCGCCGACGTGCTCGACCCGATGATCGCGCAGGCCCGCACGCTGGGCATCCCGGCCGCCGACATCGTGGCCCGCATTCAGCATCTGATGGACCAGGGGGAGGCCCGATGACGCTCTCGATCCAGACCACCGGCCTGCGGGTGCGCTACGGCGACACCGACGCCCTGCACGGCCTCGACCTCGACCTGCCCGGCGGCAAGATCTACGGCCTGCTCGGGCGCAACGGCGCGGGCAAGAGCACGCTGCTCGGCGCCCTCGCCGGCTTCCGCAAACCGTCGGCCGGCACGGTGCTCGTCGACGGCCGGCCGGTCTTCGAGAACGTCGCCGTCACCAGCCGGATCTGCCTGATCCGCGAGGACGGCGGGGTCGGCGACGGCGGCGACAAGCTCGCCGACGTCCTGGACATGGCCCGGCACCTGCGGCCCGGCTGGGACGCGGCGTACGCGGACGAGCTGATGGACCGGTTCGCGCTGCCCCGCAAGACCACGATCAGCGCGCTGTCGCGGGGGCAGCGGTCGGCGTTCGGCGTGGTCGTCGGCCTGGCCTCGCGGGCGCCGCTGACCATGTTCGACGAGGCGCACCTGGGCATGGACGCGCCGACCCGGCAGCTGTTCCTCGACGAGCTGCTGCGCGACTACCTGGCCCGGCCGCGCACGTTCGTCATCTCCACCCACCTGATCGAGGAGCAGAGCCCGCTCTTCGAGGACGTGCTGATCATCGATCGGGGCCGGTTGCTGCTGCACGAGGAGCTGGACGAGCTGCGCACCCGGGGCGTGTCCGTGACCGGTCCGGCGCAGGCGGTCGAGGACTTCACCGCCGGCATGACCGTTCTCGGCCGGCAGCGGCTCGGGCCGACACTGCAGGCGATGGTCTACGGCGGGTTCGACGCCGAACGCCGCGGCCAGGCCCGCGAGCGCGGGCTCGAGCTCGGCCCGGTCGGCGTCCAGGATCTGTTCATCCACCTGACGGGAGCGCAGAAATGACCCGCTGGCCGATCGTGCGTTACCTGCTCGGCAGCCACACGATCTTCCTGCTGCTGTGCCTGATCCCGATCTACCTGTTCGCCGTCGCCGTGGTCGCCGTCGTGTCGATCTTCACCGAGATCCGGATCAGTGGCATGGACGCGATCGGCCAGGCGCTGCCCTGGGTGACCGCCGGCTACGGGGCGGCCACGTCGAGCCTGCTCGTCACGGTGCTGGTGCACGGGCGTACCCGGCGTGAGTTCCTCCTGCAGCACCCGCTGTTCCAGGTGATCACGACCGGTCTTGCCGCCGCGCTGATCACCGGCTTCTACGGGCTGGAGGTGCTGCTCTACCGGG
Organism: Actinoplanes sp. NPDC023936; assembly: GCF_040639325.1. Lineage (NCBI taxonomy): Bacteria > Bacillati > Actinomycetota > Actinomycetes > Micromonosporales > Micromonosporaceae > Actinoplanes > Actinoplanes sp. NPDC023936. Next base: position 11,121 of record NZ_JBEZZR010000069.1, on the reverse strand, counting down.
CCGCCGGCTGGCAGCAGACGGTGCAGCAGCAGCGCGCCTACACCAGCGCCGACGAGTACGGCACGGTCTTCCTCGCCCACTGGAGCATGCTGCTGACTTGGCTGATGATCGGCGTGTTCATCGGCGTCGCGTTCTACCGCTGGGAGGCGGCCGGTGGTCTCGCGCTGCTCCCGGCCGGGCTGATCGTGGCGTCCTGCGGGGGTGTGAACGGGTTCTTCAGCCTGCCGTTCTTCCGGACCGATCTGCCGCTGGTGCCGGTCACGCTGGGGGCCGTGGCGATCGCTTACGGACTGCTGTGGCTCAGCGCCCGGGACGTCCCGCTGCGGACCCGGGTCGCATAAGGTCTCCCGATGCGCATTCTGATCACTGGGGGAACCGGGTCGCTCGGCCGTCGCGTGGTGGCCCGCGCGGCGGCCGCCGGCGTCGAGCCGGTCGGCACCTACCTGTCCGCGCCCGCGGCGACCGCGTCGGTGCGGCTCGACGTGCGCGACCAGGCCGACGTGCGGCGGGTGCTGCGCGAGGTCCGCCCGGACGCGGTGGTGCACGCGGCGGCCGGTCGCGACCGTGACGATTGGCCGGCCAACGCGGACGGCGCGGCGAACGTCGCGGTCGCGGCCGCGGACGCCGGGGTACGCCTGGTGCACGTCTCCAGCGACGCGATCTTCTCCGGCCGGGCGGTGCACTACGCCGAGGACGCGTGGCCGGACCCGGTCTACGCCTACGGGGCGGCGAAGGCCGCGGCCGAGACGGCGGTGCGGGCGGCGGTCCCGTCGGCGGCGGTGGTGCGCACCTCGCTGATCCTCGGTGACGGCAACGGCTACCACGAGAGGCTCACCCACGACCTGGTCGCCGGCCGGGTCACCGGCGCCCTGTTCACCGACGAGATCCGCAAGCCGGTGCACGTCGACGACCTGGCCGACGCGCTGCTGGAACTGGCCGCCGGCGACTACGCGGGGGTGCTCAACGTGGCCGGCGCCGACGCGGTCAGCCGGTACGAGCTGGGCGTTCTGGTCGCCCGCCGCGACGGCCTGGACGTCGCCCGGATCCCGGCCGCCACCACCGCCGAGCTGGGCCTGCAGCGGCCCACCGACGTGCGTCTGATCATCGACAAGGCGGCCGCGGTGCTGAAAACTCGGCTGCGCGGAGCCCGGGAGTTTGTCGATACTGGCGCGCGTGACCGATAAACGCTCCATCCGCGTCACCGTGCGCGGATCCTTCGACAGCCTCACCGCCGACCAGAAAGCCGAGCTGCTCGCGGCCGGCCCGGACCACGCCGACATCCTCGCGGTCCGGTACACGCCGGAGGGCCACCTCACCTACGACCTCGCGGCGCGGCCGTTCTTCACGTTCCGGTTCGGCGAGGAGGTCGACGACGAGAAGGACATCCCGGCGGTGACGGCCCGGGCGGAGGCGACGGCGGCGGCGTGGATGACCGCCCGGGGGTACGGCTTCAAGCGCCTCACCTCGCAGACGGTCGACATGTCGGAGGTGCCGCTCGGCCCGCGCGGTCGTCGTCAACGGTAGGTCGCCCCCGGCCACCTGCTGCCGGCGCTGCTGGAGGAAGAGGAGCTCGAAGGCGGTTTCCTCGGCCGGCTCGGCATCGCAAAAGGCCGCCGTCGAGCGGACCGTGCTGGCCGGGCCGCGGGAGCCCGGGTCACCGCAGCAGGCCGGATAGAAACTCGGTGCGGACCGGTCGCCGTGCCCTGGTGGCCCTTCGCCGCGTTGACCCCTCGCCGAAGGGAACTGGTGAGATCGGCTTCCCGGCTGCTGAGGACGGTGTTTTTCCGCGATGCTGCGTAGTCTGCTTCCCGCTCTGGCGGTGACCGCCGGAGTGCTGTTCGGCACCCCGGCCACGGCGTCCGAGGACGCTCCGATGCGGATCATGCCGCTCGGCGACTCGATCACCGCCGGCGTCGGCGTGGCCGGCAAGGACGGTTACCGGCTGGCCCTGCAGCGCGCCCTGGAACGGGCCGGCGAGCGGGTCGACTACGTCGGCTCCCAGCAGGGCGGCACCGACGGCGACACCGACCACGAGGGCCACGGCGGCTGGTCCATCGACCAGCTCGCCGAGCAGGCTGCCGGCTGGGTGACCACGTACCGGCCGGACGTGGTGCTGCTGCACGCCGGCACCAACAACATCACCCTCGGCGAGGACCCGGCCGCGGTCGCGGGCAAGCTGTCCGCGCTCATCGACCGGGTCCGGGCCGCCGCGCCGCGGGCCCGGCTCTACGTCTCCACGATCGTCGGCACCACGGTGCCCTCCGAGATGGCCGCGAACCGGGCGTACAACGCGCTGATCCCGGGCGTCGTGGCGGGCAAGGGGCCGCTGGTGCGGCTCGTCGACCAGTCCGCCGTCGACGGCCTGTCCATCTACGACCGGCACCACCCCAACGCTTATGGGTACGCCCGGATGGCGTACGCCTGGTACGAAGGGCTGCGCGCCACGATCGGCCCGGCGTGGCGGATCGCGGCCGACCCGGACGACACCGCGTTCGCCTACCTGTGCCACTACTACACGGTGCGGGACTGCCGCTGGTGGCAGCGCCGCCCGGTCACCACGACCGTCGACGGCACGTCCGTGACGAGCCTGCGGTGGCAGACCCGCCGGTACGTCCCGCAGACCGTGGAGCAGACCGTCCCCGGCCACTACGAGACCGTGACGAAGCGGGTCTGGGTGAAGGGACACCACGAGACCCGCAAGGTCAGCAAGGGCGGCCGGGCGGTCACCCGCAAGGTCTGGGTGAAGGGACACTACGCGGACCGGTCGGTCCGCACCTGGGTGCCGGCCGCCACCGTGACCACCACCCGCCAGGTCCTGACCTGGGTGAGCAGCTGACCTCAGCCGAGCGGGAAGTCGGCGAGCGTGTGCCACGGCTCGCCGGACTCCGGGGCGCCGGCGAGCAGCCGCAGCGACGTGACCCGGGCCCGGATCGGCAGCAGCGGCTCGACCCGGGCGGCGGCCGCCCGCAGCGCGGCGACCGGCTGGTCGTGCCCGACCGTCAGGTGCGGGACGACCTCGGCGTACTCCCCGCCGTAGGGCTGCGCCGGCGGGAACCGGGCGGCGATCCGGTTGGTCAGCTCCCGGAACGGCTCGGCCGGGTCCGGCGCCAGCCACAGCACCCGGTCGGCGAACCAGCCCAGCCGGTCGAAGCTCACGAAGAAGCCCGGCACCCCGGCGGCGACCAGCTGCACCGCGGCCAGCACCTGCGGGGTGAGCCGCGCCGGTGGCAGGAACGGGGAGAGCACCGTGACGTGGGCGGGGACGCTGTGGGCGGAGAACCTGTCCAGGTGTTCGCGGAGCCCGGCCACCGCGGGTTCGGCTTCCGGGACGGGCACGATCAGAGCGCTCTGCGTCGGTTCCACCGAGGCAGTCTCGCATCGATGACCGTCGGGTGGCTGATCCGGTGACGCACCTGAGCAGAAATTCGCAGTGCAACCGAGCAGCAACCGAGAGTGCCTGCTCCTTGCACCCGTAGCGGCGAAAAGTTCCCCCTGTCAGCAGGACACAGGGGGGAACCGAAATGACCGCGACCGTTCAGATAACTGTCACCCGTGAGCAGGAGGACCTGATCCGGGACAACATGGCACTGGTCGGCCACATGGTTCGCGAGATGCTCTTCAAGGTGCCGCCGCACGTGCACCGCGACGACCTCGCCTCGGCCGGATACGCCGCGCTGGTGACCGCCGCGCAGTCGTTCGACGCCGAGCGCGGCATCCCGTTCGGCCGGTTCGCGGCGGTCCGCGTCCGCGGCGCCCTGCTCGACGAGCTGCGCAGCATGGACTGGGCGAGCCGCTCGGTGCGGGCCCGCGCCCGCCGCGCCGACGTGGCCCGCGAGGAGCTGACCCGCCAGCTCGGCCGCACCCCGACCGCCGAGGAGCTGGCCGAGCTGCTCGGTGTCGCGGTGGGCGAGCTGAGCAGCGTCGACGACGACGTGCAGCGGGCCGCCGTGCTGTCGCTGCAGGGTTTCGCCACCGGCACCGCCGAGGATCTGGTCACCGAGACCGCGATGAACCCGGAGGAGCTGCTGCTGCACCGCGAGCGCCTCGGGTACCTGCACGACGCGGTCACCGTCCTGCCGGAGCGTCTGCGGTACGTCGTGGAGGCGTCGTTCCTGCAGGAGCGCCCGCTCTCCGAGGTCGCCGCGGAACTGGGCGTCACCGAGTCCCGGGTGTCGCAGCTGCGCACCGAGGCGCTGGCGCTGCTGCGCGACGGCCTGACCACGCACATGGAGCAGAAGCGCGTCCCGGACGCGAGGGACGGCTGCGTGTCCCGCCGCCGCGCCGCGTACGCCGCGCAGATCGCCGCCCGCAGCACGATGGCGTCGCGCCTGGGCGTCACCGACGCGCAGGGCCAGCGGGTGTCGGACGTCCCCGCCGCCCTCTCCCAGGCGGCGTGACCGCCGTCGCCCGCCGCCGCCGTCTCGCGGAGAGCGGCGGGCGGCGGTGTATCGGTAACCGAGCCAGCAAATATGGTTGCGGGCCGAGCGGGGCTGGGGGAGGGTGGAGCCCGTACCTGCCGCCGCAGACGAGGAGCACCCGCCGATCATGTGAGAGCGCGACCGACCTTGAGTTGTCCCCCTGTCGGTGTCGCACGCTCGCGGAGGCGTCCTTGTCCAGCATTCATCTCAAAGCCGTCGGCCTCGCTGCCGCTCACGACGGCGACCTGCTCTTCTCGGGGCTCGACCTGGTGCTGCGCACCGGCGACCGGATCGGCGTGGTCGGCCCGAACGGCGCCGGCAAGACCACCCTGCTGCGCGTGCTGGCCGGCGAGTTGCCGGCGGCGGCGGGAGCGGTCACGGTGGCGCCCGGGGCGCGGCTCTCCCACGTACCCCAGCAATCGCCGCGGCACGCGGAAAGCGTCGGCGCGTTCCTCCGCGGCGGCCTCGGTGAGCTCGCGGACGTTGATCGGGCACTGCGCGCGCTGGAAGCGCGGCTGGCCGCCGGCGAGGACGTGCTCGACGAGTTCGGGGCCGTCCAGGAGCGCTGGACCGCCCTCGAAGGGTGGCACGCGGACGCGCGGCTGACCGAGATCCGGCAGCGGCTCGACATCGAGCATCTCGCCGGCGACCGGGCGATGACAACGGTCAGCGGCGGCGAGCAGGCCCGGCTGCTGCTGGCCCGCGCGCTGCTCGGCTCGCCCGACCTGCTGCTGCTGGACGAGCCGACCAACCACCTCGACGCGGACGGCGCCGCGTGGCTGCGGACCTGGCTGCGCGACTTCGACGGCGGGGTGCTCGCGGTCAGTCACGACCGGGCGTTCCTGGACGAGTTCGCCACCCGGATCATCGAGCTCGACGGCATCGACGAGCAGCCGCAGGACTATCCGGGCGGCGGCTACACCGCCTACCGCGCGGAGAAACAGCGCCGCTGGGAGAAACTGCTGCTCGACTTCGAGGCGCAGGAGAAGGACCGGCTGCGCTGGGAAGCCGACATCGAGAAGACCAAAGGGTACGCCCGCGGCGTCGAGACGACCGTGCGCTCCGGGGTGACCGCCCCCCACCTGCGCCGGGTGGCCCGGCTCGTCGCCCGCAAGGCGAAAGTCCGGGAGCGGCGGCTGCGCCGGCAGATGGCGTCGGTGGCGTGGATCGCCCGGCCACGGACCCGGCCGCCGCTGACCCTGGCGTTCCCCGGCGACGACACCGCCGACGGTGAGATCGTGCTGAAGACCCGGGACCTGACCGTCGCGTACGGCGAGCGGGTGCTGCTCGACCGGGTCGACCTGGACGTGACCCGCGGCGACCGGATCCTGATCACCGGGCGCAACGGGGCCGGCAAGACGACTCTGCTGCGCGCGTTGCAGGGCCCCGACGTCGCGGTCCTGCCGCAGAGCGACGCGGGCCTGCGCACCGGGGCCACGATGATCGACTTCTTCCGATCCCGCGTCCCGGTCTACATCGACGACGCGGAGAAGCTGCTGGCCGGGCACCAGTTCGACCCCGAACAGTGGACCGCCCCGGTACGGGACCTGTCCGCCGGCGAGCTGCGGCGGCTGCTGCTGGCCGTGGTCGTCAACAGCCCGGCCCGGATCCTGCTGCTCGACGAGCCGACCAACTTCCTCGACTTCGAGGCCCTCGACGTCGTCGAGGAAGCGCTGCGCCGGTACCGGGGCACGCTGCTGTTCGCCAGCCACGACCGGTACTTCGCCGATGCCGTGGGACACACCCGGCACTGGCATGTCGCGGACGGCCACGTGATCGAGAACTGAGAAAATGGGCGCATGGCCCTGGTACCGCATCAATACGGCGCGCTGCCCGCCGGCACCGCTTCCGCCGAGGACTTCACCGAGGCGTGGCTGGCCAACCGGCGGCTCTCCGAGCACACCCGCGACGCGTACCGGCGGGACGTGGCGACGTGGCTGGCCTGGTGCCGCGACCGTGGCGTGGAGCCGCTGCGGGCCACGTTCCTCGACGTGAACGCGTACGCCCGGGGTCTGGAAGCCCGGCCGATGGCGGCCGCGACCGTCGCCCGCAAGCTCTCCGGCGTCTCCAGCTGGTACGACTTCCTGGTCAAACTGCAGGCCGTGCCGGTCAACCCGGTCGGCGGCGCGGACCGGCCCTACGTCGACCGCGACCACTCCTCGACCGTCGGGCTCACCCCGGACGAGGTGGACGCGCTGCTCACCGCCGCGCGGCGCGCCGAGGGCCCGACCGCGGTCCGGCACCGGGCCGTGCTCGTGCTCCTGGCCGACCTGGGGCTGCGCGTCGGTGAACTGGTCAGCCTGGACCTCGCCGACGTCGGGTGGGAGCGCGGGCACCGTACCGTGCGGTTCGTCGGCAAGGGCGGCAAGGCCCGCCGGCGGGCGCTCACCGCCGGCGCGTCCGCGGCCCTCGACGAATACCTGCGGCAGCGCGGCGCCCACGACGGCCCGCTGTTCGTCACCGCCAGCGGCGCCCGCATCGACCGGCACGCGGTCTTCCGGCTGGTGCGGCGCCTCGCCAAGCAGGCCGGGATCGCCGCCGCCGACCGGCTGTCGCCGCACTCGCTGCGGCACTCGTTCGCCACCACGGCCCGCGCCGAAGGGGTGCCCCTGGAAGACGTGCAGGACGCCATGGGACACGCCGATCCGCGGACCACCCGCCGGTACGATCGTGACCGATTCAACCTGGATCGTGACCCCGCGTACACCATCGCGGCGGCCCGTGCCCGGCGCAACCCCGCCTGATCCGTCCCCCTATGCTCTCAAGCTGGCTAGGGGAAAGCGGGATACTTTGAGTTCGGATATGAGCATCGTGGAAGCGGTGATCCTCGGCGCGGTCGAGGGCGTCACCGAGTTCCTTCCGGTGTCCAGCACGGGTCACCTGACGATCCTGGAGAAGCTGTTCGGGCACACCATCGACGACCCGGACATCACCGCCTTCACGGTGATCATCCAGTCGGGTGCGGTGCTCGCCACCATCCTGTTCCTGCGCAAGGACATCGCGCGGGTGGTGCCGGCGTTCTTCCGAGGGCTGTTCAACAAGGCGTACCGGGACCACCCGGATTTCCGGTTCGGCTGGGCGGTGCTGCTCGGCTCCATCCCGATCGTGATCGCCGCGCTGCTGTTCAAGGACGCCATCGAGACCACGCTGCGCAGTCTCTGGTTCGTCGCCGGCGCGCTGATCCTGTGGAGCGGTGTGATGGCGTTCGCCGACCACGCCGCCACCCAGGTGCGCAACGAGAAGGACGTCACCTGGAAAGACACGCTGATCATCGGCACCGTGCAGTGCATGGCGCTGATCCCGGGCATCTCCCGCTCCGGCGCGACGATGTCGGCGGGTCTGCTGCGCGACCTCGACCGGGTCACCGTGACGAAGCTGTCGTTCTTCCTGTCGATCCCGGCGCTGACCGGCGCGTCCGTCCTGCAGGGCGTCGGCGAGGCGGACCGGATCGCCAACGGGGTGGGCTGGACGAACACGATCGTGGCGACGGTGGTCAGTTTCGTGGTCGCCTACGCTTCGGTGACGTGGCTGCTGAAGTTCATCTCGAAGCACTCGTACAGCATCTTCATCTTCTACCGGCTGGTGCTCGGATCGTTGCTGCTGGTGCTGCTGGCCACCGGGACGATCGCGGCGAAGTGATCCCGCTGGGTGTGGCGACGACCGGGCTGCGGCCCGGTCGTTCGCGTTCGCGGCCCGGGGCCGTTGTTCGCCCGCTGCGCCATTGCCGCTGGTTCGTGCCGCCGGCTCGTTTGCGGCCCCCGGGCCGCTGGTGAATCGGTGAGCACGCCGGCGCTGCGGGCGCTCGCCCACGTCCGATCGCTGGGTGCGCCGGGCCGGGTCCCGGACGCCGCGATCACCGTGAACTTCCATCCCGACCGGCTGCTCGCCGACGGCCGCACCGTCGCGCAGTGCCTCGCCGAGGAGGGCGTCTACCGCAGCCAGTTCGAGACGCGGATCTCCAACGGCGGCCTGCTGGCCTATCCCGGCGGTGACCGGGACCGCTGGGAGCACGACATGTTCGGCGGCGTGTATGACGGTGTCACCGGCCGCCCGATCTACGGCGCGCTGAACCTGGCCGGCCACCCGGACGGCGCCGCGCCGCGTTTCGGCAGCTGTCATCTGGTGCTGGGCGCCGGCGTGCCGGCCCGGTCCACGTTCTGCCATGGTGACAGTCATCTGGGGCCCGGTATCGTGGGCACCGCCGATGCGTTCGGCGCGATCCGGGAGGCGCTGATCGACGAGGTCACCCGCACCGGGGTGGCACTCGGCGTCCCCGCACCGCTGTCCGGCCCCGCGGCCGCCGTCCCCGCGCCGCTGTCCGGACCCGCGGCCGCCGTCCCCGCGCCGGCCAGCGACCCCGCGCCCGCCGGCCCTGAGCCGGCCAGCGGCCTTGACCCGGCCGCCGGCCCTGCGCCCCGCCCGGACCGCACCGGCTGGGAGGACGTCCTCGCAGCCCGCCGTGCGTCCCTCCAGCGCTGCCTGACCTCGCCGCCCTTCCCGCCCGCAGCGGATTCGCCGCCGGCGTCAGCGTCGCGGCTTGCGCCGCTCGTGCCAGCTTCGCCGGCCGCGGCGCCGGCGCCGGCCCCGCCGCTCAGCGCGCTACCCCCGGGACGCACCCTCGACGACTACGTCGAAGCCCAGATCCACGGCGGCCTCACCCTGCGCGACGACGTCACGGCGATCGTCGCCGACCCCTCGTTCCGGGGTACGCCCACCGCGGCGCACCTGGAATCGCTCGGCATCCCGCTGCACTGGCACGCCGGTTACACCCTGGCCGTCACCGACGTCCCCGCCGACCTGCGCGGCCCGGAGGTCCCGCCGCTGGCCCGGCGCATCGCCGCCCGCCACCACCGGCCGGTCCTCGACGCCGAGCTGATCGGCCGGGCCGCCCGCGCCGCCGCCGCCGATCCGCACCAGCTCCAGCTGATCAAATACCTATGGCACCTCCTGGTGCTGCTCGGACAGCCGGCATAGCGCGCTCACCAGTCCCGCCACTGGTCGGTCAGCTCGCTGGGATGCAGGCCCCGGCGGCCGGTCAGCGCCACCACGTCGACACCCGCACGGGTCAGAACCACACTGACGTACTCCGCGAGCTGCTCGCGCTCTCCGGTCTCGATGTGGCCGTCGTCGACCTCGTTGAGCCCCACGACGACCCGCTCCACGGCGGCCCAGACCTGCTCGTCTGCGGGCGACCGCCACCCGGCGGCCTCCTGCTCGTAGGGCTCCAGCACCGCGTCGACCGCGGCGATGAACGCGGCCGGCCACAACTCGGCCGCATAGGCCTTCTCCGCCGCGAGCGTGCCCGCCGCCACCGCGGCACGCTGCTCCTCGACCGCACGACGCCACACCGCGGTGGGGCGCTCACTCAGATCCGCAACCATGCCGACAAGCTAGACCTGCCCTCCGACAATTTCTCGAGCCGACGAAGCGGGACACCCGATCATGACGATGCGCGCCGTAGTGCTGACCGCTCCGGGGCCGGTGGACCACCTCCACCTGCGTGACCTGCCGATCCCGGCCGCCGCCGCGGGTCAGGTCCGCATCCGGGTCAAGGCGTTCGGCCTGAACCGCTCCGAACTGCACCTGCGTCTCGGCTACGCGGAGAACGCCCGGTTCCCGATCGTTCCCGGCATCGAGGCGGTCGGGGTGGTCGACGCCGCCCCGGACAGCGACCTGCTTCCCGGCCAGCAGGTCGCGACCATGATGGGTGGCATGGGCCGGGCGTTCGACGGGGGTTACGCCGAATACACGGTCGTCCCGCGTACCCAGGTGATCCCGTTCCGCTCCGAGCTGCCGTGGGCCACCCTCGGCGCGGTCCCGGAGACGCTGCAGACGGCGCACGGCTCGCTCACCGTCGGCCTGGACCTGCGTCCCGGCCAGACCCTGCTGATCCGAGGTGGCACATCGGCCCTCGGGTACGCGACCGCCACTCTCGCCCGTGACCGGGGCGCCACCGTCCTGTCCACCACCCGCCGCCCGGAGCGCCTCGCCGACCTGGCGCACCACGGCGTCCACCATCCGCTGCTCGACGACGGCGCGGTCGCCGCCCGGGTCCGCGAGATCGTCCCGGAGGGCGTCGACGCGGCCCTCGAACTGGTCGGCGCCCCGACGCTGCCGGACACCCTCGCCGCGACCCGCGTGCACGGCACTGTCTGTTTCGCCGGGATGCTCTCCAACGAGTGGATCGTCAAGGACTTCTATCCGATCGGCTACCTGCCGGCCGGTGTGCGCCTGACCGGTTACGGCGGCGAGGCCGCGAACCTGCCGGCCGAGATCCTGCAGCGCACCCTCGACCGCCTGGCCGCCGGAGAGACCACGCTGGGCCCGCTCACGGTCTACCCGATGTCCGAGATCCGCGCCGCTCACCAGGCCATCGAGTCCAACACCGTGAGCGGCAAGGTGGTCGTGACCACCGACGCGTGACGAGGTCGGCGGCACACGCAAGCCCGCGCTCGCGGCGACGAGGGCACACCGAAGCGGTACAGGTGCCTTCATCGCGGTCCTGGCATCGATGAAAGCGCACAAAGGTGATGTGTGTGCCCTCGTCTGCGCTGCTCCGCCAGCGCCGCCCCGCGTGCGGCCCCCAGCCCGCCGGCGCGCCTGCTCGGCGCGCCGCCCCCGCCCCCCCGCCGCGGCGCCTAGGAAGGGCGGGGGGGAGGGGAAGAGTGTTGAAAAAACGGGGTAGATATGGGGGGGGGCCGGG
>NZ_JBEZZR010000068.1:0-21617 GCF_040639325.1 Actinoplanes sp. NPDC023936 | reverse complement strand
CGCTACCTCGCCCGCCACCTATTCACCATCATCAAGAAAGCATTCCCGCAGGCCACAGCCCCACTCAACACTTGACAAACATAGGGGCTTCCCACGCAGGCAAAACGACACGATGACCTGCCTGCACTACGGCCGGCGACCCCGAGCCGTAGCCCACGCAGAGCGGATTAGCCGTACCCCTGGGGGGTTTCAGCCTCTCTTCATCAAGCGACCGACAGCGGCCATCAGCTCGGAGGCCATCTCGTCGGCCCGGCCCTCCTGGGCGCCCTCGTGCATGCAGTGGCGGGCGTGGCCGTCGAGGAGGCCGAGCGCGACCTTGTCGAGGGCGGCCTGGATCGCGGAGATCTGGGTGAGGATGTCGATGCAGTAGCGGTCGTCCTCGACCATGCGCTCGATGCCTCGGACCTGGCCCTCGATGCGGCGCAGCCGGGATTGCAGGTTGTCCTTGGTGGCCGTGTAGCCGCGGGTCGGAGCCGGGTTGGTCATGGGCACCATGCTACAACCCCCCAGGGGTATCGGGCAGGGCTTGCCATACCCCTACCGGGTATGTGTACGCTGGGGGCATGCAGACCACGACCTACTCCGTGACCGGAATGACCTGCGACCACTGTGCGAACTCGGTCAGTGCCGAGGTCGGCCGGATAGCCGGGGTCACCGGTGTCCGGGTCGAGCTCGCCTCGGGAACCGTTGTCGTGACGAGTACGGGCGCGCTCAATCGGGACGCCGTCGCCGCCGCCGTGGACGAGGCGGGGTATGAGCTGGGGGTGACACCGTGAGGACGCCGGTGAGACTGGGCGCCTACGCCGCCGGGCTGGTGGTGATCTTCGGGGTGTCGGCGGGCGCGGGGAAGGCGCTCGGGCCGGACAATTCGGCGCAGACCGCCGAGCCGGCAGCAACAGCACACACGACGGCCCACGGTGAGCCCGCGCCAAGCGCGACCGCGGCACACGGTGACCCCGCCGGCACCGCGACCGCGGCACACGGCGACCCCGCCGCGGAGGCGGCCACCCCGGCCGGGCTGGAGAGCGTCCAGGACGGCTACCGCCTGGCCCCGCTGACCGCCGCCCTCTCCACCACCACGACCACCCCGTTCGAGTTCCGGATCCTCGACGCCGGCAACCGCCCCGTCACCGACTACACCGTCGAGCACGACAAGGAACTCCACCTCATCGTCGTCCGCCGCGACCTCGCCCACTACCAGCACGTCCACCCCACCCGGAAACCGGACGGCACCTGGACGATCCCGCTGAAAGCGGGCGCGCCCGGCCAGTACCGCGTCTTCGCCGACTTCGTGACGGCCGGCCACGACCTCACTCTCGGCGTCGACGTCCCGGCGCCCGGCGACTATCAGCCGACGCCGCTGCCCCACCCGGAGCGCACCGCCGAGGTGGACGGCTACCGGGTCACCCTCGACGGCGATCTCCACGATCCCCGGTTCACGATCACGCGGGGAGACACCGTGATCACGCCGGAGCCCTACCTGGGCGCTCGCGGCCACCTGGTGGCGCTGCGCGAGGGCGACCTCGCCTACCTGCACGTGCACCCGGCCGACCCGGACGCGCTGGCCTTCCACGCGGAGGTCCCGTCGGACGGGGTCTACCGTCTCTACCTGGACTTCCAGCACGACGGAAAGGTGCACACCGCCGAGTTCACCGCCGACACCGGTCACACGCACAAATGAGGACCCCCGTCATGAACCGGATTGAACTCACCATCGGCGGGATGACCTGCGCGTCCTGCGCGGCCCGCATCGAGAAGAAGCTGAATCGGATGGACGGGGTGACCGCCACGGTCAACTACGCCACCGAGAAGGCCACGGTGACCGTCGACGGCCCGGTCACCCCAGCCGACCTGATCGCGACAGTGGAGAAGACCGGCTACACCGCGGCGGAAGAGCAGCAGGAAAAAATCGAGAAAAATCCGGAAAACTCGGATGCGGTACGGCTGTGGATCTCGATTGCGCTCAGCGTTCCCGTCATTCTCCTCGCCATGGTCCCGGCCTGGCAGTTCACCTACTGGCAGTGGGCCTCCCTGACCCTGGCCGCCCCGGTGGTCGTCTACGGCGGCTGGCCGTTCCACCGCGCCGCCGCGATCAATCTGCGCCACGGCGCCGCCACCATGGACACCCTGATCTCGCTCGGCACGCTGGCGGCGTTCGGCTGGTCCCTGTGGGCGCTGTTCTTCGGCACCGCCGGCGAGCCGGGCATGACGCACCCGTTCCGGATCGCCATCGAGCGCAGCGACGGCGCCGCCAACATCTACCTGGAGGCGGCCGCCGGCGTCACCACGTTCCTGCTGGCCGGACGCTATTTCGAGTCCCGTTCCAAGCGGCGGGCCGGCGCGGCGCTGCGGGCGCTGCTGGAGCTGGGCGCCAAGGAGGTCACGGTCCTCCGCGGCGCGAAGGAGAGCCGGATCCCGGTGGCGCAGCTGGCGGTGCACGACCGTTTCGTCGTCCGCCCCGGCGAGAAGATCGCCACGGACGGGGTCGTGGAGGACGGCTCCTCCGCCGTCGACATGAGCATGCTGACCGGCGAGAGCGTCCCGGTCGAGGTCGGACCCGGCGCGACAGTGGCCGGCGCCACGGTGAACGCGGGCGGCCGCCTGATCGTCCGTGCCACCCGGATCGGCGCCGACACCCAGCTCGCGCAGATGGCCCGCCTCGTCGAGGAGGCCCAGTCCGGCAAGGCCGAGGTGCAGCGCCTCGCCGACCGGATCTCCGGGGTCTTCGTGCCGATCGTAATCGGTCTCGCGGCGGCGACGCTGGGCTGGTGGTTCGGCACCGGGTCCGGCTGGACGGCCGCGTTCACCGCCGCCGTGGCCGTGCTGATCATCGCGTGCCCGTGCGCTCTCGGTCTGGCCACGCCGACGGCCCTGCTGGTCGGCACCGGTCGCGGCGCCCAGCTCGGCATCCTGATCAAGGGTCCCGAGGTGCTGGAGTCCACCCGTCGTGTCGACACGATCGTGCTGGACAAGACCGGAACCGTCACCACCGGCCGGATGACGCTCGCCGCGGTGCTTCCCGCCGCCGGCCAGGACCGCGACGAGCTGCTGGTCCTCGCGGCCTCCGCCGAGTCCGCGTCGGAACACCCGATCGCCGCCGCGATCGCCGCCGAGCACGGCGATCACCTTCCGGTGAGTGGTTTCACCAGCTTCGAGGGCTTGGGGGTACGGGCCACCGTCGCCGGCCGTCAGGTCGTGGCCGGCCGGATCGCGCTGCTCCGGCGCGAGGGCTTGACGATCCCGGCCGAGGTCGAGGACGCCGTGGCCGCCGAGGAGGCAGCCGGCCGTACCGCGATCGTGGCCGGCTGGGACGGCGACGCCCGGGGCGTCCTCTCGGTCGCCGACGCGGTGAAGCCGACCAGCCGCGACGCGATCGTCCGCCTGCGGGCGCTGGGCCTGCACCCGATCCTGCTGACCGGCGACAACGAGACGGTCGCCCGCGCGGTCGCCGCCGAGGTGGGCATCGACGAGGTGATCGCCGGGGTGCTGCCCGCCGACAAGGTGGAGACGGTGAAGCGCCTGCAGTCCGAGGGCAAGGTCGTGGCGATGGCCGGCGACGGGGTGAACGACGCCGCCGCCCTGGCGCAGGCCGATCTGGGCCTGGCGATGGGCACCGGCACCGACGTGGCGATCGAGGCGTCGGACCTCACCCTGGTACGCGGTGACCTGTCCGCCGCGGTCGACGCGATCCGGCTGTCCCGCCGCACCCTGCGGATCATCAAGAGCAACCTGTTCTGGGCGTTCGCCTACAACGTGGCGGCTCTCCCGCTCGCAGCGGCCGGCCTGCTCAACCCGATGATCGCGGGGGCGGCGATGGCGTTCAGCTCGGTGTTCGTGGTGGCGAACAGCCTCCGCCTGCGCCGCTTCGCCCCGGCCGCCTAGCAAAGCGACGCGGCCCGCGCGATCCTGGCACAGAATTCCAAGATCGCGCGGGTCGGCGCCGTCAGTCCGGCACGGCCGTCAGCCCGGCACGGCCGTCAGTCCGGCACGCCGTCAGTCCAGCACGGCCGTCACGGTTCCGGCGGCCACCGTGCGGTTGCCCTCACGGACCGCGAATCCCATCCCGGGCTCCAGCGCCACCGCCTTGCCCAGCGTGACAGTCACCGCGTCGAGCGTGTCACCCGGCATCACCAGGTCACGGTCGCCGAGGTCGATCCCACCGGACACGTCGGTGGTGTGCAGGTAGAACTGCGGCCGGTAGTGCTGCTCGAACGGGGTGTGCCGGCCACCCTCGGCGGCCGTCAGGGCGTACATCCGGGCCTGGAACCTGCGGTGCGCCAGCACCGAGCCCGGCGCCGCGACCACCTGGCCGCGCTGCACCTGCTCGCGCTTGACCCCGCGGAGCAGGATCGCCGCGTTGTCACCGGCCTCCGCCGACTCCAAGGTCTTCCCGAACGTCTCCAGCCCGGTGGCGACGCTGCTGACCGTCTCGCCGAGGCCGACGATCTCCACCGGCGAGCCGGCGCGCAGCGTGCCACGCTCGACCTTGCCGGTGACGACCGTGCCCCGGCCGCTGATCGACAGCACGTTCTCGATCGGCATCAGGAACGGCTCACCGAGCTCACGGGGCGGAATCGGGATGTATCCGTCCACCGCGTCGAGCAGCTCGACGATCGAACTCGTCCACCGCGGGTCACCCTCCAGGCTCTTGAGCGCGCTCACCCGGACGACCGGAACCTCGTCGCCGGGGAACCCGTACTCCGACAGCAGCTCCCGGACCTCCAGCTCCACCAGGTCGAGCAACTCCGGGTCGTCCACCGCGTCCGCCTTGTTGAGCGCGACCACCAGGTAGGGCACGCCGACCCGCTGCGCGAGCAGCACGTGCTCCCGCGTCTGCGGCATCGACCCGTCCTGCGCC
Organism: Actinoplanes sp. NPDC023936; assembly: GCF_040639325.1. NCBI lineage: Bacteria > Bacillati > Actinomycetota > Actinomycetes > Micromonosporales > Micromonosporaceae > Actinoplanes > Actinoplanes sp. NPDC023936. Next base: position 16,759 of record NZ_JBEZZR010000068.1, on the reverse strand, counting down.
GACACGACGAGAATCGCGCCGTCCACCTGCGCCGCCCCCGTGATCATGTTCTTCACGTAGTCGGCGTGCCCCGGCATGTCCACGTGCGCGTAGTGCCGGGTCGCGGTCTCGTACTCGACGTGCGCGATCGTGATGGTGATCCCGCGGGCCGCCTCCTCCGGCGCCCGGTCGATCCCCTCGAACGCGACATACCGGTTGGTTGCCGGGTCGCGGTCGGCGAGAACCTTGGTGATCGCCGCCGTCAGCGTCGTCTTCCCATGGTCGACGTGTCCCATGGTCCCGATGTTGAGATGCGGCTTGGTCCGGACGAACTGGCTCTTGGCCATCGATCTGCTTCCTCACTGGATGCGAGGCGTGGGGTGTCACGTGCCCCGCTGCCACCCGGGGCGCGCCAGAACCGCGCAGCGTGCAGACACCCTCCCCCGGGTTCTGCTGCCGATGGGGAAGGGTCAGACTCGCGAATCAGCGAAGACATGCGGGCGCGCGGGAGCCACCACAGAGGGCAGCTGCAGACCGGGCGCGAGGAACATGGCAGCGACTTTAGCTCGCCCTCCGCACCGATGACGACCGATTTAGCCGGCACCCCACCGCGCAGGCTCGGCGCCACCCCCGCAGGGCGTTGCTCCAGGGTTGGCAAATGCCGATAGCCGGTGTCGATCGGCGGCACGCGGGTAGCTAGGGGGCATGAACGTCGTGGTGACCGGCCAGCTGGCCCGAGACCTGGTCCTGCTCGTGGACGCGATGCCGGAGACCGGCACGTCGGCGGACGCCCGGCTGCGCCGGGAGATGCTCGGCGGCAAGGGCGCCAATCAGGCCGTCGCCCTGGCCCAGCTCGGCGCGCGACCGGTTCTGGTCGCCGTGCGCGGCGACGACCGGGTCGGCGAGGAGCTGATCGAGCAGGCCCGCCGGGACGGGATCGACGTCGGCCACGTGGTCTGCCGGCCGGGCACCGAGACCGGGCTGATCGTGGAGGCGCTCGACGGGTCCGGCGGGTGGCGCTATCTGCAGCATCTGCCGGACGGGGTGCTGCTCACCGAGGCCGACGTGGACGCGGCGGCGCCGGCCCTGCGGTCGGCGGACGCCGTCCTGGTGCAGTTGCAGCAGCCCGGTCCCGCCGCGCTCGCCGCCGCCCGGCACGCCCGCGCGGGTGGCGCCCTGGTGGTCCTGGACGGGGAACTGCCCGAGGCCGAGCGGGACGAGCTGCTGAAACTCGCCGACGTGATCCGCGCCGACGAGCACGAGGCCGAGTCCCTCGGCGACGTGCGCGGCCCGCTGCTGATGCTCGGCCGATCGGACGGGAACCTGGTCCGGTGGGCGGACGGCGAGGAGCTCATCCCGCTCACCGACGAGAAGGTGGTGGACACCACGGGCGCCGGGGACGCGCTCACCGCGGCGCTGACCGTGGGCCTGCTGCGGGGGATGCCACCCGCGGAGGCCGGCCGGTTCGCGGTGGCGGCGGCCGGCGCCACGGTGGGTCACCCGGGTGGACGCCCGGATCTCTCCGGGCTCAGGTGAGGAGCTCGGTCACCGACCAGTGCTCGACGATCAGGCCGTCCTCGAAACGCCAGAGGTCCACGACCGCCTCGCGCACCTCGCCGGCGGTCAGGAAGTAGTGCATGACGACGAGCTGGTCCTCCGCGAGCACGTGCTGGATCTCGATCTCCGCGGTGGCGATCGGCGAGCCCTTGATGAACTCGATCCAGGCGTCCCGGCCGGCCGGCGCGCCCGGGGTGTGCGAGACGAAATCCTCGCGCAGAATCTCGAACAGGACGCCGGTGTCGCCTTCCGCGAACCGTCCGAACGCCTCCAGGAACCTCGCTTTGTTGATCTCCGCATCATCGATGTCAGTCATGCGTCAACATTGGCATCGGCGAACGAGTCCTGTCGACAGCGGCCGCATGCCTACCATTGATCGGCTGACCATGTCCGGCGTTTCGGTCAGGTCTGCCCGGACGTCCGGGCGCGGCGCGCCGGACGGTCATTAACACAGCTGAGCGGAACACCGGCAAGCGTTTTAATCGCGCTATTCGCTGCGCTTTCTTCCCCCTTGATCGTACGTTTTGAAGCGCCTTTCCGCTGCCCGGGACGAAGGAGCTTCGCATGCTGAACACGCTAGCCGCAGGGGCCATCGCGGTGTCGTCGCTGACCACGCCGGCCGTGCCGCCACCCATCACCGAAATGGTGATCGACGTGGTGAAGACGAACGGCACCGGCTGCCCACCGGGGACCGCCGAAGTGATCGTGTCGCCGGACAACAAGGCGTTCACGGTCTCCTACAGCAAATTCCTCGCGCAAGTCGGACCGGAGGCCAAAGACACCGATGCGCGAAAGAATTGTCAGCTTCTCCTGAACGTGCTGGTTCCGGACGGTTACACCTACGCGGTGGCCGGCGCCGACTATCGCGGATACGCCAGCCTGCAGAAGGGCGTGACCGCGACGGAGAGCGCGTTCTACTACTTCCAGGGCGAATCGCACACCACGAAGACCGAGCACGAGCTGGTGGGTTACCTGGAGGGCGAGTGGCAGCACAGCGACCGGGTCGCCGTGGAGTCGATGTCGTACCTCGACTGCGACAACAAGCGGTACCTGAGCGTGAACACCGAACTCAAGGTCGACCCGGCGAGCGCCGACGAGTCGGTCACCAACTGGGTCACCATGGACTCCACCGACGGCAACCTGGAGACGACCTACCATGTCGCCTGGAAACGGTGCTGACGACTACTCAGCGTAGCGAGCGGAAAATGTTTCGGCGTTCACCACGCCCGGACTGGATACTCTCCGCGACTTCATAGATCATGTCTCCCGAGCGCGGGGGTCTCGATATGTACATATGCTGCTCAGTGACCGTCAAGGCCACCGCCGCCGCCTGTTCACATCCCTGCGGCCCCTCGGTGGAGACACGGTATGGCACAACGACCGACGCTGGCGACGATTCGCGAGCGTACCTACAAGCGCAGGGACGCGTGGTGGACCGTCTGGCTGGCTGACCCCCTCGCCTCCCGGCTGGTCTGGCTGGTGGCGCCGTGGCGCTGGGTCACGCCCAACCGGCTGACCTTCGGCGCCTTCCTCATCGGCCTCGGCTCGGCCGCCTGTTTCTGGCAGCAGGACTACCGGTGGCTGCTCGCCGGAGCGGTGCTCTACCACCTGAGCTTCGTGCTGGACTGCGTGGACGGCAAGATCGCCCGGCTGAACGGGACGGGCTCACTCTTCGGCACGTGGCTCGACTACGTCTTCGACCGGCTGCGGGTGCTGACCTGCGCCATCGGTCTCTTCGGCGGGCAGTACGCGCGTACCGGAGAAGTGATCTATCCGTTGCTGGCGGCGCTCGTCATCTTCGTGGACATGTTCCGGTACCTGAACGCGCTGCAGATGGCGAAGGTCAAGCTGACGATGAAGGACCGGCTGCTCGCGGCCGCCGAGGCAGCCGGCGCGAAGAAGCCGGAGTACATCGAGGAGACCGACGAGGAGACCCCGGCCGCGCCGGCGTACCCGGACGCGGATCCCGCCCAGGCGGCGATCGACGTGCACGGCGACTTCCGGACGAGGTTCAGCCTCTTCGTGCGGATCCGCAACTTCCTGCTGCGCCAGCGCATCCGCGCGCACGTCTTCAGCGGCATCGAGTTCATGATGTTCGTCTTCATCGTGGGCCCGGTGATCGACCAGATCGTGGTGACCACCGTCGTCTCCTCGGTGCTGCTGCTCACCTTCGAGGCGCTGCTGGTCGTCAAGCTCTGGACGACCACGAGGACGTTCAGCCGGCGGATCCGGAAGCTGGAGAGCACGGCGTCCCGGACCGCGCCCGCGCTCGTCTGACCGCACCACGCCCAGCGCCCCGGCGGCTTCCGCCGGGGCGCTGTCGTATTCCCGGCGGGCTCTTTCAACCGTTCGTCCACGACGTTCTCCGGTCTCCACGTCGGCGACCGGTGCGTCACCGCCCTTCGGACGCGAGCGGTTTCGCCACCGACCCGAACCAATGCTGCGCAGTCAAGGATCCAACCCCCTGTGCGGCACAAAGCCCGGATGATCCAACGCTGGCCATGACGGCTGGAACAGATGCTGTGCCGGTCGAGTCCGGCAGCCTCGCGGCGTGGATCTGGGCGGCAGTGGATCGAGGCGGGCGGCGGATCGAGGAGATGTCGATGCCGGCTGGCGCTCAGTGCCCACAAAACGGACGCCCGTCAGTGCTGACCCTGTTGGCTGATACCCGCCACCTCAGTAGTGCGCCGATGCAGCCGCGCGTCACGGTCGGTCGCCGCCGACCGTGGACCGCTATGGGGTCTGCGTCATTCTGCGGGGCCTGGGGCGTCCGCGGGTTTCCGTAAAGCGCGACGTTGACCGCGGATGCCGGCACGCTGGGTGACAACGGTTCGCGCTGACGCGGCGGCCCGGCCCCGGGTGCTGGGCTGGGCCCCGCAGCGGTGATGACGCACCTCGGGAACATCGCCGCCGCCGAGCGCACTGACGACCAACTGGTCCGGCTGGTCCGGCTGGTCCGGCTGGTCCGGCTGGTCCGGCTGGTCGTCAGTGCTGTTCTCGGCTGGTGGATCGTGGAAGGGCGGGATCCGGCTGGCGCTCAGTGCTGTCCCGACGGCCCGGCGAGAACACTGACAGCCAGCCGAGCAACACGAGCTGGTCACCAGTGCTGCCGGAGGCCCGCTCCGAGAACACTCAGCACCAGCCCGCCCCCACCGCTCCACGATCCACGACCGGGCGCCGCCACCTCGCCGACGACCTCACCACCCAGCCGCTTGCCCCCGACATCGGCGAGCCACAGGGAGGCGGCGCAGTTTTCCACCGAAGGGTCGGCGCTCCGGCGGCGGCCTCGGCGGGCCGCCGCCGGCTCCGTCAGGATCCGAGGCGCACGGGTACCACGTCCGGAGCGCCCAGCCGGGCCGCGTCCGCCGTCTCGTCGTCCTGCTGTTCCTGGGAGGCCCGTTCGGCTTCGACGCGCAGCCGGTAGTGCTCCACCTCCCGCTCGCGCTGCTCGGGTGTCCAGCCCAGCACCCGTCCCATCAGCTCGGCCGCGTCCGGCGCCGCCACGACGCCCCGGTCGAACGTCTCGATGGAGATCCGGGTCCGGCGGGTGAGCACGTCCACCAGGTGCCGGGCGCCCTCGGCGGCGGCCGCGTAGACGAACTCGGCTCGCAGGTAGTCCTCGGCGCCCTCGATCGGGCGGCCCAGGTCCGGGTCCGCGGCGATCAGGTCGAACACCTCGGTGATCAGCGAGCCGTACCGGCCGAGGAGGTGTTCCACCCGCGCCACGTGCAGGCCGGACGACGCGGCCAGCAGGCCCCGCCGGTTCCAGAGCGCCGGGAAGCCCTCCGCGCCGAGCAGCGGGACCCGGTCCGTGACACAGCGCGGCACCGACCGGGCCAGGCTGTGCACGCACGCGTCGACGGCGTCGCGGGCCATCACCCGGTACGTCGTGTACTTGCCCCCGCCGACCACGACCAGTCCCGGCAGCGGGCTGCCCACCGAATGTTCCCGGGACAGTTTCGAGGTGGACTCGGACTCGCCGGAGAGCAGCGGCCGCAGGCCGGCGTAGACGCCCTGCACGTCGGCGCGTTCCAGCGGCGTGGAGAGCACCTTGTTGACCTCGTCGAGCAGGTAGTCGATGTCCTTGCTGGACGCGGCCGGGTGCGCCTTGTCGAGGTTCCAGTCGGTGTCGGTGGTGCCGACGATCCAGTGCCGGCCCCACGGGATCACGAACAGCACGCTGGAGGCGGTCCGCAGGATCAGCCCGGTCGAGGACTGGATCCGGTCCCGGGGCACCACCAGGTGGATGCCCTTGGACGCGCGGACGTGGAACTGGCCGCGCTCGCCGATCAGGGACTGCGTGTCGTCGGTCCAGACCCCGGTCGCGTTGATCACCTGCTGGGCGCGGATCTCGAAGGTCCGGTCGTACTCGAGGTCGCGGACCCGTACCCCGGTGACCCGCTCCCCCTCCCGCAGGAACCCGATCACCTCCGTGCGGGAGGCGACGTGGGCGCCGTAGGCGGCCGCGGTGCGCGCCAGGAACATGGTGTGCCGGGCGTCGTCGAGCTGCCCGTCGTAGTACTGCAACGCGCCGACCAGCGATTCCTTGCGCAGCGCCGGGCAGGCCCGGAGCGCGCCGCGCCGGGTCAGATGCCGGTGGTGCGGCAGCGCCTGCGACGCGGCCATCGCGTCGTAGAGGGTGACGCCGGCGCCGGCGTAGAGCCGTTCCCAGCCTCGGTGTTTGAGCGGGTAGAGGAACCGGACCGGGCGGGCCAGGTGCGGCGCGAGGCGCTGCAGGATGAGTCCCCGCTCCCGCAGCGCCTCACGCACCAGCCCGAAATCCAGCATCTCCAGGTAACGCAGCCCGCCGTGGATCAGCTTGCTGGAGCGGCTGGAGGTGCCGGAGGCGAAGTCGCGCGCCTCGACGAGGCCCACGGTCAGTCCCCGTGTGACAGCGTCGAGCGCGCACCCCGCACCGACCACTCCCCCGCCGATGACCAGCACGTCGACCTCGGCCCCGGCCAGCGCGGCCAAGGCGTCGTCCCGGTACTGCGGAGATAGGGCAGTCGTCATGTCAGTCCACATCCACCCAGTCGAGGGTTCGCTGCACCGCCTTCTTCCACTTGCCGAAGCCCTGCTCGCGCTCCTCCCGCGACCAGTTCGGCTGCCAGCGCTGCGACTCGTTCCAGTTCTCCCGCAGCTCGTCGGTGTTCTTCCAGAAGCCGACAGCGAGGCCGGCCGCGTACGCGGCGCCCAGCGCGGTCGTCTCCGCCACCACCGGCCGGCTGACCGGCACGCCGAGGACGTCCGCCTGGATCTGCATGCACAGGTTGTTGACCGTGATCCCGCCGTCGACCTTGAGCACGTCGAGGGTGACGCCGGAGTCCTGGGCCATCGCGTCGACCACGTCGCGGGTCTGGTAGCAGATCGCTTCCAGGGTGGCCCGGGCGATGTGCGCGCCGGTGTTGTAGCGGGACAGGCCGACGATCGCGCCGCGGGCGTCGGAGCGCCAGTACGGTGCGAACAGCCCGGAGAACGCCGGCACGAAGTAGACGCCGCCGTTGTCCGCGACCTGCGACGCGAGCGACTCGCTCTCGGCCGCGTCGTTGATCAGGTGCAGCTGGTCGCGCAGCCACTGCACGGCGGAGCCGGTCACCGCGATCGAGCCCTCCAGGGCGTAGACCGGCGCGGCGTCGCCGAACTTGTAGCAGACGGTGGTGAGCAGGCCGTTCTCCGAGCGCACCAGGTTCGTCCCGGTGTTCAGGAGCATGAAGTTGCCCGTACCGTAGGTGTTCTTGGCTTCTCCGGGCGCGAAGCAGACCTGGCCCACCGTGGCGGCCTGCTGGTCGCCGAGGTCGCCGGTGAGCGGCACGTCGCCGCCGAGCGGGCCGTCCACGTGCGCGATGCCGTAACCGGCCGGGTCGGACGACGGGCGGATCTCCGGCAGCATCCGCCGCGGGATGTCGAAGAACGAGAGCAGCTCGTCGTCCCAGTCCAGCGTCTCCAGGTTCATCAGCATCGTCCGGCTGGCGTTCGTCACGTCCGTGACGTGGTTGCCGCCGTTGACGCCGCCGGTGATGTTCCACAGCAGCCAGCTGTCGGTGTTCCCGAAGATCGCGTCGCCGCGCTCGGCCGCCTCCCGGACCCCGTCGACGTTCTCCAGGATCCACTGGATCTTGCCGCCGGAGAAGTAGGTGGCCGGCGGCAGGCCGGCCTTGCGGCGGATGACGTCGCCGCGCCCGTCCCGGTCCAGCGCCGAGGCGATCCGGTCGGTACGGGTGTCCTGCCAGACGATCGCGTTGTAGTAGGGCCGGCCGGTCCGCCGGTCCCACACCACAGTGGTCTCCCGCTGGTTGGTGATCCCGACCGCGGCCAGGTCGCTCGCCGCCAGGTTGGCCTTCTGCATGGCGGTCCGCACCACCGCGACGGTCCGTTCCCAGATCTCGATCGGGTTGTGCTCGACCCAGCCGGCCTGCGGCAGGATCTGCTCGTGTTCCAGCTGGTGGCGGGCCACCTCGTTGCCACCATGATCGAAGATCATGAAACGGGTGCTGGTGGTCCCTTGATCCACTGCGCCGACGAAGTCAGCCACGGTTCGCCTCCACGTTCTCGGTGTCGTCTTCGGGTGTCGGCACTCGTCCCGGCTCCGGCGGGCCCTCCACCGGCAGGAATCGTCCCACCAACAGCTTGTAGAGCCCGGCGCCGAGGACGCCGCCGATGATCGGCGCGACGATCGGGATCCAGAAGTAGAGATACCCGGTCTGATCGCGGAACGCCCCGCCGTAGCCGGTCAGGTAGCTGGCGAGTCGCGGACCGAAGTCACGGGCCGGGTTGATCGCGTACCCGGCGGCCGTGCCCCACGCCATGCCGATCCCCACCACGACCAGGCCGATGATGAACGGGGACAGGTTCGCGCCGGGCGGGGTGCTCGCCACGTCGGTGATCGCGAGGATCAGGAACAGCAGGATCGCGGTGCCGATGATCTGGTCGCGGAACGCGCCCCACTCGTCGATCGGCAGGCTGCCGTTGCCGGGCAGGGTCGAGAAGACGCCCTGCGACTTGATGGTGAGACCGGGGTCGAACGAGTTCAGCACCTCGGTGTAGTTCCAGCGCACGATCAGCGCGGCCACGAACGCGCCGAGGAACTGGGCGGCGATGTACGGCAGCACCTTGCGCCACTCGAGGTTCTTGAAGACCGCGAGCGCGATGGTGACCGCCGGATTGAGATGGGCGCCGCTGATCCGCGCCGCCACGTAGACGCCGAACGTCACGCCGAGGCCCCAGGCCCAGGCGATGCTGTCATGATCGCCGATGCCGGCCGCCACCACCTGGGCGACCACGCCGACGCCGAACAAGATGAGGATCATCGTGCCGGCGAACTCAGCCGCCATCTCGGCGACGATTCCGCGAAACTTGGGTCGTGTAGCCATGCTCCCTCCCCTGCTTCCGTTGAGGTGGACGCTAGGAAGGTCGAGGACCGGAGGCAACGAACATCGGTCGGCATTGTCGAACATCAATCACGTCACGTCGTCATCCTGTGGCATAGAGTCCGAAACATGCCGGGCACCGTACAGGCGATCGAACGGGCGGCCGCGATCCTGCGGACGCTCGCGACCGGGCCCGGCCGGCTCGGGCTCACCGAGATCGCCCGCACCCTGGACCTGGCGAAAGGGACCACCCACGGCATCCTGCGCACCCTGCAACTGGTCGGGTTCGTCGAGCAGGACCGCAACTCCGGGCAATATCAGCTCGGCGGCGCCCTGCTGCACCTCGGCACCAGCTACCTGGACATCAACGAGTTGCGCTCCCGCTCGATCAACTGGGCGGACCCGCTCGCCGCGCGCAGCGGGGAATCGGTGCGGATCGGCACGGTGCTGGAGGGCGAGGTGCTCGTCGTGCACCACGTGTTCCGGCCGGACGACACGTTCCAGACGCTCGACGTCGGCACGCTGCTGCCACTGCACGCCACCGCTCTCGGGAAGGTGCTGCTCGCGTACCGGGCCGGTGGTGTGTCGGCGGGCGCGGAACTGTCGCCCTTCACCCGCAGGACACTCGTCGACCCGAAGGCCCTGGCGTCCGCCCTGGAGGGCGTCCGGGAAACCGGCTGGGCGGCGGAGATCGAGGAGATGACGCTCGGCCAGGCGGCCATCGCGGCCCCGATCCGGGGGTACGGGGGACTCGTGGTCGGCGCGATCGGCATATCCGGCCCGGTCGAACGGCTCTGCGACAGCCGGTACCGCCCGCACCCGCATCTGATCACCTACGTCCGGGATGCTGCCCGTGCCGTCTCCCGGGACCTGGGAGCCACCCGATGACCGAGCGATTCGTGGTCGCGATCGACCAGGGCACCACCTCGACCCGGTGCATCGTCTTCGACCGGCGCGGGCAGCTGGTCTCGCTGGCCCAGCAGGAGCACAAGCAGTACTTCCCCCGGCCGGGCTGGGTGGAGCACGACGCCGCCGAGATCTGGCGCAACGTGGAACGGCTGGCGCCCCGGGCGCTGCGCCGGGCCGGGATCGGCCTCGATCAGGTGGCCGCGCTCGGCATCGCCAACCAGCGGGAGACCACAGTGCTCTGGGACCGCGACACCGGCGTGCCCATCGCCCGGGCGATCATCTGGCAGGACACCCGCACCGACGGCCTGGTCCACGAGCTCGCGGCGCGGCCGGGCGCGAAGGAGACCGAGGAGCGGGCGGGACTGCCGCTGGCCACGTACTTCTCCGGTCCTCGCCTGAAATGGATCCTGGACCATACGCCGGGCCTGCGGGAACGCGCCGAGCGTGGCGAGGTCCTCTGCGGAACCATGGAGACCTGGCTGATCTGGAACCTCACCGGCGGCCTGCACGTCACCGACGTCACCAACGCGAGCCGGACCATGCTGCTCGACGTGCGGACGCTGGCCTGGTCGCCGGAGTCGCTCGCGTTCTTCGGCATCCCGGCGGCCATGCTGCCCGAGGTGCGGCCGTCGATCGGCGTCTTCGGCACGGCCACCGCGGCCTTCCCCGGTGTGCGGATCGGCGCGGCGCTCGGCGACCAGCAGGCGGCGCTGTTCGGGCAGACCTGTTTCACGCCGGGCGAGGCCAAGTGCACGTACGGCACCGGCAGTTTCCTGCTGCTCAACACCGGCACCGAACTGGTCCGCTCACAGAACGGGCTGCTCACCACTGTCGCCTACCAGATCGCCGGCGAACCGGCCGCGTACGCCCTGGAGGGCTCCATCGCGATCACCGGCTCGCTGGTCCAGTGGTTCCGCGACCAGCTGGAACTGATCTCCAGCGCGCCGGAGATCGAGACCCTGGCGCGGACCGTCGCCGACAACGGCGGCTGCTACATCGTCCCGGCGTTCTCCGGCCTGTACGCGCCCTACTGGCGCAGCGAGGCCCGCGGCGTCATCGTGGGCCTGACCTCGTACATCACCAAGGGCCACCTGGCCCGCGCGGTCCTGGAGGCGACCGCCTGGCAGACCCGCGAGGTGGTCGACGCGATGAACGCGAGCTCCGGGCTGGCCCTGCGCACGCTCAAGGTGGACGGCGGGATGACCGCCGACAACCTGCTCATGCAGATGATCGCGAACGTGCTGGACGTGCCGCTGGTCCGGCCGCTCGCGGTGGAGACGGTGTCGCTGGGCGCCGCGTACGCGGCCGGGCTGGCCGTCGGTCACTGGCCCGACCTGGACGGGCTGCGCAGCAACTGGCACATCGCCGGCCAGTGGATGCCGGCCATGGATCCGGCGGTGCGCGCCACCGAGTACGCCAACTGGCGCCGCGCGGTGGAGCGCACCTTCGACTGGATCCAACCGGCCTGAGAGCTCACCCGATCACTTGGTGGCCCGGCCGGTCAGCTTGTCGCGCAGCCGGTCCACCAGGCCGACGCCGGGACCGACCAGCTTGTGGAAGAGCTCGGCGTTCGGCGCGTTGGGGTGCGGCCGGGTCGGCGCGAGCTTCTTCGCGGTCTCCACCTTGCCGGCGAGCTCCACCAGCTTCTCCGCCGGCACGTGCCGGCGCAGCTCGGGGAACTGCTCCTGCTCCTCGTCCCGCACGTGGTCGGCGAGCACCTCCTCCAGCTTGCCCAGCGCCTGCTCGAACTCGGCCGACGAGACGTCCACGTCCTCCAGACGCTTCATCGTCTCCTCGAGCTCCTTGTGCTCCTCGACGTCGTGCTCGACGGCCTTGTCGCCGTCCGGCAGGTGGTCCCGCATCGCCGGGTAGATGTACATCTCCTCGGCGACGGCGTGCCGGACCAGTTCGCTGATCGCGGTGTCGGTCAGGTCCCGGCGGATCATCGGGTCCCGCACCGACTTGATGTTGCCGATCAATGCGGTGACGTCCCGGTGGTCGGCGATCAGGACGTCGATCACGTCACCGGTGCTCGGGGCGCTCGTCACGGTTACCTCCAGGGAGTCTCCGCCGCGCGCTCTGCGCGGTCGGATTCCGGCTACCCGGCACCGCCGCGAATATTCCTTCAGCGAGCGACCACCCCGAGACGGCTCGGGTCGGTGCGCCGGAACCCCTGGCAGTGGCCGCACACCAGGAAGTACTGCGCGGCCTTGACCGGGAAGAGCGGGATGAAGAAGAGGGTGAACCGGGTGGTCCGTTTCAACAGCTGCTGCGGCGCCTGCCAGCCGCAGATCTCGCAGGTCATCAGGTGCGTGCCGACCATGTGGTCCTTTGAGCTGATCCCGAACAACAAGAACATGGCTTTCAGTGTTACCCACCACCGCCAGACCTCAGTCGCCGTTACCCCGGGCGAAGACTCTTCGAGGGAGGTGCGGGCGACGTGGCTGGACCGAGCCTGGTCATCCGGTTCGGTGCCGGGCGGATCACGATGGCGCTCGACGACGACACCGCCAGCGGCCTTCCGGCGTTCTCCCACCGGGACACCGCGATCCGTCCCGGCAGCACACCGGCCGAGTTGTCCGCGCTCCTCGCCGAGGTGCTGCGGGAGGCCGGACCGCCGGTGCCGCGCCGGCTCACGGTGATCCACCCGGTGGGGTGGGCGGACGCGCACCGGACCGCGATGACCCGCGCCACGGCCGCCGCCGGGGTGTCCGGGCCGTCGTTTCTGATCGGCCCGGTCGCGGTGGCGCACTCGGTCGCCACCGGCCTGCGGCGGCGGCGGGCAGCGGCGGTGGTCACCCTGGGCGGGCCGGTCGCGGAGGTCGCGATCGTCGTGCGTACGCGCAGCGGCTTCACCGTCCTCGGCGAGCCCTCAAGCGTGCTGGTCCCGCACACCCCGGAGGGCCGTCGCCGGGTGGTCGGCGAGCTGCTCACCACGGTCTCCGGCGCGGGTCTCACCTCGGAGCAGCTCGCCGGGGTCTACGTGGTGGGCGACACCGAGCCGGGCGCGCCACTCGCCGCGGAGATCCAGAAGACGCTCGGGGTGGCGACGTCGGCACGCCGGGAACTGGAGAACGCCGCGGTGGACGGGGCGCTCACCGCGTACCCCCGCAATCGACGACGTGGCGGGCGCCGCCGCGCCCTGCTGGCCGCCGCCGCGGTGATCGCGCTGCTCGTCGCCGCGGTCGCCGGAGCGCAGGCGCGCGGCGGACCGGAAGCCGCCGGGGCCCGGTTCGTGGCCGCCACCGCCGCGCCCGCGCCGCTCGTGCACCTGCTCGACCCCGAGGCCGGGACGCTGACCACGCTGGACACCGCGACCGGCGGCACCACTCCGGCGTCCCCGCTGCCGGCCGGCGAGGCCGACTGGTTCCGGCTCACGCCGGACGGACGGACCGCGGTGATCGGCAACATCGACGGCGTCACCCTGGTCGACACGGCGACCCGGCGGGTACGGCATCACGTTCCGCTGTCCGGCGCCACCAACAGCGTGATCTCCGCTGACAGCCGGACCGTGCATGTGCTGACCTGGCCGGAACCGAGCCGGCCGGCCGCGATCGTGCCGGTGGACATCACCGCCGGCACCGCGGGGAAACCGGTCCCGGCGGGCCGGCAGGCCGGTCAGCTGGCCGCCGGGCCGGACGGCGTGTTCTACCTGCTGGAGCCGGCCCGCACGGGCGCGGGCGCCCGGCTGAGCATCGTCGAGACCGCGGCCGGCACCCGCCGCGAGGTCGCGCTGGACCCGAGCGCGCGGGAGATCGCGCTGACCCCGGACGGGCGGATGCTCTACGTGGCGGCGGACCGCCGGCTGGGCCGGTACGACACGGTGACCGGCACGATGCGGGACCCGATCACGCTGCCCGGCAGGATCACCGCGATGGCTGTCACGCCGGACGGGCGGTCGCTCTACGCGCTCTGCGGCGGCGTCGTGGTCGCTGTCGACGGGCCCACCGGCCGGGTGCGTGCCGAGATTCCGGTGACCGGCCTGGGCAACGCGTGGCGGCTGAGCGCCGCGCCGGGCAGCCACCGGGTGTACGTCTACGGCAGCACCGACGTCCCGGTGATCGGCTGGATCGACACCGCCGCCGACCGCGCCGGGCCGCCGATCCGTGTCGGCGCCCAGCCGTGGGAGATCGTGCACCGCGCCGACGGCGCCGCCTCCTACGTGCTGACCCGGGCGCCCGGCAACCGGTCGGCGCTGGTCACCGTGAACGCGGCGACCGGGACACCGGGCCGGGTGTTCGACCTGCCGGCCGGCCCGATCGTGATCGCGACCCCCGGCTGATCGTCGGTATCGCTAGGCTCCGGTCGCATGGGGCGGGGGTTCGGGTGGCTGTGGGCGGCGTACGCGGTCAGCACCCTCGGCACCTGGCTGGCGTTCGACGCGTTCCCGCTGATCGCGATCCTCGCCCTGGACGCCGGTCCGGCCCGGGTCAGCCTGCTCGCGGCGGCCGGCCTGGCGGTCGGCGCGCTGACCGCGATCCCGCTCGGCCCGTGGGTGGAGTTCCGCCGCAAACGACCGGTGATGGTCGGCGCGGACCTGGTGCGGTTCGCCGCGATGGTCAGCGTGCCGGTCGCCTACGCCCTCGACGTGCTCACGTTCGGCCAGCTGCTCGTGGTGTCGATGGTGGCGGTGACCGCCGACATCACGTTCCGGGCCGCCTCCGGCGCGTTCCTGAAATGGCTTGTCCCCCGGGAGAGCCTGCTGGAGGCGAACGCCCGCTTCGAGACCACCACGTGGACCGCCACCGTGCTCGGCCCGCCGCTCGGCGGCGCCGCGGTCGGCCTCTTCGGCCCGGTGCTCACGGTGGCCGCCAACGCGGCGAGCTTCCTGGTCTCGGCGCTGTTCCTGCGCGGCGCCGGCGATCGTGAGCCGCCACCCGACCGGCCGCGCCGGCGGATCAGCCGGGCCGACCTCGCCACCGGCTGGCGTCACCTGCTGACCGATCCGCGGTTGCGCCCGCTCTACCTCAACACGGTCCTGGTCAACGGACTGATCATGGCGACCGCGCCGCTGCTGGCCGTGCTGATGCTGGGCACGCTCGGCTTCCCGCCATGGCAGTACGGGCTGGCGTTCGCCGTACCGTGCCTCGGTGGTCTTCTCGGTTCCAGCCTGGCCCGCCCGCTCGCCCTGCGGTACGGCCGCACCCGCGTCCTGCGGGTGGCCGGCGCGCTGCGGGCATGCTGGTCGTTCCCGCTCGCGCTGGTCACGCCCGGGGTGGCCGGGCTGGCGATCGTGATGGTCGCCGAGTTCCTGCTGATCGTCAGCGCCTCGGTGTTCAGCCCGCTGATGGCGACCGAGCGCCTCGACCGCACCCCGCAGGACCGGGTGGCCCGGGTCCTCGCCGCCTGGACCGTCACCGACAGGACGGTGGTGGCGGCGCTGACCGCGCTCTGGGGCCTGCTGGCCGCCGCGGCCGGCACCCGGGTCGCGATCGGGGCCGCCGGCCTGCTGCTCCTGGCGACCCCGATATTTCTGATCGGTCTGAACACTTCAGTCCCGCGCCCGGCAGCCGACAAGAACTCGCGAGACAGTCAGTTCGAGTCGAGAGGCCGGTAGCAAAACGTGCGTAGCTCCGCGGTGTACGACCAGATTCCCGTAGTCAAGGTGACCGGCCAGGGCACCACCACCCTGTCCGCCTTCCACGACGCGCTGGTCAACGCCGACCTCGCCGTCTACAACCTGGTGCGGCTCTCCAGCGTCATCCCGCCCGGCACGTCGGTCGACGCGACCGGCAAGGCCCCGGTCCCGGTCGGCGCGTGGGGCGACAAGCTGTACTGCGTCTACGCCGACCAGTACGCGACCCTCCCCGGCGAGCAGGCGTGGGCCGGCATCGGCTGGGTGCAGCGCCTGGACGGCAAGGGCGGGCTCTTCGTCGAGCACGAGGGCACCAGCGAGGGGTACGTCACCCAGGCGATCAAGAACAGCCTCCGTGACCTGATCCGCGGCCACGAGGAGGGCTTCACCGAGCCGGACTTCGTGGTGCACGGCGTGGTCTGCGAGAGCGACCCGGTCTGCGCCATGGTGATCGCTCCCTACGAGACCGCGACGTGGGCCGGCGCGCCTCAGCTCTGATCCTGTGCGATCACCGGCCGGTTCGATCCTGTGCACCTCCGGTCACCGGCCGGTCTGATCCTGTGCGATTCCGGTCACCGGCCGGAATTGCCGGGGATCGCGGGAGGTTCGCGCTGACATGACGACGATCGGACTCATCGGCAGCGGGAACATCGGCGGCACCGTGGCACGTCTCGCGGTGGCGGCCGGCCACGACGTGGTGCTCAGCAACTCCCGCGGTCCCTCCACCCTCGCCTCCCTGGTCGCCGAGCTCGGCCCGAAAGCCCGCGCGGCGACGGTCGCCGAGGCGGCCGCGGCAGCCGACATCGTGGTGGTCACGGTGCCGCTGAAGGCCTACCGCGACATCCCGGCGGCGCCGCTGGCCGGCAAGATCCTGATCGACACGAACAACTACTACCCGGAGCGCGACGGCGAGTTCGCCGAGTTGGAGAACGGCTCGACGACCACCGGTGAGCTGCTCCAGAAGCACTTCGCCGACGCCTTCGTCGTGAAGGGCTTCAACACCATCTGGTACGAGCACCTGCGCTCGCTGGCCCGCCCGGCCGGCTCACCGGAACGGTCCGCCCTGCCCATCGCCGGCGACGACGAGACCGCCAAGAAGGCGGTGGCCGACTTCTTCGACAGCATCGGTTACGACACGGTCGACGTCGGTCCACTCGCCGAGAACTGGCGCATCCAGCGGGACGAGCCGGCCTACGTGACGCCCTACGGCCCGTACGGCGACCCGGTCGGCGCGACAGCGAACGCCGACTACATCCGCGAGCGCGTCGCAGCGGCGAAGCGCTCCCGATAGACGTGATGACAGGCCCACCTCACACCCTTGCGGCGGCTCGGGTGGTGGGCCGGGGCCGCGCGCCCGGTCGGCGGACCGGGC